>CAZNBI010000216.1:0-1992 GCA_964571065.1 uncultured Rhodobacterales bacterium | reverse complement strand
GTAAAAATTTTGGTTTAGATGCCAAAGCTCTTGCAATTTCAACTCTCCTTCTTTCTCCACCTGACAAAGTTAAAGCAGATGCGTTCCTTATATGGTCCAACGAAAATTCATTCAGTAATTCATTTAAAAATTCATTATTTTGTTTATTATTATTTGAGTTGTTTAATTGGATTATTGACAAAATATTTTGTTCAACTGATAACCCACGAAAGATTGATGTTTCTTGTGGGAGGTAATTTAATCCAAGTTTTGCTCTTTTATAGATAGGTAAGTTGGTTATGTTAAAATCATTAAGTTTTATATTTCCATGACTTATATTTTGTAGTCCAGCGATGCACTGAAAACATGTTGTTTTACCTGCTCCATTAGGACCTAAGAGACCGACAATCTCGCCTTCCTTTACATTAATACTAATATCGTTAAGAATTTTCTTTTTTTTATAAAAAGAACTCAGATTATTTATCTTCAAACAATTTATATCTTTAACAAGCTTTGTTTTATTAAAATTTTTAATTTCTATCATTTAAATTTATAATTTTATTTAGTATTTACTAATAAAAAACTCCAGTTACTGAATTTTGTTCATTTGAAGTCATACTGCTTAAGCCCTTTATAAAGTCAATTACGGCGTTATTCCCCTTTAAGAAACTCTCATTTTGTTTTATTATTACATTACCTTCAAAATTTATTTTTTGGTCAATGTTAAAAAGTTCAGCTGTATCAGATGAAATATTTTGTTCTAAGCTATCTATTTTAACTTCTACCTTTTCTATTGCTTTGACACTTGTTATCTTTTCATTCTCATCAATTTTTATAATTAATTTATTTGCATTTATACTAGTCTCAGGATTTTTCAATTTAATTAAAACATTTCCATCTAATATAATTTTTTTCTCAATTCTATCATAAAGTAGACTATTTTGAGAATAAGCAGTTCCAAAATTAGATAACAAAGATATATTATCTCCTTTAACTAGTAAAGTTTCTTTTACTAGGTCATAGTTCATAGAATTTGAATTGATAATTATTTGTGATGTTTTAAAAACTGCATTTTCATTTGCTATAAGCCTTTGAATTTTACCCTGCCCTATTTGTCCTTCATAGAAACCTATAATTTCATTAGCATTTATTGAAAAAAAACTTGATTTAACGACAGAATCGCCATAAGCAACGATTTTGTTTTTTAATTGATCCCATTCGAGTTTATCAGAAGCTTTAATTTCAATCTTACTTTCAGCATCTAATTCAGATGCAGTTGCAATGGATAAAACAAAACTTGAAAATATAGTAAAAAAAATTAATTTTTTTAAATAATAATTTCCCAAAAACATAACAAATTTTATTAAATTATAATTATTTAAAAAAAACAAGTTTTGTTCTTCCCAAGAATATTACTTTTTTCTCTTTTTGATTGTAAAAGAAATTCTCAGATTTTAAAAAACCAGAATTTATATTAAAGTAAATAGATTTATTTGAATAAAACTCTCCTTTTTCCAGATTTCCATTAAGTTCATTTGAAGAGAGTGAAAAGTCCAAATTTTCATCTATAAATGATACATTTTCTGAAAGAAATAAGTTTTTATTATTAATATCAAATTCGCCTATATTTGAAGAAATAGTTATTAGACTTTTTTTTGTTTCAAAAATAGCGTTTGGATTTTTCAAATTTAGAACATTAATTTTTGATTGATTCTCTGTAATTAACTTTGCAGATATAGAAAATTTCTGCCCATTTTCTGAAAAACCTGAATACTTAGCTTCTTCTATGTTTAAAGATGTTTTGCTTTTGTTATCATTTAAATTGATTGTAATGTTTTTTGTCGAGAATTTTGTTTGCCACCAAAAAAAACTCAAAACTACCATAATAAATAATGAAATACCTATCTGGGTTGATAATTTATTTAAATATTTCATAAATTGATTTTAGTTATTTGTTATTTAATGAGCAAAAATATCTAAATCTTCAAATCCAGCAAGATCAAGCTCAACTCT
>CAZNBI010000215.1:0-2009 GCA_964571065.1 uncultured Rhodobacterales bacterium | reverse complement strand
CATGGTACTAACGGTGAAATCCTAATTGGAGATATGCTTGATATAATACATTTGTCTACCCGCATAAATATCATTGGTGAAAAAAATTTAGATACTTTTATGAATTCAATTCCAGATGGTGAAAAAGCTGGTATTTTAAAAATTTCTAAAATATCTCTCCAAGGTTTGACAAGAGCATGGCAAATTTTATTAAAAGGAATTGAAGAAATAAGGGCTGCTCCTAATCCAGATGAAGCAGGTTCAATGATACTTATAAGGTTAGCTTATTCTTGCAATTTACCAGACCCTGCCTCTTTAGTGAAGAAAATCCAAGCTTCTCTTGAAGAGAATAAAAATAAAGTTAACGATACTTTAGAAGAAAATGATGATGATAAAAAAGACACATCTGGGATTATTAATAACCTTCAAGAAATAAATTCTATTGATAAAAAAACAACTTTAGCAGAAGTCCACACTTTTGAGGACCTTGTTGAAATATTTAAAATTAAAGGAGAGTTACTTCTTCATGCGCAATTATTGTCTTGTGTTCATTTAATTTCTTTTGAAAAGGGAAAATTAGAAGTTAGTATTAGTGGTAATACCAGCAATAATATTGCAAAGGATACATCGGATTTTTTGAAAAAATGGACTGGTGAAGATTGGGTTATAAGTATAGTCGATGACCAAGGCACTGAAACTTTAGATCACAAAAATGAGAGAAAAGCTCAAGAAGAAATCGAAAATACAAAAAATACGCCAGAAATGCAAAAAGTTTTAAAGGCCTTTCCAAATGCAGAATTGAAATCAGTAAATGATAAAAATAAATGAGTTTCATATTCTTCTTAACAAACAAAAAAAGACATGATCAATTCTGAAATTGATCATTTAGTCAGGCTGATTTCAAAATTGCCTGGCTTAGGTTTGAGATCAGCAAGAAGAATTGTTTTGCATTTGCTAAACAATAAAGAAAAAGAAATGCTAGTCCTTTCTGATGAAATAAAGGATGTTGCTGAACGTGTAAAATTTTGTATTATTTGTGGAAATATGGATACAAGTGAAGAATGTTATATTTGTAAAGATGAAAAAAGAGATATATCTACTATTTGTGTTGTTGAAAATGTAGGTGACTTATGGGCTATTGAAAGGTCAGGTGTCTTTTCTGGGAAGTATCATGTTCTTGGTGGAGTCTTGTCAGCATTAGATAATATAGGTCCTGATGATTTAAAAATTGGCCAATTGCTTCAAAGAGCAAAAAGTGAAAAAATAAAGGAAGTAATTTTAGCTAATTCAGCAACGGTTGATGGGCAAACTACAGCGCATTATATAGCTGATCAACTAAGTAGTACAGATATAATACTATCAAGATTAGCACAAGGATTGCCAATGGGAGGTGAGTTAGATTTTCTTGATGATGGAACAATTACTCAAGCTCTAAGAGCAAGGTCAAAGTTACAAAATTAAATTTTTTTGTTTTTTATTAATCGAAGAGCGTTTAATTTAATAAATCCTTTTGCATCAGTTTGATCATAATTGCTGTTGCTGTCTTCAAAAGTTACCAAAGATTCATCATATAAGGAATTTTCAGATTTTCTGCCTGTTATAATGATATTACCTTTATAAAGTTTGAGTCTAACGACACCATTAACATTCATGGAAGCCTTATCAATTAAAGCTTGCATCATTTCACGTTCAGGTGAAAACCAAAACCCATTATAAATTAATTTTGCATACTTAGGCATGATCTCATCTTTTAAGTGGGCTTCTTCTCTATCAAGAGTAATGGATTCCATTGCTCTGCGTGCATAAAATAAAATAGTTCCACCCGGAGTTTCATAAACACCACGTGATTTCATGCCTACAAATCTATTTTCAACAATATCAATTCTTCCAATACCGTTCTTTCCTCCAAATTCATTTAGTTTTTTTAAAATTTGTGCTGGTTCTAATTTTTTCTGATTTACTGCTACAGGGTCACCTTTACTAAATTCAATTGTTATCTCAGTAGGCTTATCTGGAGCTTCCATTGGATT
>CAZNBI010000214.1:0-2020 GCA_964571065.1 uncultured Rhodobacterales bacterium | reverse complement strand
TGGCGGAGGAAGGGGGATTCGAACCCCCGAGGGGCGTGAACCCCAACACGCTTTCCAGGCGTGCGCCTTAAACCACTCGGCCATTCCTCCATCAGTAAAAAAATTATACACTTAAATAAATACTAATAAAATTAAAATTCAGTTTGTTTTAATTTTTTCTTTTCTGAATTTCTGATAAGATACTTTTGAAATGTTAAGAATATTATCATTGATAATTTTAATCCTTTTTTTTGTTATAACAATTTTTTCAACTAGTTATGACGTGCACTTATTAATTAGCGGGAAAGAACCTTCATTTTCAAGTATAGGAGAATTTTGGTTTGCATTATCACCTACATCACTTCAAATAAGTGAAGCTGTGGTTTCTAGATATGTTGATCCATGTAGTTTATTTATTTCACTAGAATGTGATCCATTACTTTGGCATCCAATAATTTCAAGTTTCCTTTTAATGCCATCAACCCCTACACTAATAATAATAAGTATAGTTTTATTTTGGATATATAGAAGAAATATTGAGAGAAAATTTTCTAATTATTATAACTAAATATTAATCAGAAATTTTTAATGCCTCAAAAAAAGCAGTTTGTGGAATATCAACGTTTCCAAATTGTCTCATTTTCTTTTTTCCTGCTTTTTGTTTTTCTAATAGTTTTCTTTTTCTAGAAACATCACCTCCATAGCATTTGGCAGTAACATCTTTTCTCATTGGGCTAATCGTTTCTCTGGCAATAACTTTTCCACCTATTGCTGCTTGCAATGCAACTTTAAACAATTGTCTAGGTATTAAATTTTTTAATCTTAAACAAATAGCTCTACCTCTTAACTCAGCTTGCTCTCTATTAATAATCATAGCGAGTGCGTCAACAGGTTCACTATTAACTAAAATTGAAACTTTTACTAGATCTCCCTTTTTATACTCGTCAATAGAATAGTCAAAACTTGCAAAGCCTTTTGTAATACTTTTAAGCCTATCATAAAAATCAAAAACAACTTCATTTAAGGGAAGCATATAAACGATCATTGTTCTTGTACCTGTATACTTAAGCTCAACTTGAATTCCTCTCCTCTCAGTGCATAATGAAAGTACAGATCCTGTATATTCATCAGGTGTTAAAATTGTAGCTTTAATCCAAGGCTCCTCAATACTTTCAATTAGTGTTGGGTCTGGCAAATCTGCAGGATTATGTAATGCATTTTGACTACCTTTTTGGAGATTGACTCTATATACAACTGATGGAGCTGTTGCAATAAGTTCCAAATTAAATTCTCTATTTAGTCTTTCTCTTATAACCTCCATATGTAAAAGACCCAAAAACCCACACCTAAATCCAAAACCTAAGGCTGCAGAAGTTTCTGCCTCAAACGAGAAAGAACTATCATTAAGACTTAACTTTAATAAGCTTTCTCTAAGTTGATTAAATTCGGAAGAGTCAACTGGAAACAAACCACAAAAAACAACTGGGACTGATGGCTTAAAACCTGGAAGAGCTTGCTCACAAGGCTTCCTGTCATCAGTAATTGTATCTCCAACTTTACAATCTGATGCTGTTTTAATGCTAGCTGTAATAAAACCTATCTCGCCAGGACCCAGGTAATCGACATTTTTGATTGATGGGGTAAATACACCAACTTTTTCAACTTGATATGATATTCCAGAAGACATTAACCTAATTTTCTGGCCCTTAGTAATTTTACCGTCTATTACACGTACAAGTATCATTACTCCTAAGTAAGAGTCATACCAACTATCAACTAATAAAGCTTTTAAATCATTATTTATTTCACCTTTAGGCGCTGGTATATCTAAGACAACTTTCTCTAATAATTCATCTATACCTTTACCAGTTTTTGCCGAGACATGAGGAGCGTTTCCAGCCTCTAAGCCGATAACGTCTTCAATTTGATTTGCTACTCTTTCAGGTTCTGAGGAAGGTAAATCAATTTTGTTAAGAGCAATAACTATTTCATTATCGACATCTATTGCTTGGTAAACATTTGCTAAGGTTTGGGCCTCCAC
>CAZNBI010000213.1:0-2024 GCA_964571065.1 uncultured Rhodobacterales bacterium | reverse complement strand
TTATAATTATTGACGCCCAAGGTGACCGAGCATTTTGCGCTGGAGGTGATATATCGGATTTATATGAAGCAGGTCA
The DNA here is from genome assembly GCA_964571065.1 of uncultured Rhodobacterales bacterium. Taxonomy (GTDB): domain Bacteria; phylum Pseudomonadota; class Alphaproteobacteria; order Puniceispirillales. The sequence continues at coordinate 1,948 of CAZNBI010000213.1, read as the reverse complement.
AAAAAAAGATTATAATTACGGTCAGAAATTCTGGGATGATGAGTATCGTTTAAATGCTTTAATAGCAAATTATCCAAAACCCTATATAGCTTTCATGCAAGGCTTTACCATGGGAGGTGGCGTCGGGATTTCATGCCATGGATCTCATCGGATAGTTTGCGATACAAGTAAAATTGCGATGCCAGAATGTAGTATTGGGCTCATTCCTGATGTTGGCGGATCTTTTTTGCTTTCTCAGGTTCCAGGTAATTTGGGATATTACTTAGGACTAACAGGCACTCAGATGAATGCTGCAGATGCGGTCTTTGCTGGATTTGCTGATTATTATATACCAAAAGATGAATGGTTTAATGTTATAGAATTTTTGGAACAAACTGGCGATTTTTCAATTATTAAAAACTATTCAATAAATCCGGGGAAAAGTCATTTATCTCAAAATAGAAAATTTTTTGATAACGCATTCAAATTTAAGAAGCTATCAAAAATCGTAAACTTTCTTTCAAATTCAGAAAATCGACTCGCACAATTAGCTTTACAAAAGATTGAAAAAAATTGCCCGCTAGCGATGACTTACACTATAGAAATGCTATCTAGGCTTTCGCCCAAATCAACAATAGAGGATGCATTAAATTTAGAGTATAGATTTACATCTCGCGCTCAAGAGTTTGGAAGCTTTCAGGAGGGCGTCCGCGCAGCAATCATTGATAAAGATCGAAAGCCAAATTGGCAATTTGAAATTAATGCTGTTCCCAAGAAAATTATAAATGAATTTTTCAAACCAATACAAAATTTTAATTAAATCAGGAGAGTCTTATAAATGAGAATTGGATTTATTGGCCTGGGAAACATGGGTGCACCTATGGCTCACAACCTAGCAAAAGCGGGACACACCGTCTTTGGTTTTGATACTCAAAACGTTTCAGTCGAAATGGTAGAACTAGTGCCGACTGCAAAAGACTGCGCTGAAAGGGCTGAAGTCGTTATAACAATGTTACCAAATGGAAAAGTCCTAAAGTCTGTTGCTGACCAGACTATAAAGCATATGAAAGAAGGATCCATTTTTCTAGATTGTTCCACAGTCGATGTTTCATCTTCTAAACTTGTTGCTAAAATTTCGAATGATTATAAAATTATCTCACTTGATGCTCCTGTTTCAGGAGGAATAGGCGGAGCCAAAGAAGGTACTCTTACTTTTATGGTTGGAGGTGCGGACGAAGGTTTCATAAAAGCCAAAGAATTATTTGATGTTATGGGACAAAAAGCTGTTCATTGTGGTGTATCTGGAAATGGTCAAGCTGCTAAAATTTGTAATAATATGATTTTAGGAGCTACAATGATAGCGACCTGTGAAGCTTTTGCTTTAGCTGACAAATTGGGGCTGGACAGGCAAGCCATGTTTGACGTGGTCTCCACCTCATCTGGATATAGTTGGTCAATGAATACTTACTGCCCTGCCCCAGGAGTCGGCCCGCAGGCCCCATCAGATAATGATTATATTCCCGGATTTTCATCAGATCTTATGCTAAAAGATTTAACCCTGTCTCAAATGGCTGCGGAGGATGTAAATGCCGACACTCCAATGGGGGAGTTAGCAATGAAAATTTATAAAACTTTTGTTGAACAAGAAAACGGTTCTGGAAAAGACTTTTCGGCTATGCTTCCAAGATTTGAAAATAAAGCACGCATTTGAATAAATTTCCAGCTTTCAAGTTATATGTTAATTAGAACATTCCAGTTCGTAAATAGAAAGGGATAAAATTTTGTCACTGCTTTCAATCAAAAGAATAAAGTTTTTTATTATTTTTTCTTTATTCATAATAACTAAAAATCTGCCCGCAGCTTCACAAGAGGCTTCAGAATTATCTCTTGGTAAACCTCTCGATACTTTAAGAAAGCCTGGAGAAATATATCTTGCTGGCAATAAGGGTGATTGGAATGTTCGATGCGT
>CAZNBI010000212.1:0-2033 GCA_964571065.1 uncultured Rhodobacterales bacterium | reverse complement strand
ATATGCAAAAAAACCGGTAATAGCCATACCGATTGTCATGTGGTTGTACACACCTAACATGTAAGCTCTTAATCCAGCATCAATATTGGCAGCTTGTGCCTGTGTTGATGACATAAAACGAGGATCTTGCATTTAAAAACTCCTAAATAATAAATAATTTAATATATATTTATATATTATTACTTAATTTTTCAAGTTTTCAAAGAGTTTTTGTATTAAGTTTTTTCTGTTTTATCGATAGCGATTTTAACTGACCACAAGCTGCCATAACATCTCTTCCTCTTGGGGTCCTAATTGGACTGGCGTAGCCAGCTTTCATTATAATTTTAGCAAATTTATTAATACTATCTTCTTCTGAGCATTCATAAGGCGAACATGGCCATTCATTAAATGGAATAAGATTAATTTTTGATGGAATTCCTTTGATTAATTTAACTAAATTTTTTGCATCTTGAGCAGTATCATTTACACCTTTTAACATTACATATTCCCAAGTTACCCTCCTAGAATTTGAGATTCTTGCATAAGATCTAACAGCGTCTAAAAGTTGCTTTATGTCATATTTTTTATTAATTGGCACCAGTTCATTTCTGAGATTATCATTTGTAGCATGCAAAGAAATTGCTAAATTAACACCTAAATCATCACCACATTTTTTAATTTCTGGAACAATTCCAGATGTTGATAATGTTATTCGCCTTCTAGATAAACTTATACCAGAGTGATCCATGATAATTTCAAGAGCTTTTTTTACGTTTTCATAATTAAATAAAGGTTCACCCATGCCCATTAAAACTATACTAGTGAGCAGACGATTTTCAGAAGCAGATGGCCAGTCTTTAAGTTGATCCATAGCTAACATTACTTGACCTACAATTTCTGAAGAAGATAAATTTCTTACTAATCTTTGAGTGCCAGTATGACAAAATTTACATGTTAGCGTGCAACCAACTTGACTGGAAATACAAAGAGTGCCTCTTTCTTCATCAGGTATCCATACAGTTTCAACTTCATTTCCATCATCCAGTTTTAACAACCATTTAATCGTGCCATCTTGAGATTGATGTGTTGAGGAGATTTTTGGCCTCCAAATATCAAAATTTTTTGATAGAAGAGATCTTAATTCTTTTGAAATGTTTGTCATTTCTTTAAAATCAACTGTACCTGACCTATAAATCCAATTCCAAATTTGGCTTGCTCGAAAATTTGGTAAATTTATTTCATTTAATAATGATTTTATTTCAGCTTTTGTTAAGCCCAATAAATTAGTTTTTGGATTATTTTCAAGACTAGAAATACTTGTTTTGTATTTACTATCTTCCACAAGCTTTATCAATTAACTTGAGAGCTGCTGTAAAACCAAAAAGAGAATATGTGTCTTCAGTGTCAGTGCCCCTTGAAGATGTTCCTGAAACTAGTAATTTATTTCCAGCTTTCATTGCAGAAACAATTTTTGAGTCTAATTCTGGTGTCTCAGCCCAAGCTCGATCTTTTAACGTAAACAATGAAAACTTCTTTCCATCAATAGTATATTTAACAATCGATTGCTCTTTATGATCATAACCTGCCTTGATTGACACTTCATTAGTAACATCCTGAGCAGGCCCATGAGTTACATAAACTCTAACGTCACCTCTATTTTCTTTTTTATAGTCTCCTTTTGAGGATTTAGGTTCACTTGAGACAAAACAAGTTCTTTTATCGCCACTATCTGATCTGTAAGCAGTCCAATCGCGTTCAACGCCTAAAATGAGTGTTTCGGATAACGCATTAAATGAGAAAAAAATTGAAATTAATATATTTAACAAAATAATTTTCATTAGAACCTCAAAATGATTTTTTATTTTAAAAATTTTTGTAATTATATAACTTTTTTATAAAAGAATTAAGTAAAAAAAAATTATTCACATAAATTACTACATTTAAATATACTACTTTTATTTTATGGCAACAAAATGTCTTATATTTCATTAAATTAATGGCCGGTTATGAAAATTTTTCATAGATATCATCCTATCATATAAAACAATACC
>CAZNBI010000211.1:0-2036 GCA_964571065.1 uncultured Rhodobacterales bacterium | reverse complement strand
AATGATAAACGTGCATTTATAAGCATTTCTTTTTTATCCAAAAATTCTGAGCCTTGCCAAGCTGCAAGAACTTTCTGATGATATTTTATATTCTTTTTTGGATCAGAAGAGTGATAATGTTTGATAGCTAAATTCCAATCATTATGAATAGAAAAAAGTTCATTCAAAAAATCTGCTGCGTAATTAATATTTATTTTAGGGTCAAAAGCTTGCTCTAATGTTGAAAAATTATCAGAGTGCCATTTTAAACTGATTTGCATACAACCAACATCCATATTTACATCACCTAGTTTTAAATATCTTTTAACGTATTGGATTGCTTCAGATTTGTTCTCAAAGAAAAGGCCTTCACCCGCATGATTTACGGTCCACGGCCACCCCCTTTTTGGATTATTACCTATTATTCTTCCAGCTTCTACATTTGAAATACTTGATAGCAAGCCAGCTGGAAGGTCTTTTTTCTCCTCAGTAACAGAAGCTAAGTATTCACAATCTATATGAGTATTTCCATATACAGTTGAATATGAAAATTTTAAAAATACTAGAATTAAAATTAATTGAAAAAAAATATTTTTATGCATTTTTCAGTTAGTTAAATTTTTACCTAAATCAGCAATAGTTGTGCCAATTAATATTATTTAAATATTTTATACTTATGTCGTTTTATAAAATATGGAGTTAGGTGTATTAAATAAAATTGATAGAGAATTAAACAACCCAGGAAACAATAATTCTGATCAAAATTCAGATAATGAAGACTATCAAGAAAATCAAAATGATAGTTTTTCTAATAATTTTTATTATAGCCCGATAAAAGAATATAAAGCTTCAACTCTTGATTGGCTAGCAGGACAAGCAAGAATTTAATCTTAACACGGTATCAATAATATGGCAGAAGAAGAAAAGAAAGAAGAAGTTGATCTTGGAGAAAAGTTAGAAAAACTTGTTGAAGAAATAAAAGAAGTTATGGAAAGAAGAAAAGAAAGAATTGCTGAATTAAGAGCCGAAATTGAACGTATCGAACAAGATAATGTTAGCTTAGAAAATACAATAGGAGAACTTCTTAAAGGATTTTAATTTATCAGTCCTCATTCTCTATTATTTCATCTTTATCATCAGGACCAGGTAAATAAGCTTTGCCTTGAATAGCTCTTGCACCTAACTCATCAGAAATATGCTTATTGTCTCCCATAAACTTTGACAATTCATTTTCTACTTTTTTTTCTGCGTCTTCGGGAGTATCTGCTTCAATTTCAGCAACCCCATCAATAATCCAATGCACTTTTACCTTCATGTAATTCTCCTAATCTTTCAACATTTCAATTTTTTCACCTTTTCTAAGTTTTTCAAACATTTCAGACGCTTGACTTTGGATTTCAACAATTTTTTCATTATCTACATCATTCAAAATTTCATCTCTTTTGTCTTTAGCTCCTTCTTCTCCAAAAGCTGCTGCTATAGAGTAAAATAAATACGATTTATTATAATCCTCTTCAGGCAAGATTTTCAAATAATATTTTCCAAAGTTTAAAAGAGAAGCTCTATCACCAGAATTTATTTTTTCTAAGATAAATAATGATACTCTTTCTCTAATTTGCTGATGGCTCTCTTCAGGAACTAATTCCAAAATTTTTTCTAGTACCTTATCTGCTTTTTCTAAACCACTAGAGTAAGATAGCCAAGTCCAATATAAAGCTTCACTGTAATTTTGGGCCCTTCCAAGTCCATTTCTTACTAGTATAGCATAATTAAATTGAGCATCCATATCTCCAGAAACAGCTAATTTTTCAAAAATATCTGCTGCTAATGCATAATCTTTACTTTTAACAGCTTCTACACCTTTTTGAAATTGGGCAAAGTTTGGGTCTTCATCAGAAGAATTATTTTCTTGAGCAAAGCTATATAAAGAAAAATATGAAACCATCAAAAAAATATAAAGAATACTCTTCATTATCGACCAGCCATCATAACTAATTGAAGGTACATCACTCTTAATTTAAATTTAGAGTCCTTTTTTTTCTCGTAGACAACTACTT
>CAZNBI010000210.1:0-2038 GCA_964571065.1 uncultured Rhodobacterales bacterium | reverse complement strand
TAATTATAGCATCAAGTTCATTTTGAATAGTTATTCTATCTAAGGCTTGTTTCATTGAGCAATGTAAAGTTACCAACACAGTTTTAATGTGTTTATTGAGTAGCATCATAGAGACAGATTTATTATTACTATGGCACGCAAGAATCTCTGTATGTCCAGGATAATTTATATTAGCTAAATTTAGCGCTTTTTTGCTTATTGGAGCTGTAACGATTCCTGAAACTTTACCTTGCTTTGCAAGCTCTATAGATTTCAAAATTGCGTCAAAGCTAGCCTTGCCACACTCTTTAGAAATTTTACCATAATGTGGAAGATAGTTTAGCTTACTTGTTTCAAATAAATTAATATAGTTTTCTTCAAAAATAGCTTCGGATAATTCAGAAATCTTATTTATTGTCAAAGGCAGCCCAAGACTTTTAATCAAACTATCAAAAATTAAACTATCACCAAAAACAAGAAAATTATTTAATTTTGTCTCAACAATAGATTTTAAAATAATCTCAGGCCCTATACCTGATGGATCACCCATAGTAATTGCCAATGGTGTTTCAAAATTTTTCATTAAATTCTAAAAAGCTATTAAAACTAATATTAATATATTAGTGTTAAATGATATTTTCAAAGTAATAAAAGTTAATGAAATTAAGTCATAAAGAATTAGAAATACAATCTGGTCAGTTTGGGGAAGTAAGAAAACTAGCTTTAGAACATCAAATGCAAGTAGGAAAATTTTTTGATGCTCAAAGTTTTATAGAAATTAACCAAGTCCATATTATGGCTGATACTGAGGCATTAGGTTTAGCTGGGATTGAATATTTAGAAAATCTTGCTCAGTACCCTGATCCACAAAAACAAGTTTGGGTACCAACTATAACTGATCCTAGAGGTTCTGATTTTAAATCTTTCAAGAAGATAAAACAAAACAAAAAATTTGTAGAAATGGAGAAAAGAGCAATTGATGCCTTTAAACAGCTAAATGTAATGATGACAGACACATGCATTAACTATCAAGTCTTTATGCCTCCTGTTAAAGGAGAACATTTAGCCTTTGGTGATACTGGCTCTAGCATTTATGCAAACAGTGTTCTTGGCGCCAGAACTAACTTTGAAGGCGGCCCATCTGCGCTTGCCGCTAGCCTTACTGGAAGAACTCCAATGTATGGTCTTCACATAGAACAAAATCGAATTCCAAATAAATTTTTTAACTTAAATGTAAGACCTACTAATTTTAGTGACTGGGGTGCACTTGGAGGAATAATTGGAAAGAAGATGAATTCTTATTGGGATATACCAATAATTTATGGCATTGATTTTAAGCCAACTTCAGATGAGTTAAAGCATTTTGGTGCTGCTATGGCTTCATTTGGTTCAACACCTATGTTTCATATTGCAGAAGTTACACCTGAAGATTATTTAGCTCAAAATCATAATTTTAAAATGGATGAGATTTCATCCCCCGACTTAAATAATTTTTATAAGAGTTATCTTCCAGAAGATGATCACTTAGATGTTGTCGTATTTGCAGCACCTCAATTATCTCTTAATGAAATGAGAATACTTTCAGAACTTTTAGATGGAAATAAAATCCATCCAAAAGTTTCATTGCTTGTATGCACTCCTTCGGCAGTGAAAGTTTTATGTGATAAAAATGGAATATCAAAAAAAATAGAAAATTCTGGTGGAATAATTTTAGAAGGAGTTTGCTTCTATAATATGCATGCTAGAGAGATTGGCGAAGCAAATGGCTGGAAAAGATTAATGAGCAATTCTGCAAAAATAATTAATATTTTAGGTGGGTATGGTTATGAAACTATACTTAATTCAATGGAAAAGTGTGTTATTTCAGCTTGCCAAGGAAAAATAGTTAAATGAAAGGAAATGTTTACTTTGGACATATTGGAATTGGAGAACCTGTTAAAGGTGAAGCTCTTGTGGCAGATGATAATTTCAGCGCACGATACGATTTAGATAGAATTAATGGTATTTTTTCTAGAAAATCCCACAAACTTTTTAATCAAAGTTACGTAAATAAAATCCT
>CAZNBI010000209.1:0-2039 GCA_964571065.1 uncultured Rhodobacterales bacterium | reverse complement strand
ATTTTGGATTTGCTGTTGATTGGATGCGAAAAGATTTAATGCTTTGTTTAGATGAAGCAAGAAAAAACAAATCAAGATTACCAATTACATCTTTAATTGACCAATTTTATGCTCAAGTTCAAGAAAATAATGGTGGCAGGTTTGATACCTCAAGCCTTATAACCCTTTTAAAGAATACTAAAGTTTAATTTTTTTACTTTTTAACCAATACTTATGTTTCTTCTCAAGTGAGACTTCTGCAAAAGTTTTATTTTCTTTTTGAGCTAATATTTCTGAATAATTATATCTTTTAGTAAATTTATTATTTGCATATTCAAGAGCTTCTTGAGAATTAATTCCTGTTTTTCTTAAAATATTAATTGATGCGAATAAAATATCTCCTCCTTCATCTAAACATTTTTGCTTGTCATTTGTTTTAAGCGCTTCCTTAAATTCTTGAATCTCTTCCTGTAATTTTAAGATGCAGTCATTTACATTTTTAAAATCAAAACCATCTTTACTCACTTCCTCCTGTATTTTTTGAGATTTTAATATCGAAGGTAAATTCTTTGTTATTTTTCCTAAAGTATTGGTGTTCTTTGATTTATTTTTATTTTCTTGTTCTTTTATTTTATCCCATTGATTTTTGACATCATTAGGTGATTTTATATGTGTATTTTTTTCAAAAATATGAGGATGTCTCCTAATTAATTTCTTGTTGATACTTTTTACAACGTCATTAAATTTAAATAGTTTTTTTTCTTTAGCTATTTGAGAGAGAAAAACAACTTGAAGTAGTAAGTCCCCTAATTCATCCATTAATTCATCATAGTCCTTATCTTGAATGGATTGACTTACTTCGTATGCCTCTTCAATAGTATATGGAGCTATAGATTCAAAAGTTTGCTGAATATCCCAAGGACATCCTTTATCAGGGTCCCTAAGATGTGACATAATTTTAAGTAATTTATCTAATTCTTTTGTCTTTTTGTCATTTATATAACTAAAAGTATTATTTTTATTTGATTTCATGTATAAATTATAAATTTTAATTCTACCTATTATTTAGAATAAAATAACTTTTTTTGAAAGGTTAATAAATGACTAAAATCAGGTCTTGGTTTTTAACAGGTATTCTTGTTATGACGCCTCTAATACTTACAATTTACGTTGCTTGGGCTTTTATAACATTTGTAGATAACTTAGTTGTTCCGCTTGTTCCTTTTTATTATAGACCATCAAACTATCTACCCTTTTCAATTCCTGGACTTGGATTGATTATAGTATTTCTTTTTACAACCTTTGTTGGTGTGCTTGCGACTGGACTTTTTGGACGAACATTAATTCGTATTTGGGAAAATATTCTAAATAGAATGCCTGTTGTTCGATCTGTTTATAGTGCTATTAAACAGATACTTGAAACAGTTATGGCGACGCAATCGGATGCTTTTCGTCAAGCTGTATTAGTTCAGTACCCAAGAAAAGATATTTGGGCAATCGGCTTTGTTACTGGTTCAACTAAGGGTGAAGTAGGAAAAAGGGTGGATAAGAAAATGGTAAATGTTTTCATGCCCACTACACCAAATCCTACTAGTGGTTTTCTTCTATTTTTCCCTGAAGAAGACCTAATATTTCTAAATATGACAGTAGAAGATGCACTCAAATTAGTTGTTTCTGGTGGTATGGTTGTACCCAAAGAAAAATAAAGTTCTTATTCTAACTTATTAACTTAATATACTCATCCTTATTAAATAGACTGACTAGAACTTCATGTTCAAAATTAAGATTATTTGTAGAAACGATATCGATTGCCATATCTTTTGCCAGTATAAGTTTTTCTTTATCAATAAAGGGTAACAGTTTTAATTCATTCTCACCAGATTGTCTTGTTCCAAAAACTTCTCCAGGCCCTCTTAATTCGAGATCTTTTTCAGCAATAAAAAATCCATCATCAGTATCTCTCATTGTTTTAAGTCTTAATTTACCAACTTCGCTTATATTTTTTCCATACATAAGAATGCAATAAGACTGTAAAGAGCTTCGACCAACTCTACCTCTTA
>CAZNBI010000208.1:0-2039 GCA_964571065.1 uncultured Rhodobacterales bacterium | reverse complement strand
TTAAGAAGTCACAAGAATTAATTATAGAGGATATATTTTCTGAAACGGCTGTAATAATTTCAATTTTTTTATGCAACCCTCAATTTCAAGGACAGACAAAAGAAAAACTAGTAAACAATGAATTAACTAAAATTCTATCCAATATTATAAAAGATTCATTTGATTATTGGCTGTCTTCAAATCCACCTAGAGCAAATGATTTGCTTAACATAGCAATTAATAAATTAGAAGAAAGAAAAAGAAGGAAGCAAGAAAAAGAAATTGATCGTAAAACCTCAACCAAAAAATTTAGACTTCCTGGCAAATTAGCTGATTGCTCATCATCAAATTTTGATGAAACTGAATTATTTATAGTCGAGGGAGATAGTGCTGGAGGTAGCGCCAAACAAGCTAGAGATAGAATTACACAGGCGATCCTTCCATTACGAGGTAAAATCTTAAATGTTGCAACTGCCACTAAAGATAAATTAGTTAATAATCAAGAACTTTCTGATCTTAAGCTTGCACTTGGTTTTAAAAATAATAAAGATTTTGAACTAAGGTATGGAAAAATAATAATTATGACTGATGCTGATGTGGATGGTGCACATATAGCTGCTTTATTAATGACCTTTTTTTATTTAGAAATGCCATCAATTATAGAAAATGGTCATTTATTTTTGGCTCAGCCTCCCCTTTACAGATTATCATTAGGAAATGTTACTGAGTATGCTTCAGATGAAAATGAAAAAGAACTATTAATTAGTAATAAATTTAAAAATGCTACTAATCTTGAAGTAAGTAGATTTAAAGGATTAGGTGAAATGCCACCAAAACAATTAAAAGAAACCACCATGTCAAAAACAAATAGGTCATTAATAAAAGTCAGTTTGCCTAAAAGGAATATTGTTGAGGCTGATGAAAGACGGTCAATTGACAGTCTTGTGGATACATTGATGGGCAAAAAAGCAGATCTTAGATTTGATTATATTAAAACCAATGCTATATCAATTTTAGATGAGATTGATATCTAATTTATTTTATTCAGATTATTATTTTTTTAATTAAACTTTAATCATATTTTATATTTTCTTTAATCATACTATTATTGCATAAATGAATAAATTTGAAAATCTTGGCTTATCAGACGACTTAGTCTTATTACTTAATGAATTAGGCTATAAAGAACCAACTAAAATTCAATCTTTATCAATACCCTTAGCTTTAATGGGGCGTGATATACTTGGTTGCGCGCAAACTGGGACAGGAAAAACTGCCTCATTTGTTTTACCCATAATTGAAATTTTAAATAACCAAAAGTCAAAGGCTAGAATGCCTCGTTCATTAATTTTAACGCCTACTAGAGAGTTAGCTGAACAGATTTCTATTTATTTCAAAAAAATTTTAAAATATAACAAGTTGAATTTTTGCTTACTTATTGGAGGTACAGCATTAACTGATCAAGATAAATTATTAAATAAAGGTGTGGATATCTTAATAGCTACTCCTGGCAGACTTATAGATCATATTAATAGAGGTAACATATTATTTAATGATCTAAAAATTTTAGTTATTGATGAAGCTGATAGAATGTTAGATATGGGTTTTATACCTGATATAGATCAGATTTCTGAAAATTTACCAAAAATAAGACAAACTTTATTTTTTTCTGCAACCCTCAACAAAGAAATACTAAATATTGGTAAAAGATTTGTGATTAACCCAAAATTGATTGAAGTTTCTCCACCATCATCAACCTCTAATACAATCGATCAGTATATAATCAAATGCAATATTAAAAATAAGCTAACCACTCTAGAGAATATTTTATCAAGTATAAAAACAAAAAATACAGTGATTTTTTGCAACAGAAAAAAAGACATTGGTTCATTATATACTGATTTAAAAAGAAGAAATATTTCTTCTATAATGTTTCATGGAGACCTATTACAATCAAAGCGACAAGAAGCATTAAATGAATTTAAAAATGGAAATAATAAAATTTTAATTGCATCTGATGTTGCAGGAAGAGGCATCGATATTGAAAATATTTCTCATGT
>CAZNBI010000207.1:0-2055 GCA_964571065.1 uncultured Rhodobacterales bacterium | reverse complement strand
AGCAATGAAAGAATTAAAATTTTAGAACAGAATTTAAGACGCCTTAACTTAAAAGAAAATATTGTTGTAGATGATGGAAGAAAATGGCGCCCTAAAGAAAAAATTGATGCTGTTTTGTTAGATGCCCCCTGCACTGCTACTGGGACAATAAGAAAACATCCTGACATTGTAAAAAATAGATCCAAGGTAAATTTAGATAAATATATTTCATTACAAATTGATTTAATCAAGCAAAGTTTAACGTGGTTGGATAAAGGTGGTATTTTAATTTATGCAGTATGTTCATTGCAAAAAAAAGAGGGTGAGGAACAAATTAAATCTATATTGCAAACTGAAGATTCTGTTGAGATGTTACCAATAAAACCCTCTGAAGTTTTGGCATTCAGTCAGGCTATAACTAAAGAAGGATGGCTAAGAATTTTCCCTAATTTTTTATCCCCATTTGGAGGCAATGATGGTTTTTTCATTTGCCGACTTCAAAAAAAATAAGTTAATTTTGTTTATGTACCTTAAAATAAAATTTAAAAATTTATGGAGAAAAAAAAGTCCAATTTTTAAATGGCAAATTTCAGGAAATTTTCCAAAAAAACCACTAGTTAGGCCTATAGATCCATGGAAAGGTTCTTTAAAAAGAGGCGAAAAATCGTTTTTATCACACCCAAAATTTATATCTGAAAGTTATTGGAATTCTTTTGAATGGCTGAGGGATCTTAAGGAATTACAAAGTGAAAAATCTGGTGTCAAATCAAGAGAGTTAATTAGAGAGTGGCATGAGAATAATAATGATTGGGATGAAATAGTCTGGTCACCAGTAATGATCTCGAAAAGGCTTAGTAATATTCTTTTTTGTTATGGTAACTTTGCGGACTCAGCTGATCCAAACTTTCAAGAAGAATTAATGAAAAATTTTGCAACTCAAGCAAGATGTTTAGAACTTGATTTTCAGGGAAAAATTAATCCTCATGATATTCTGTATACACTTGTAGGCAAGATGGCTAGTAGAGTTTGTCTTTCAAAGGAAAGTAGAGATATAGATGAGGTAATATCTGAGGTAATTATTGAAATTAAAAAGGTAATTAATGAAGATGGAATGCATTTTTCAAGAAAACCTCAACTTCAATTGGAAGTTTTAAGGATTATTATTGAAGTTCAGTATCTTGGCAGATCTAAGTCAGAAAAAACTAGGAAAGAATATAATGAAATTGTCCAAAAAGTAGCATCATGTTCAAAAATGCTTCAACATCCTAATGGGTCAATAGTGAATATCAATGGGGGATGTAATTTAAAAAAAGAATTTATTTCACAGATAATAGAAAAATCTGGATCTTCAATAAAATCGTTTTCTGGAATAACAAAAGATGGTTTTGCAAAACTTAGTCAAAAGTCTACATCAATGATAATAGATTTTGGAAGTCCAATTAAAACCTCAAAAAACTGGCATGCTGGAACACTTTCTTTTGAATTGTGTCATGGTAAGAACCTAATAATAGTTAACTCTGGATTTCTTGATATTGATACTACTTGGAGTAATGCATTAAGAGGGACATCAGCCCATTCAACTTTATCAATTGATGGAAAAAATTCATCCAGTCTTGATGAAGGAAAAAATCCTAAAAGAATTGCCAAGGTAATTCAAAAATCTTATGAAAAGACAAATGAGGGATTGAAAGTGTCTGCCACACATAACGGTTATTATTTAGGATATGGCATATACCACACTAGAGAATTACTTATTTCAAAAGATGGAGACAAAATATCTGGCAATGATGAGCTTAAATATCAAGGAGCACCTGGAAATATTCCACTCTTAGCTGATATAAGATTCCATCTATGTCCCGACTTAAAAGCCGCACAGGTTTTATCAGGTGATATATTATTAAGGTTGAAAAATAAAACAGGGTGGATTTTTAAATCGAAAAATTTGATACCAAAATTAAAAGAGTCAATTTTTATAAGTGATGGAGATATAATGAAAACAGAGCAAATTGTTTTTAGTCTACCTCTTAATGATCTAAGAAGCAGAGGTTCTAAAACGCTTAAATGGGAACTATATAA
>CAZNBI010000206.1:0-2062 GCA_964571065.1 uncultured Rhodobacterales bacterium | reverse complement strand
GAAATTTTATTATTATTTATAGGAACATTAAGATCTGCTCTAATAAGTAATCTTTTATTGCGAGTGTCAATATTTAGTATTGATTTATCTTCCATTAAACTTCCTTAAACATAAGATTGGTATTAATTAATATTGCTTTGCATGGCAGACACTAGATTTGTATATCTTGTATCTTTCCAAAATGCATTTATTGCATTTTCAAAAATATTTTTTTCTCCAACTAATACAACTAATTTTTTACCTCTTGTAATAGCTGTATAAAGTAAATTTCTTGATAGCATATGAATATGCTCACTATTTATAGGTATTATTACAGCAGAGTATTCAGAACCTTGGCTTTTATGAATTGAAATTGCATAAGCTAAATCAAGGTCATATAAATCTAAACCTGAGTATTCAACTTCCCGATTATCAAAATTAACTATAATTTTATTTTCAACTTTTTTACTTACATGTCCTATGTCACCATTCATTACCATTAACTCATAATTATTTGAGGTTTGTATTACTTTATCACCACCAAATAATTTTAAGCTTTTATCTTTCCTTTCAAACAACAATTCATTGTTGCAGGTAAGTTTTTGTTGTATGTCATAATTAAGTAATTTTATTCCAACATTGCCCTTATGCATGGGTGATAATATCTGGATACTCTCTTGTTTATTTTTAAGTAATGTAGGTACCTTTTCAAAAAATAAATTTAAAATTAAATTTTTTTGATTGGATTTATTACATTCAATAAAAATAAAATCACTATTTTTAAATTCAGTTTCCAGAGAAGGCAACTTACCTGTAATAATTGATCTTGAAGCTTTAATAATATTACTGAGATTATTTTGTCTAAAATTACCTGAAAGTTTTGAAATATTGACCTTTTTTGACTCAATCATATCTTTAAATGGTTGACCAGGACCAATAGGTGGCAATTGATCAGCGTCTCCTACTAAAATGATATTTGATCCATTGGGAATGCTTTGTATGAGTTCAAGGAAAAGATTTATATCCACCATTGAGGCTTCATCAATAATTATTGTATCGTATTTTTGCTTAAGTTTTTTTTTAATAACAGTTAAATGCATATGAATAGTTGTTGGTTCTAGAGAACGCAGTTCTTTATACTCTGTTAATCTTTTGGCAGCTCTTCCAGTTGGAGCACAAATAATTATTTTTTTACCTATTTTTCTTAAGCTTTCGACTAGTCCTACTATTAATGTACTTTTTCCTGAACCTGGACCTCCAGTAATTATTGAAAAAGATTGTTTTAAAGATCTATTTATTGAAAGGATTTGTTCTTTTGATAATTTTATTTTTTCGGGCATGCTTAAGTCTTTGTTGCTAAGCAAGTTAGTGATTTTTGGTTTTGTAAAATTTTTCTGTAATCGAATTATTTCATCTATTATTGACTTGTCTCTTTGGTAAGAAAACTTTGAGCTCAATACTTTTTTATCAAAACGAAAGTTTCTGAAAAATAAATTATCTTCTTCATTTAAATAATTTTGTATTTTTTCAATACTTAAATTTGAGAGCCTAGAGGCTTCTTCTTTAACTTTAACTTCAGGCGCACATGTATGTCCTCTTCTATCTTCAGTTTGAGACAACCAAAATCTTGAGGCTGCAATTGCAAACTCTTTTTCTGTAGGTTTTAAATTAAGTCTCTTGTAAATATTATTTAGTTGTTCAAAGTTTACTCTTGGTATGTATCCTAGTAAATCTGAAGGATTGCTGTTAATTAAAGATATTAGCCCATCTTTAGAATTATCTTGAAAGTACTTAATTTGAGAATTAGTAAAACTTAACTCCTTAAGAATTACTTCTAAGATAATTTCATCTGTTTTTATTTTCCATGTTATAGAAATGGTACTAGCTATCTTATGAGATAAATTTAATCTATCCTCAATTGTTTTGGCATCCATAGAAAGCAATTGTAATGAAAAATCTGGGTGATTAATTATTTTATTGCTATTCTCGTTGCCAATTCCAGGAAATCTAAAACCAGCAAGAACTTGCTGCAAACCATTTAAGGGAGGTTTTTCTAAAAAAATTATTTCATTTTTAGATTTTA
>CAZNBI010000205.1:0-2066 GCA_964571065.1 uncultured Rhodobacterales bacterium | reverse complement strand
AAAAATGAAATTCTCATAACTCTTGCCCAGCCAAAATTAAAATCATCAATTGCTTCAGCTGCTCCATCTATTTCATGGTTTTTTCTAGCAAATAACTTAACAATTCCAATATTTGCGTAAGAATCTACAATTCTTCCAGTCATTTTACTTCTTAGAAGTGAGTGTTTATGGCTTAAGTCTCTGACTTTTGGCATCAGAAAAATTAATATGTACAAAAAGACAAATGACCATAGAAAACTTGGTATTGCTAAAATCAAACTAGATTGAGCTAATATAAATATTGCTCCACCAAAATATAAAATCATATAAAGAATGACTTCAAAAAATTTAAGTACTACTCCTCTTACAGCTTGCCCTGTTTCAATAACTCTATTAGCTAATCTACCTGCCAGTTCATTAGTAAAGTAACTTAGATCCAGTCCGAGGACATTCAAATGACTCTGCCATCTTACAATATTAGCAAAACCAGTCATAAGAGACATATCTACTAAAGCAGCTGTCAAAATTTGTACTAAAGGTCTCAGAATAAGAAATAGACACGCGTAACCTAACATATAGTAGTAGTTGTCTTTAAACATTGCGCCAATATCTTTAGTTTCAAGAATTTGATTTATTATAATTCCAAAAACCAAAGGCAGAGAGAGATCAATCAAGACTGTTAATAGCTGCAAAACAAATAAGCAAAAAATTGTAAATTTAATTTGTTTTGAAAAATGAATAATAAAACTGAATAACTTTTCGGGCGGCACAACGTTATTGCCAAACCTCATTGGATCTGTAATTCTTTCAAAAAAATTAAGTTTATGTCTGGAAAAAGTTTTCATTGATTATAATAAAATAACTACTAATGGATTTAATTTCAACTTTATAGAAAATTATATGAACGATAGAAAAAAAAGTATTTTAATTACAGGTTGCTCTTCAGGAATTGGCCTTGAAACTGCAAAATATTTATCACAAAATGGTTGGCAAGTATTCGCTACCTGCAGAAAAAAGGAAGATGTTAAAAAAATTAGTTCCTTAAACATAAACTGTTTTCATCTCGATTATAATTCAGAAAAAAGTATAGATCTCGCATTAGATGAAATATTAAAAATTACTAACGGTAAATTATATGCAATTTTTAATAATGGTGCTTTTGCTCTTCCAGGTGCATTAGAAGATATTCCCTCTGATGGAATGAAAGAAATTTTTCAAACAAATTTTTTTGGGTGGCATCATCTTACTCGAAAAATTATCCCTATCATGCGTAAACAAGGCTACGGAAGAATTATTCAGTGTTCATCAATTTTAGGTTTTATTACTTTATCATATAGAGGGCCTTATAACGCTACAAAGTGGGCTTTGGAAGGATACACTGATACTCTTAGACTAGAGTTACAAGGCACTGGAATAAATGTAATTTCTGTGAGACCTGGACCCATTAAAACACTTATCAGAGAAAATTCACTTCTGCACTTTAAAAAGTGGGTTGATTGGGAAAAAAGCTATCTAAAAAGAATTTATCAAAAATTTCTAATCCCTAAATTAAAAAAAGAAAGTAATTCATTTTTCAATAAATTATTTGAATTAAAGGCAATTGATGTAGCTAAAATTATTCACCATTCATTGCATGTTAAAAATCCAAAATTTATTTATAACGTAACCATACCAACAAAATTTATGTATTTTATGGTAAGAATTTTATCGAAGAAAAATCTTCACAAATTATTATTAAGAAATTCCGAGCCTAATCAAATGCCAAGAGAAACGTAAGATTCTGCTATTCTTTCAATAGCTATAACCATTGAAGCCATTCTCAAGCTTTTTATTCTTTTATCTGAATGGAACCTATCACTCATTGCCTTATAGCCAGTTCTCATGGTGTCGTCCAAACCAGACCTCACTAGAGATAATTCGGTTGGGCCTTGCATTACACTAGCCTTTAAATTATCTGGAAATTGTTTCCCAGTCATTTTTTCAACGGCTTTTATAATTGACAAATTTTGATTTTCAACTTCTCTTCTTTGCATACGGCCAAATCTTATATGTGTAAGGTTTTTCACCCACTCAAAATATGAGACTGT
>CAZNBI010000204.1:0-2068 GCA_964571065.1 uncultured Rhodobacterales bacterium | reverse complement strand
ATTTAACTTAGAGACTGAAAATCACCTTGTTAAAACTTTTGAAGATTTTAATCCTGAGTCTTTTGATTTAGTGATTTCATTTTCCAAATCTGCATCCGAAAAGGCGTTGAGTTGGTCTGATGGTTTATGTGAAAATTTATACTTTCCTGTAAAAGCACCCCAGATTTATGAATTTTCAAGAAATGAAACATTGGCAAGTTATAGAGTGGTACGTGATGAAATAGCAACAATTCTAAAAAAACAATTTAAATATAATGATTAAAATGCTTGACCTTTGTTGATAAAAATATCAATTATAATTTAATTTAGAAATTTCGAAAGGTTTTAAATGGCTAAAGAAGGCGTTATTGAGTTTTCAGGAACTGTTGCAGAGTTGTTACCAAATGCGATGTTTAGAGTTAAATTAGACAATGATCATCAAGTTTTAGCTCATACAAGTGGTAAGATGAGAAAAAATAGAATAAGGGTACTAGCTGGTGATAGAGTTAATGTAGAAATGACACCCTATGATCTAACAAAAGGAAGAATTACCTTTCGTTTCAAGTAAAAAAATATTAATTATGGGTTTGGTTATTGAATCATAAAAATAGTTTTAATAAGATTATTCTTGCCTCTTCATCAGTTAGAAGATCATATTTACTAAAAATTTCTGGATTAAAATTCAACAAAATAATTTCACCTAAAATTAAAGAAAACAGTTTGTTAAATGAACTACCAAAATCATATGCAGAAAGAATGGCATTTGAGAAAGCAAGAAAAGTTTTCAGGGAAAATAAAGGTTCATATATTTTGTCAGCAGATACTGTTGTTAGTTACAAAAACAAAATACTCCCAAAAGCAAGTAATCTTAAAACAGCTACAAGTTGTCTAAATATATTGTCTGGAAAAAAACATACCGTATATGGAGGAATATGTTTACATTATCCTAATGGTTTATACATAATAAAATGTAGCATTAGTAAAGTTAAATTTTGTAAGTTAAGCAAAATTGAAAAACAATATTATTTAAAATCAAATGAGTGGAAATCTAAAGCAGGTGGATATGCTATACAGGGCATTGCATCAAGTTTTGTAAAAAAAATTTCTGGTTCATACACTAATATAGTAGGAATTGATACTTTTATGGTAAGAAAATTGTTTAAAGAGTTAGGTTTAATAGATGAATAATGATGAAAAAATTATAAACTATAAAAAGCAAAAATGTCCAATGTGTAAAAAAGAAGCAAAACATCCTTATTTGCCTTTTTGCTCAAAACGATGCGCTATGATAGATTTAAATAAATGGCTTTCTGAAAGTTATAAAGTAACAGTACCAGAATTAAATAAGCAAGATAATGAAAAAAATAATATAAAATAAAAACAAATTTCTTTTCTAGACATTAATTAAACTAAGCATTATAAAATGTTGTTAGTGCCCAGGTAGCTCAGTCGGTAGAGCAGTGGACTGAAAATCCTCGTGTCGGTGGTTCAAATCCGCCCCTGGGCACCATTTTTTCCCATTTTCAAGTTTCAAGATTCTGATTTTCAGGCGATTGGCAAATACAATCAGTAACCTTAATAGAAACGACCTGTACCTAAAAGAGCATCTAATTTAGGTCCGAACTATTTTCCTCAGCCTCTTGTTGGTTATCTGAGTACTCTTCTTCTGAAGAAATTTCTGAGGGCTGCGTGTTTCCATCTGTCTCGGAGTCCATACTATCATCAATAATATTAATGGCTTGATTTATAGAGTCTTCTTCTTCTGACATGTTCTCATTAGTGCTATCCGAAGTTTGAGTATTTTCATTTTCTGAAGAAAAGATGTCTTCACTCTCTGGAATTGTAGTTTCTTCTGTTTCATTATAGAGTTCTGTAGATGTTGAAGTACCTCCCCAGCCATCACTTTCGTCAGAAGGTTCAGACATTGACTCGTTACTTCCTCCATCCAGGTTGGGAAATGACTGCGCAACACTAGGTGACAAATGTTCAGAAATTTCACTACTATAAGATGAAATTATATCTGGTGAGAGAGCGGCAACTTGCTCTGCTGAAAATCCGCTCAGCACTGCCAATCCATCAACTGAATCAC
>CAZNBI010000203.1:0-2069 GCA_964571065.1 uncultured Rhodobacterales bacterium | reverse complement strand
GGTAAAGTAAATCTTGCTGACTTGTTACTACTTTTTATTTATACAGAAGTTTTAGGAATGATCGGAGTTTTTTATACCAGTAATAGGATACCTATTACGTTGCCGTTATTTATTGCTATGACGGCAATTGCAAGGCTTATTATTCTTCAAGGTAAAGGGATGGAAGCTTCTACATTATTATATGAGGCGGGTGCGATATTAATCATAGCGATAGCTTGTTTGGCTGTTAGATACAGACCAAATAGAACCTACCATTATCAAGATGATGATGATAAAAAATAATTAATTATTTTAAATCTTTAAATTAAAATAAATTGTTCTATTTAAAAGAGTGAGGTGATTTATGGAACAAAGAAATGGAACACGTTTAAAAGACCGTCCAGAATTTTACAACAAACCAAAGCCTGTTACATTTTTAGAGAATGACAAAGTTATTAATGCAATTACTGTGATGTCTGAAAATAATTTTGGTTCTGTTGTTATTACAGATAAAAAAATGAAGGTAATAGGAATTGTTACAGAACGTGACATTGTTAAAAAACTTATTTTAAAAAATCTGTCAGCAAAGACTACAACCTTAGGTAGCATAATGACAAAAAACCCTCGTGTAGCAAATGAGGATGATAATATTGTAGATTGGCTTAGAATTATGTCTAATGACAGGTTTAGAAGGCTTCCAGTTGTTGATAATGAAGGGAAGATTAAAGTAATTTTTACCCAAGGTGACTTTGTATCTTACACGTGGCCAGATTTAATTTTTCAAGCATCACAAATGGCAAAAGCTACTTTTTTCAAAGGTTTCTCAGTCTATGGCCTTTTAGGAATGATGATCTTATATACAGTTGTAATTGTTGCTGCACTAAAACTACTTTAAATATTAAATTAATAATTATCCATCAAACAATAATTTTTTCTGTATTATTGACAAAACAGTTACTTAATACATAAGTATAAATGTGAAAAAAATATTTATAGCTTTTGGTCATCATAATACGAAAGATTCTTTTAATGCATCTGTAAGAGATACCTTTATTGATGAAGCTAATAAGCTTGGTCATGAAATTGACTTGATAAATTTATTTGAAGAAGAAGAACAACTCCCATTTTACAACTCTAATTTTACTCAAGTCCCAAAATGTATTTATGAATATAGAGAACGGCTAGAAAAATGTGATGTGATGTTTCTAATAGGCTCGTGTAACAATCTTCGGCTAAACTCAATCTTAGAAAATTGGATTGATTGGGTTTTGCACCCTGATTGGTATTTTTCATACCGGTCTATCTTTCCAGAAAGTAAATACTTTAAGAATTATGGATATCCTGTTCCAGGTGCCATGAAAGGTAAATTAGGAATTGTTTCTATCACTTATGGTGGACCAATGATAAGTTATTTTAATTTTTCTTTATTTGATAATATACCTTACAGAAGATTGAAGAAATCTATTTTCCAATTAGGTGGCTTAAAAACGAAATATTTAAGGTTTTATTCTGTTTTGCCAACTATGACACAAAATGAATTCAATATTCATATGGATAGTGTAAGAAAGTTGGCTCGTTCTCTCTAAAGATTAGAAAAAACTTAAATTAATGATATCTATTTAATTTTAGGAATTGAAATATAAAAATTGATTTATAATTGATACATAGCATAAAATATTTTGATTTTATAATATGAAAAATAATAATATTGATATTTTTGTTACAGGTGCCGGCCTTGCTGGTTTACTTGCTTCTATTGCATTCTCAAGTAAAGGCTTTTCTGTAGTGTGCATAGACAAGATAGATATCAAAAGCCATATTAAAAATAACAGTAAAAGTTATCGTACAACTGCTTTTCTAGAACCATCAAAAACTTTTTTTGAAGAAATTGGTATATGGAAAGAAATCGAAAAACACTCTTGCCCGATGAATTCTTTAAAACTCGTAGATACAAAATTGTCAAATGATTATTTGACAGTTGAAGCAACCAAAACCTTTTCTAATCAAGAATCTAATACTCTTGGCTGGAATATAAAAAATAATGACATGATTAAAGTTTTATTTGAAATTGCAAAAAAAGAAAAAAATAT
>CAZNBI010000202.1:0-2088 GCA_964571065.1 uncultured Rhodobacterales bacterium | reverse complement strand
TGTGAGTGCCTCAAAAATATCAACGGCTTCTGAAAGTCTTAAAAATGAAATTTCTTTATCCAAAGAACTTAAAAACTTTGCACACCATTTAAAAAATCTCAAATCGCTGAAAATTGCTTTTTCTACTCCTGGTCTTAGTATCTTTACTGCCACAGTATCATTTTCAAATGTTTTAGCCTTATGAACCTGAGATATAGAAGCAGCCGCAATTGGTGTTTTGTTAAAAGATTTAAATAATTGTCCAATATCTTTACCAGTTTCAGTTTTGATTGATTTAACTATTTTCTCATAAGAAAATGGTTCCATATTATCATGTAATTGAGCAAGTTCATTAGCAAGTTGTACTCCGATTATATCAGGCCTAGTTGCAAGAGCTTGGCCTAATTTAACAAAAGCTGGACCTAAGACTTTAAGAGTTTCAACTATTGTAGAACCAATTTCACTATCTGGAACTTCTTTCCCAACAAAAAAATTTAAAATATTGATAAAAAAAAGTGCTCTTTGTGGAATTAGGCTACTTTTAGAAATTTTTGACAGTAGCCCCTTTCTACTAAAAATAATAATTATCCTAAAAGCTCTTAAAATATGGAAAATGCTACTCATCAATTAAATTTTCCAACCTGAGTGAATGGCTGCTATTCCACCTGATAAATTTCTATGTTTTACTAATTTAAATTCTGCTGACCTTATAACGGAAGATAATTGGTTTTGATCAGGAAATCGTTTTATAGATTCAATTAAATATTCGTAATTTTTTCTATTGCCACTAACCTTTTCACCAAGAAATGGAATTACATTATTAGACCAAAATTTATATAAAACATTTAAAGAAGAAGTATTCACTTTTGAAAATTCTAAACACATGAATCTCCCACCTTTTTTAAAAACTCTATATATTTCACCAAGTGCGACATCTTTTTCAGTAACATTTCTAAGGCCAAAAGAAATAGAAACTAAATCAAACTCTTCGTCATTAAATGGCAACTTTTCACCATTACAATTGACCCAATTTAAGCGTTGATTAAATTTTTTATTTGTAAGTTTTTTTTGGCCCATGGATAGCATCCTAATATTCAAGTCTGCAATTGTTGTAATCCCACCACCCCTTTTTAAAAAATTTAATCCTATATCACCAGTTCCACCTGCTAAATCGAGTAAATGATGCGTTTCTCTCGGAGCCATCCAATCGAGAAATTGTTCTTTCCATAGTCTATGTATACCTAAGCTCATTAAATCATTCATTAGATCGTATTTATCTGAGACTTCACCAAATAGATTATTAACAAGAGATGTTTTTTTATTTTTTGGGATATTTATTTTACCAAAATCAGTAAAATCACTTTTAGCCATAGAAAATTATTACCTTTAATATATAACAATGGAGAACCGTATCTTAAGATAATATAAGTAAAAATATACAAATTAATAGTTTTATTATAATGCCAGAGTTACCAGAAGTAGAAACAATAAGAAAAGCTCTTGAAAAACAAATTGCTAACAAAAAGATAATAGATTTTCATATTGGTAATAAAAAACTTCGATTTGATTTGCCGGAAAAGTTTAAACAACTAGTAATTGGACAAACTGTTATGAAACCTTTGAGGGTTGGAAAATTTTGTCTTCTTCCACTTTGTTCGGGAAAAAACATATTAATCCACCTAGGTATGTCAGGCAAAATAAAGATAACTACATCCAAAACAAAACTTGATATTCATGATCATGCTTTTATTAAATTTGATGATGGCACTTTCGTTATTTACAATGATCAAAGAAGATTTGGATTTCTTGATTTAACAGAAGAGGACATATTTACCAACAAGTTTATAAAAAAATTAGGTCCAGATTCTATATCAAAAAAATTTAATGCCATGTATCTTTTTGGCATTTTAAAATATAAAGAAAGAAACATTAAGAATATTCTACTTGACCAAAGCATTGTAGCTGGACTTGGAAATATTTATGTTAATGAAGCCCTGCATTTATCGAAAATTTCACCAAACAGGAAAGGAAAAAATATTTCTTTAAAAAAATGTTATGACCTAATAAAGAATATTAAAACTATATTAAAAAATGCAATTAAAGCAGGTG
>CAZNBI010000201.1:0-2104 GCA_964571065.1 uncultured Rhodobacterales bacterium | reverse complement strand
TTAACCATTTCACAAGCTATCAATGAAGTTGATGAATTACAAATGGTTATAGAGAATGATGAACAAGTGAAGAGTTTAATTGAGGTATCTCAGAAAATTGAGGGATTGTTTCGTCATGCATCTACGCATGCAGCAGGTATAGTTATTGGACACAGAAAAATTTCAGACATTGTGCCACTTTATAGAGATCCCAAATCTGAAATGCCTGCAACACAGTTTAATATGAAATGGGTTGAAAAAGCAGGCCTTGTTAAATTTGATTTTTTAGGTTTGCAAACATTAACTATGATCAAAAAAACAATCGATTTACTTAAGTTAAAAAATATTCATGTAAATTTTAATGAAATACCATTAACCGATAAAAAAACTTTTGATATTTTGTCTGAAGGTAAGTCTTTAGGAATTTTTCAACTTGAATCTGGCGGAATGAAAGAAGTCTTGAAAGGGTTAAAGCCGGATAGGTTCGAAGATATAATTGCTATTGTGGCTTTATATAGACCAGGGCCTATGGAAAATATACCTACTTATATATCAAGAAAGCATGGCGCCCAAGAAGTTGAATATATGCATCCTGACTTAGAAGGAATTTTAAAAGAGACTTATGGGATTATGATTTACCAAGAACAAGTTCAGCAAGCAGCTCAAATTTTAGCAGGATATAGTTTAGGTGCTGCAGATATTCTTCGTCGAGCAATGGGAAAAAAAATAAAGTCTGAAATGGATGCTCAAAGAGAAAAATTTGTTGCGGGCGCAAATAATAAATCTATTTCTTCAAAGTTATCTAATAAAATTTTTGATCAAATTAGTGCATTTGCTGGATATGGTTTTAATAAAAGTCATGCAGCTGGCTATGCATTAATTACTTACCAAACTGCATGGTTAAGAGCTCATTATCCATATGAGTTTTTTGCTGCATCTATGTCTTTAGAGAAAAACAACACAGACAAATTGGCTGAATTTGTTATTGAAGCTAAAGCTAGATCTATAAAAATAAATCCTCCTAATATAAATGAATCATTTTCTGATTTTTTAGTTTTAAATGATGAGAAAAATGTACAATCAATTAGTTATGGTTTGAGTTCTATAAAAAATGTTGGCCAGGCAGCAATTGAAGACTTAGTTAAAGAAAGAGAAATAAATGGAAAATTTTTATCTTTGGAAAACTTTTTAAGACGTGTTTCTCGGTCGGTAGCCAACAAAAGATTATTAGAAAATTTAATAAAGTCTGGAAGCATGGATTGTCTTCATCATAATAGAAAAGAGCTTTTAACGAATATAGATAATTTAATTTCGTTTAATGATCTAATAAAAAGAGAAAATGAATCAAATCAAAATATATTATTCGAAAAAGAAGAAACAAATGACTTAAAAGTTAAATTAAATAATGTAAAAAATTTTTCTTTTTCTGAAAAATTAGAAAATGAATTTTCTGCTTTAGGCTTATATTTATCATCACATCCTTTAGAACCTTTTTCAAAAATAATAAAAAAATTGGAAATTTTGTCATCATATGAAATCGAAGAATATGTAACAAAAGTTGGTTCTGGATGTAGAATTAAATTAGCTGGCATTATTAGTAATATGCAGATGAGAACTTCAAAAAGGGGTAAGAAATTTTTTATTATATATATGACAGATAATTATGGACCTTTTGATTTTCTTGCTTTCGATGAAATTGCAATTCAAGCAAAAAATTATTTTGATAATAATAAACCAATCTGTGTAAGTGTTGAAGCCCGAATTGATGAGAATTCAGGTGTAAGGTTAAACGCTATACATATTGAAGACTTAGAAAAATTATCAATGGATACTTCAGAAATTCTGTCATTTAAAATAGAAAAAATTGAATGTATTGATAAGCTGAAGGAGTTTTTAGGAAATTTTTCTAAGGGTAACTCATATATAAAATTATTTATTAAAATTGATAACAAAGAATGTGAAGTAAATTTACCAAATGGCTACTCTCTAACCTCCGATGATAAAGAGCAATTATACAAAATAAAAGGGGTACGTGTAATTTAATTTCATGGAGCGGCCGACGAGACTCGAACTCGCCCTAAAAGCTTGGAAGGCTTTTGTGCTACCACTACACCACGGCCGCAAT
>CAZNBI010000200.1:0-2117 GCA_964571065.1 uncultured Rhodobacterales bacterium | reverse complement strand
TAATCTTAGAAATAGATTCTGAAAAAATTAATTTTGATAATTATATCACTTATTTTTCAGATAATATTACAGATGCAAATGAATTAAATGTATTATTTAAAATCAATAGTGAAAAATTTTTATTACCTGGTGGCATTGTATCTAGTGGAGAAATAAATGGAAACTATGGTAGTGAAAATGGCTTGGAATCTATCTTAAAAGGAACTGTCTATTTAGGTCAGGAAATTACTATTAATGATGCAAATATCTCTACCAAGCTAATAAAAAAACAAATTGTATTTAGCGGGACAGGTTTAATTAATGAGGTTCCAATTTCTATTAACAGTGAAGATAAAAATGTCTTTATTATTTCTGGTGATAATGCTGGTAAGATTTTAAAAGGCCTAAAGATAACAGATTTAGTTGAAGATGGAAGTATAGTTATTTCGGTAAAATTAGATGAACAAAATTCTGGCAAATATAGTGCTCTAATAGATGTATCTAAATTTAATGTTGTTAATGCACCTATTCTTGTTCGTTTAATTTCAACTTTGAGCTTAACAGGCTTACTTAACTTACTTGAAGAAAAAGGAATTTACTTTGCTAAGGGTGTGGCAGAAATAGATAATTTTGATAATAGATTTAATATTCGAAGCATTGAAGCCATAGGCGAGGCCATGGCAATTACTCTTGATGGATGGGTAGATAAAAAGAATGACTTTCTTCAAATTTATGGAACGATGGCACCGGCAACATTATTAAATAAACTTTTAGAGCCTGTTCCTGTATTGAGTGAATTATTAACTGGAGGAGATAAAGCTGGAATTGTTTTAACTGAATTTCGTTTAGATGGAAATATTTCCAAACCATCAATATCTTTTAGGCCTTTATCCTCTGCGCCAGGGTTGCTTAGGGATATTTTTAATATTTTTAGAAGCGATAAGGAATAATTAGTTTTGCTAAATGTACAAAACAGCATGATTTTTTTTCCCTGATGAAATTTTTAATGTACCGGATTCATCAAAGTCACTTTTTTGTATTACGTGATCTTCATCTCTAAAAGACTGATTGTTTATTCTAGCACCACCGCCATTAATTAATCTTCTTGCCTCACCTTTGCTCTTACATAATTCTGTTTTACACAAAGCTTCAATTAGCGAGATATCATCATTATTCGATAATACTACCTTAAATTTTGGAAGATCTAAACCTAGCTTTCCTTTTTCAAAAGTTTCTTTTGCTGAATTGTGAGCTTTAATTGCTGCCTCTGTTCCGTGACACAGTTTTGTTACTTCATTTGCAAGTAAAATTTTTGCATCATTAATTTGAGCTCCTTTTAATTTCTGAATTTCTTGGATTTGAGATATAGGAACTTCAGTAAATAACTTTAAAAATCTAATAACATCTTTATCTTCTGTATTTCTCCAAAATTGCCAAAAATCCCAAGTACTTAACTTATCTTCATTAAGCCAGATAGCGCCATTTGCTGTTTTGCCCATTTTTGAACCAGATGCAGTTGTAATTAAAGGTGAAGTTAAACCAAATACTTCTTTACTTTGAATTCTTCTCGTTAAATCAATTCCTGATACAATATTCCCCCATTGATCAGACCCTCCCATTTGTAGAAAGCAGTTATATTTACGATTTAATTCAAGAAAATCATAAGCTTGAAGTATTGCATAATTGAATTCTAGAAAAGATAATGGTTGTTCTCTGTCAAGTCTTTGTTTTACAGATTCCATGCTTAGTAATCTATTGATTGAGAAGTGCTTTCCGTAATCTCTTAAAAAAGAAATAAGTTCAAGTTTATCAAGCCAAATAGAATTATCAACCATTACAGCGTCACTTGGATTTTTACCAAAAACCAAATACTTCTCAAAAATAGACTTAATACTTTCCATATTTAGATTAATATCATTTATAGTGAGTAATGGTCTTGCACTGTCTTTTCCTGAAGGATCACCAACTTTTGTCGTTCCGCCACCCATTAAGACAATAGGTTTATGCCCAGTTTTTTGAAGATGCCTTAGCATCATTATCTGAGTTAGCGAGCCTACATGTAAGCTATCAGCTGTACAATCAAAACCAATATATGCCGCAATACTCTGAGAATAACATAATTTATCTAAACCATTTAG
>CAZNBI010000199.1:0-2130 GCA_964571065.1 uncultured Rhodobacterales bacterium | reverse complement strand
TTTTAATAAGTGTAGGTTGTTATTGGTTTTGGTTTTTTATTAGAGTTGATGTTGCGGCTGAAGGAAATACAAGATTTAGATTAATACAAGCTGACATTTTTGTTCTTTCTTTAGCTATAAGCTCAACCCTTGCAATATTTTGGGGGGCAACTCAAATATCAAGCCCCTTTTATTCAAACATTTTACTAGTTTTATATCTGGTTGCTAATTTAATTTTGTTTGGTTCCATACCATGGTCGAAGTTTGCTCATATGTTTTACAAGCCAGGAGCTTCTTTGCAAAAAAGAGTTGCTCAAGCAGATGGATCAAATAGAAATCTACCTGAACCAGCAGATAGACCTGCTATTTATGGCACAGTAAAAAGGGCACCCCGAAATTATTAATTTATAGGAGATTTTTTAATGTCAACTTTTGTATATATGACAAGCTGTGATGGTTGTGGACATTGTGTAGATATTTGTCCTTCTGATATTATGCATATTGATCCAACAACTAGAAGAGCGTATAATATTGAACCAAATTTTTGTTGGGAATGTTATTCTTGTGTAAAAGCTTGTCCACAAAATGCTATCGACGTGAGAGGTTATGCTGATTTTGCTCCTATGGGCCATAGTGTTCGTGTTTTACGAGAGGAAGAGAAAGGAACTATATCATGGAAAATAAAATTTAGAGATGGTAGAGAAAAGAATTTCATATCACCAATAAGAACAACACCATGGGGTTCAATTAAAGGTCCTGCAGAATACGAAGATCCAAATACTCAAGAATACTCAACTCAACAATTAGCACATGAACCTGATGCCTTAAAGGTGAAATCATTACCTACAATATCACGAAGTCAGTTTGTAGAGGGTCCATTGTAATGGCTTCTAGGAAAACAATTTACGTCGATTCAGATGTTTTAGTAATCGGAGGTGGTTTTGGTGGATGTGGAGCTGCATATGAGTCAAGATATTGGGGTAGAGATAAAAAAATTGTTGTTGTTGAAAAAGCTAATATTGAAAGAAGTGGTGCAGTTGCTCAAGGTCTTTATGCTATAAATTGTTACATGGGAATGCATTGGAATGAGAACCAACCCGAAGATCACGTTAGGTACGCAAGAAATGACTTAATGGGGCTCGTTAGAGAAGATTTGGGTTATGATATTGCTCGTCATGTCGATTCAACTGTTCATAAATTTGAAGAATGGGGATTACCAATAATGAGAGACCCAGAAAATGGCCGTTATCAAAGAGAAGGTAAATGGCAAATTATGATTCATGGCGAGAGTTATAAACCAATTATAGCTGAAGCTGCTAGAAAGGCAGCCACTGAAGTTTATAACCGAATAATGGTCACTCATCTTCTTATGGATAAGAACAAACCAAACAGAGTTGCTGGCGCAGTAGGTTTCAACGTTAGAACTGGAGATTTTTATGTTTTTCGTTCAAAAGCAGTAGTAGTATCTGCTGGAGGAGCCTCTCATATATTTAAACCTCATGCTGTTGGTGAAGGTATGGGTCGAACTTGGTATGCTCCATGGAGCAGCGCCTCGGCATATGCTCTTCCAATTAGAGTTGGCGCTAAAATGACCCAAATGGAAAATAGAATAGTACTTACGAGATTTAAAGATGGTTATGGACCTGTAGGCGCGTATTTCTTACATTTAAAAACAACTACCGAAAATGGATATGGAAAAAGTTATGAAAATACATGGTATGAATCAATTAAGGAAATGGTTGGTGATTATGTTGACCAACAACCAGTTCCTACTTGTTTGAGAAACCATGCATTTTTAAAAGAAGTTCAAGCAGGTAGAGGGCCGATCAGAATGGTCACCAAAGAGGCATTTAAAGACCCGCATAAAGAAACTATCGGATGGGAAAACTTTCTTGGAATGACTATTGGGCAAGCTGTCGTTTGGGCTTCTCAAAATATTGACCCAAAAGAGATTAACCCTGAATTGGTAATGTCTGAACCTTACGTTATGGGATCTCATGCAACATGCTCAGGAGCTTGGGCAAGTGGTCCAAGTGATTATGCACCAGATGATTACCAATGGGGTTATAATAGAATGATGACTGTTGAAGGCCTCTTTGGATCTGGTGACACAATTGGAGGAACAGCTCATAAATTTTCTTCAGGCTCTTT
>CAZNBI010000198.1:0-2143 GCA_964571065.1 uncultured Rhodobacterales bacterium | reverse complement strand
TTTTCAGTTATTCCTATAGAGTGTTCAAATTGAGCAGAAAGTGATCTGTCCCTTGTAACGGCGGTCCATCCGTCAGATAAAATTTTAGTCGCGTACCCTCCAGCATTTATCATTGGCTCTATTGTAAATATCATTCCGGGCTCTAACCTTATCCCTTCTCCAGGATTTCCAAAGTGTAATACGGATGGTGGACAATGAAAAACCTGGCCTAGACCATGACCTGTAAAATCTCTCACAACTGAAAATCTTTCTTTTTCTGCCAAGGTTTGAATAGCGTATCCAATATCACCAAGTGTCGCTCCTGGTTTTGAAACTTCTATTCCTGCCATTAGACATTTGTATGTTACATCGCAAAGTCTCTTTGCCTTGACTGAAGGTTCTCCTGCAAAAAACATTCTGCTTGTATCACCATACCAGCCATCAAGTATAACAGTCACATCAATATTTAATATGTCGCCTGATTGCAATTTCTTATCCCCTGGAATTCCATGGCAAACAACATGGTTTACTGAAATACAGGTCGATTTTGGAAATCCCTTATAATTTAGAGGGGCAGGGATAGCGTTATTGCTTAAAATGTAATCATGCGCAAGGTCATTTAAATAGCCTGTTGTTACTTCTGGCTTAACATATGGAGTAATGTAATCGAGAACGTCTGAAGCTAACTGCCCTGCTTTCCTCATGCTCTCAAAATTATCAGGTCCATGAATTTTTATTGAATGATTATTCATATGATTTGTTTAAATTACTTTAATGGAATGTGACAGTTTTATTTCCTTATAAGATATATCACAAGCCCATACTTCAATTTTCACACCATTTTTTTTTGCAATATCAAAATTTTTTGCGTATTCAGGGTCAACATCATTTGCAATTGAAAAACTTTGGCAGTCCATTCGTTGGACAACGTAAAGCATGACACAGTCATAACCATCAGAAATTGCACTGACTAAATTCTTGAGATGCTTTGACCCTCTTTCGGTAACTGAGTCAGGAAACTCAGCGACCCCGACTTTACTAGTTAAGTCTCTTCTTAGTTGAACATTCTTAACTTCTATGATGCAAGGTTTTAAGTCTTCACCTTTCAAGAGAAAATCAAATCTCACTCCTTCACGGAATTTAAATTCATTTTGAATTGATGTATATTTTTTTAATCTTGGAATGATTTTATTTTCTAAAGCCTCCGCCACAATTTTGTTTGGGTACTGTGTATTGACGCCAACCCAATGACTATTAGATTTTACAAACTCAAGTGTGTAAGGTAATTTCCTTTTTTTATTATCTGATAATGAGAACAAGACATCCTGGCCAGGGGTGCAAAGTCCAGTCATTGAACCTGGGTTGGGGCAGTGGGCAGTTATACTATTATTTTCATATTCTATATCAGCGAAAAATCTTTTGTAACGTCTAATTAGCTTTCCTGATCTTAAAGTATTTGGTAGTTTCATTAAAATTTAAATCCCAATTTAATTGTGAACTTAAAGGAGAATTTAGTGACAAGCAATAAGCAACCAACAGCTGCCATGATTGTAATTGGGAATGAAGTATTATCTGGTAGAACAAAAGACAAGAATATTGGATGGGTGGCCGAACAACTCGAGCAAAACGGTATTAAACTGGTTGAAGCAAGAATTATCAGAGATGATCAAGAGACTATTATTTCTACAATTAAAGAAATTTATAAATTAGTTGACTATGTGTTTACGTCTGGTGGTATTGGCCCAACACATGATGACATAACAACGCCAGCAATCGCGAAAGCTTTTGACGTTTCAGTAGAACGCAATAAAGAGGCTTTAAGGCGATTACAAGAACACTACAAGGGTACCAATATAGAATTAAATTCAGCTAGACTGAAAATGGCTGATATACCTGAGGGAGCAACCCTCATTGACAACCCCGTGAGTGCGGCACCAGGGTTCAATATTCAAAACGTTTACGTTATGGCAGGGGTGCCAAAAATCATGCAGGCAATGCTTGACGGTATTTTAAAAAATATCAAGTTTGGCAAAAAAACTTTTTCTATTTCAATTGCATGTGAAATTGGGGAGGGGAACCTCGCAAAGGGTATTGGTGAAATTGAGGAAACTGAAAGTGATCTGGAAATAGGCTGTTACCCTTGGTTTAAATCAGGTGTAATAGG
>CAZNBI010000197.1:0-2145 GCA_964571065.1 uncultured Rhodobacterales bacterium | reverse complement strand
TGGGCAGTCCATATCCCCATTGTGAGATTGATGTTTTAATTACTCTTTTGATTAACATTAGATCAGATCTTACTGTACCAGACTTAACTTCATTTAAACGATCATCACGATATTGATTTATATGATGTTTGTTTAAATTAATGACTGGTATCTCTCCTAACCAAGAACGAATAATGAGATTAATTTTATAAACTTCTCTCTCAAAACCTTTCAGTTTAGGAGATATCTCATTTGAATATCTTTTGAGTAAGTCTTTTAGTTTTAGATTTTCAATATTGTTATCAGGTATAGGAACTGATTTTATTTTATCTTCTAATGTTTTGCTCCAAACAATGGCGTCTGTTTTTTTATTGAATGTTTTGGTGAAACTTCTCCATCCAGCAATCCTTACTTGAGCAGTCCAAGTTTTTCCTCTTTTACGCACAGAACTCATAAAAACTCCTTTCACTGTGTCATATCTGTGTCAAATCAAGAAATTCTGTGAGTTGGTTTTTAGAGAGCAATTCTTTAACTCATTGAATAAGTTGAATTAAAGAATGGCGCGCCCGGAGAGATTCGAACTCCCGACACCCAGATTCGAAGTCTGGTGCTCTATCCAGCTGAGCTACGGGCGCATAACTAAATAATTAACATTTTTGATAATAAATGTCTTTATTTGCTTTTATTGAAATTATTAATTTAATTAATTTATAATCTTTTATATAATTATTATAAAATCTTGGAGTTTGTCATTATGCATTTAAAAAGAACATTTTTTACTCTAATTATTTTACCTTTATTTTTTTTAAGCAAATTGACCTTTGCAGATTTTGAAAGTGGCCTTAAATCCTACAATAGTGGAGATTTTAAAGAGGCATTAAAAATATGGACACCACTTGCAGAGGGCGGTTTATCTAATGCACAATATAATGTTGGACTAATGCATCATAATGGACAGGGCACTTCTCAAAACTTTAGTGAAGCTTTTAAATGGTTCTTAATGTCTTCTGAACAGGGAAATTTAAATTCTATTCGTTTAATCAGTACAATGTATGCACTAGGTAATGGAGTAGAAAAAGACTATTTAAAAAGTTATATGTGGGCAAAAATTGGATCAGATAATAATGATCAAAATAGTAAATTATTATTAGATGGTCTTATTAAAGAAATGAACACTTCAGAGATAAGCAAAGCTGAAATTTTAGTAAAAGAATGTAATAATAAAAATTTCATAGGTTGCTAAAATATATACTAATTATGTAAATCTTTAATTATTTTACATTATGTCAAAAAATATTTATGGGTCTTTGTTCATGACCTTAAGCATGTTTGGATATGCTTCAACAGATGCTGTCATAAAATATATTGGACTTATTTTACCACTATCAGAAATTATTTTTTTAAGAGGTATAATTGCTGTTTTCCTTCTTTTTTTACTCACTTACATAAGAAAGGAATTAGTAGTTGCTATCAAAAGGTCACAAATTAAGTTTCTAATCTTACGAGTTTTTGGTGATGTTGGTTGTACAGTTTTTTTCCTAACTGCCCTAATAAATATGGAGCTTGCAACCGCAACTGCTATTTTACAATGCTTGCCATTAGCCTTAACATTTGCTGCTGCAATATTTTTAAAGGAGAAGGTTGGTTTGAGAAGGTGGTCAGCTATACTTTTAGGATTTATTGGTGTTTTAATAATTATAAAACCAGCTTCTGAAAATTTTAATTATTACTCTTTATTAGCATTGTTAGCTGTGGGTTTTATTGTTATTAGAGATATATCAACTAAAAGATTAGATCCGTCTATACCGTCGACTTATGTATCTTTTATTACTGCTATTGCAGTTACTCTAACAGGATTATTTTTTTTACCTTTCCAAGATTGGATAGTTCCATCAAAGGAAATTATCTGGGGTCTATCTGCAACAGCATTTTTTTTAATAATTGGAATACTTTTTAATGTAATGTGCATGAGAATAGGGGAAGTAAGCTTTGTTGTTCCTTTTAGATATTCAATAATAATATTTGCAATTATATATGGAATGATCTTCTACAATGAAATTCCAGATTTCTCTATGATACTAGGTACAGTAATTATTATTTTAACAGGGATTTACACTCTTTACAGAGAAAGAAGTATAACTATTAAAAATAATTAAAACAAAGTTA
>CAZNBI010000196.1:0-2164 GCA_964571065.1 uncultured Rhodobacterales bacterium | reverse complement strand
CTGAAAGTGATCTGGAAATAGGCTGTTACCCTTGGTTTAAATCAGGTGTAATAGGTACTAATATTGTCGTGCGGTCTCTAAATGAAAACCTGTGTAACAGAGCAGCAGATAAAGTTAAAAAATTAATTATAGACTTTGGTAAAACATTCACAATTATCAAGTAATGATATTATTTCCTGAATTTAGGCAGGGAACTTCGTGTCCTTTTAAATGAGGGCAGTGATGAACTTCTGTTATGAGTAAATGTTCTTTTAATATCTGATTTATTAGCTTTGGATATTTCCCATGGTGAGGTTAACTGCTCATTAAATAATGGCGTATCTTTTTTCCTCATAAGAGGGGTTAACGCCATCCCAGTGATAAACCCTCCAATATGTGCAAAATAAGCAACACCTCCTCCACCAGAGGAACTACCAGCCGAAACAGAGAAAAATTGCCCTAAAATCCAAATGCCTAAGACTATCCAAGCAGGTACATTTACAGTTCTAATTATAATTATTACCCACATAAAAACTTTTATATTTGCTTTAGGATAAAGTATTAGATAGCTTCCAAGGACACCTGCAATTGCTCCTGAGGCTCCAACAATTGGAATATCAGATGTTGGATTTGAAAAGTATTGAAGAAGAGAGCCACCAATTGCGCATAGAAGATAAAATACAAAAAATTTAACACTTCCCATACTGTCTTCGACATTATCTCCAAAAATCCATAAGTAGAGCATGTTACCTAAAATATGCATCCAACCAGCATGTAAAAATGCTGATGTCACCAGAGTAAAATAAGGATTTAAGAAACTGACTGGGTTTTGGTTGTTAAAGTCATTAAAAAAAAATGGAATAAAAGAATACTTGTAAATAAATTTTAACTCTAAGTAATTAGTTAAATTAAATTGGTAGAAAAAAATTAGAAAACACAAACCAATAAAAAACCATGTGACTAAGGGCACATTCTTTGAGGGATTTTCATCAAAAAGTGGAAGAAAAAACATATTATTTAGCTTTATAATTCAAAAAAAATTAAAAATCTTAAAATTCGTAAAACACAATATATATGATTACATAGGGTTCACTTTTCAATATGTAGGTGATGTAAGTTTGTTAATTATCTGTTATTATTATATTTTTATTTGAAAGAAAATCATTATGTCAAATTTTTATGTGAATTCTGTAAAACGGAAAATGAAATTTCAAAAACTTGACCTTCAGTCAATGCAAAATAATGATGAAGCCGGTTTGTCAAATGTCGAAAATTTATCTCCTAAGGATGAAATAAGGCAAGAAGAAAGTAACTTAAGAGAAGAGGCAATTTCAGATCTTAAATTCCAACTTCATGATAATTTTTCTCATATTCTAACAGATACTAATTTGTCAAATGAAAGTAAAAGTAATTTAAATAATCAAGATGAAGTAAATTTACCTGATGACAACCACGATATAACTATAGATGAAGGTCCTGAGTTTCTGAATGAAGCTAAAATTAATTTAAAGCAAATTGAAAATTTAGCAGGTTTGTCTGCTAATAATGATGTTCAGAATGCTTTACTAGAGGAACCCACGAAGGATAATCTTTCTTTTTTCATAAGTGAGTTAAGATCTTTAACTGAAAAAAGATCTCAGATTAAAGATAGATTACATAAAGTTGACAACGAACTTATCAAGCTCCAGGAAAAAATTTATAAAAATAAAAAATTATATGAAAATAAAATAGCTGAATTAGAGTCTATAAACGAAATTTACAGTCAATCAGCAAACATTGTTTCAAAAATAATAAGTGAGGATACAAAGTATGAATAGTTATAAAATTGCTTTCCTAAATTCCAAAGGCGGAGTTGGGAAGTCCACACTTTGCATTTTGTCTGCACTTGGATTATCACAAACAAGATTTAGTGGGAAAATTAAATTAATTGACACTGACAGTCAAAAAAGTTCTTTAAGTTTGCTTAATCAGATGTCATCAAAAATAGAATTAGATTTTATTCCATTTAACCATGCCTCTCCAAATTTAGGTGTTAGTCTTTTAGACCAAAAATTAAAGACATATTCAGTCAAAGAGGAAATAATCTTAATAGATACTATGGCTCACCCACCAAGGCAGCTTGTTAACTGCATTATGCAATGTGATTCAATCTTAATACCGTGTAACTTGAGTGAAATTGAGATTT
>CAZNBI010000195.1:0-2164 GCA_964571065.1 uncultured Rhodobacterales bacterium | reverse complement strand
GTCTCAAAATCTACTTGGGGCATAGATCTAATTAAATTCTCAATTTCAAGGAACTTTTCAAAAGCAGAGTTTAAGAGCCTTCTGAATAACTTACAAATAAAGGTCATCATTCACAAAGAAGAATTATGGGGAATATCTGAACAGAACTGGAGATTATGCAAGAGAACTGTGTTCGAATTTATTGGAAAATCTATTGCCCAAAGTCAAAATGGTTTGAATTTAAACAAGGAAAAATTATTAAGTGCATTTTCATATAAAGCAAAGGATTTTTTAATAAATAAAATTTTAAATGAACTTATTGAAGAAAAACAGATTTTTATGAGTGGCCAAAAAATTAGTATTACAAATAATAGAAACTCTTTTAATTCTGATGAAAAAATTTTATGGAGAAAGATAAACGCAAGTCTAAATAAAAGTCATTTTAATTCTCTAACCATTAATGAATTTGCAGAAAAGACAAGTATAAATATAAAAACAGTAGAAAATATTTTTAATAAGTTAGTTTCTCTGAAACAGTTGTGCAAAATTTCTGAAAAACATTATTTCTTACCAAAGACGATATTAAAATGTGCTAATATTGTTGAAAAAATTGCATCAGAAAATAATAGAGGTTTAGTTGACTTAAGTTTATTTAGAAACGAAACAAAAATTAGCCGAAACGTTTCAATTGAGTTATTAGAATTTTTTGATAAAAAACTATTTACTAAACGATCAGGCAATGGACGCATTATAAAAAGTGATCCATCAAAAATTTTTAAATAAAGTTAATTTTTTATACCATTTCCTCAATGATTATTTTAAAAATAATTTGGAAGGAAATCGTCTCCGGTGAGGCGCCTAGACTTCAAATCTAGCGAGAGGCGTTATATACGTGTCTGGTGGGTTCGACTCCTGCTCCTTCCGCCAAAATGTTGCTAACGTAGAATTGTTTTGCAATAACTACAATTGATTTTCAAATTTAGGACAATTTGTGAAAAAAGTTTCTGTAGTAGCCGGAGTAATAATTAATGAAAAGAAAATTCTTTGTGCTCAAAGATGTCAAAATAATTTAAATTATATTTCTGAAAAATTTGAATTTCCTGGTGGCAAAATTGAGGAATTCGAAACAAATGAGCAATGTTTAAAAAGAGAAATTCTTGAGGAACTTTCTCTTAAGATAGATATTACTGATTTTTATATGTTAGTTAATCATATATACCCTGACTTTGAATTAAATATGAAAGTATATTTGTGTTCTTGTAAAAGCAGAAATGTAATTCTTAAAGAGCATATTAGTTGTAAATGGTTAAGCCTTAAAAATATTTCCAACTTAGATTGGGCTGAGGCTGACTTGCCCATAGTAAGAAAGTTATTAGCTGATAAAATTATTTGACATTATGAATATAAAATATACCAATTATATTAAACTTATCAGAAAGATTTGAATGGTTTTAATTCCTGAAATGCCTGCTATTGGAAGGGGATTTATTTCTCGTCTTGAGAAATATACTTTTGATAATCCTGCTTGGACAGTTCCTAAAGAAGGTAGCAGTCGCAGAGTGTCTATTGTTTCTTCGGCAGCAATTACTAAAAGAGGTGATAAACCATTTTCATGGCTTGCTAATAATCACAGAGTTATAGAAAAAGATAATCTCGATCTAGTAATGACACATGTTGCAGTAGAATATGATCGTACTGCCTGGCAACAAGACATTAATACAATTCTTCCAATAGACAGATTAGAAGAAATGGCTAAGAATGGTGAAATAGGTTCTGTTTCAAATGAACACTTCTCATTTATTGGTTCATCTGATCCTATCAAAATGGAAAGGTCAGCAAAAGAAGTTGCTGAAAGAATGAAAGATGATGCAGTCGACACAGTCTTTTTAGTTCCTGTATGACCATTCTGTACGCGCGCCGTGAGCGTGCTTGCTCATTTTTTTGAATCTTATGGGTTTTCAACAGTCTTAGTTGGTTTTGTAAAAGAACATATTGAAGCTATCCAACCTCCAAGAGCTCTTTGGCTGGATTTCCCAATGGGTCGACCACTCGGAAAGCCAAATGATCCTGAATACCAAAAAAAAATAATTAGATCAGCTTTTGATTTATTTAATGAAAGATCTGGACCTGTTTTAAAAGATTTTCCTGATATTATACCCGTTAAAGATGGACGAATGGGTTATGC
>CAZNBI010000194.1:0-2175 GCA_964571065.1 uncultured Rhodobacterales bacterium | reverse complement strand
TACATCCAAGCAAGTTTTATTGATTTTTGCTCACCTCCAATTAAATCAAGAGGAACTTTTAAAGATGATGAATTAAAAATCCAACCAATCTTTATGTGTTGCAAACCCAATTGAAAACCGATTAATAGAATTATTAGAGATAATACAAGTAAAAAAATAATTAGCATATTTTCAATTAATTTTGGAAGAAGTTGTGGTAGCATTTCAATTGAAACAAATCCTCCCCATCTATAGGCTGACGGCGCTATGAAACCTGTCATCCATAGCATCAAGAAACGTGCTAATTCATCTGGCCAGGGTAATGCATTATTTAGAACGTAACGAAAAAAAACTTGAACTAAAATCACAATCACCATCAAAAATATAGCTATCCAAGCTAAGTTCCTACCTATTTTAAGCAAAAATGAATTTAAATATTCTAAAATACTATAGATTTTGATTAAAAGTCTAATTCAAGTCTCCTTAAAGCATATTTATTGTTAAAGTCATATATAAACTATTAACTAAAAATTAATTCAAGTTTATTATTGGATGATTAAAAGAAATTTTTAGAAGAAAGTTAGAGCGAATGAGTAAATTAAAATATGCTATTATTGGTTCAGGAACAATGGGCCAGGAACATATAAAAAATATTAACCTCATTGATAATGCTGAAGTTGTTGCTATTTGTGATAGTCACAAAAAATCAATTGATTTAAGTACAAAATTATTGAAAAAAAAAGTTAATATATTTGATAGCCATATTGAGTTGATAGAAGCAGAAATTGCAGATGCATATATAGTAGCTACACCAAATTTTACTCACGTCGAAATTTTGAGAGATTTATTGAAAACTAAAGCACATCTTTTAGTGGAAAAACCATTTTGTACTTCAGTTGATGACTGTCTTGAAATTAAAAAGCTTGCTAAAGATTATCCAAGCGTTATTTGGACAGCTATGGAATACAGGTATATGCCTCCTGTTGCTAGGTTAATTAATGAAGTAGTCAAAGGCACTATTGGGAGTTTAAAAATGTTGTCTATAAGGGAGCATCGGTTTCCCTTTCTTGTTAAAGTAAATGATTGGAATAGATTTTCAAATAATACTGGTGGAACTATGGTTGAGAAATGCTGTCATTTTTTTGATTTAATGAGATTAATATCAAAAAGTGAAGCCTTGAGTGTTTTCGCAAGTGGTAATCAAGCCGTTAATCACCTTGAAGAGAATTATCATGGTAAAAAACCAGATATCATTGATAATGCATTCGTAGTTGTAGATTTTCAGAATGGTGTTAGAGCAAGTCTAGATCTATGTATGTTTGCAGAAAACTCCAATTTTCAAGAAGAAATCTGTTGTGTAGGGGATAAAGGTAAAATTGAAACCTTTGTACCTTCAGATGCTTCTGGAAAAAATTCGTCAGAATTGATAATTGGTTTGAGAGGGAAAGAAAAGATATATTCAGAAACTGTTGTAGTGGACGAAGATATTTTAGATGCTGGAAGTCATCACGGATCTACATTTTATGAACATAAGGGATTTATAAAAGCAATCCACAATAATACTGAAGCTGAAGTTACTCTAGATGATGGTCTTAAGGCAGTTGCAATTGGCCAAGCCGCAGAGTTATCAATTAAGGAAAAAAGAGTTGTAGAGTTAAGTGAACTTTTATAAGAGGCTTTCTCTCCATTTAAGACCTGATAATGTATCTTTTAATGGATTATATTCACAACCTATAAAACCAGTATAATTTAATCTTTCAATTAATTTAAAAATATATTTATAGTCTAGCTCACTTTGATCAGGCTCATGCCTGTTGGGTATTCCAGCAATTTGAATATGGCCTATATATGCTAGAAAGTTTTCTAAATATTTTGAAACATCACCTCTAATTATTTGGTGATGAAAAATATCAAAAAGTAAATAGATATTCTCTCTTTTTATCTTATCAATAATTTCAATTGCCTGATCTGTTGAGGAAAGAAAATAATTTGGTATGTTTCTTTGATTTATTGGTTCAATAAGTAAATCAATATTGTGTTTATCAAATTCATCACAGGCCCATTTTAAGTTTTCTATGTAAACCTTTTTAGCATTTAAATCATTTTCCTTATTTGAAATACCAGCCATAACATGGATTTTGTTACACTGAAAAATTTTTGCGTAACTAATTGCTTTCACTATAGATTTTTTGAAAT
>CAZNBI010000193.1:0-2176 GCA_964571065.1 uncultured Rhodobacterales bacterium | reverse complement strand
AAAATATAGATTTAATGCCTTTTTTGCAAAGTTTTTGTAAAAATTTTTTAAATAAAATACTCCCAAAACCTTTTCTTCTAAAATTCTTTTTTATTAAAAATGATATTATATCTGCTTGATCAGAGGAAACACTGGCATAAATATGTCCAATGTAATTTGGATTTATCATAGACAAGCCCTCAAACTTAAGTAAAAATTCACTGTCTATTTTTGATAAAGTTTGCTTATATTGAAATGTTTCTTTTTCTAAAAGATTTACTTCATCAATAGGTGCTTCGTTAATATTTACAAATTTTAATTTCAAGTCTTATTTTTCTTTTTATTAGTTATGGGCTCAGAAATGTATATAGGGTCACATATTAATATATTATTGTTAAATTTTTCTAAAGCAATTTTAACTAATGATTTAAGTCCTGTCTCATCATATAAATCCCAAGCTTTTTTTGCTTTATTAACACTTAAACCATTATTCTTCAATTCTTGAAAAACTTTAATGGACGCATCTCCAACAATAAAGATATTATTATCGGTATACATGTCATCAATTTTAATAAGATTATCAAGATTTCTAATTTCAATTTTATTTTTAAAGTTTTTATCCTTTTGATTTTGAAAACTATAAAACACAGAATTTCTAAATGTGTCACAAGCCAAAATCAAATTAGCATTTTGTTTAAAAAAAAATTTTTTGGCATAAAATAATTTTTGAAAACTATTTACTCCAACCAATGGAATTTTAAGGCCCAAAGAAAGTCCCTTTGCAAAAGACAAAGATGATCTAATTTTTGTAAAAGAACCTGGACCTAATGTAATTGCTATGATATCAATCTTTTCTTTTTTATTTTGGT
This sequence comes from uncultured Rhodobacterales bacterium, assembly GCA_964571065.1. Classification (GTDB taxonomy): domain Bacteria; phylum Pseudomonadota; class Alphaproteobacteria; order Puniceispirillales. The sequence goes on along the minus strand of CAZNBI010000193.1, from coordinate 1,328 downwards.
TTATTACGCCACTAACCAATGATGATATTGGTTTTCTCTTAAGTTCTGAATTTGTATCTTTGAAGTTGCAATCATAAGAAGTGAGTAAGAACTCGTTTCCAATTTTATCAAAAATACCAGCTGAAGAAAAATGGCCCGTTGAATCAATAGCTAAAATTGTTGGATTTTTTGTCACTTTTTCTTGAAATGAATATGATTTAAAATTAAAAGATTAGAATAATTCAAGTAAGAACAAATTTCAATATGAAGACTTCAAATCTATTTATAATAATATTACTCAGTATATTTTTTACTCCTTTTTTTTATTGCTTTGCTTTTGCAAAGGATTCAGTATCAATTATTATGTATCATAGGTTTGGGGAGTCTAATTATCCATCAACAAACATTCAGTTAGATAGGTTTAAAGAGCATTTAGAAGAATTAAAAAACCCAAAATATAAAGTAATGCAACTATCAAAAATCATAAAAGAGATAAAAGCTGGAAAAGAATTGCCAGAATTCACGGTAGCAATAACTATTGATGATGCATTTATATCTGTTTACAAAGAAGGATGGCCCTTGCTTAAAGAATATAATTATCCATTCACACTTTTTGTTGCTACAGACCCTATAGATCAAGGATTAAATGGTTATATGAATTGGGACCAATTAAGAGAGCTTCGAGCTAATGGGGTGGAAATTGGAAGCCAAACTAAATCACATCCGCATATGCATAGATTAAGTGAAGATGAAATTCGTAAGGAGATCAATTATTCAAATAATAGGTTTAAACAGGAATTAAATGAAATACCAATATTATTTGCTTATCCGTATGGAGAATACAATTTGATCGCAAAAAAAGTAGCTGAGGAAACTTTTGAAGCTTCTTTTGGACAGCACTCTGGGTCAGCTCACCCAAGTTTAGGCTTTCACGAACTGCCAAGATTTGCAATGAATGAAGCTTATGGCAGTCTAGAGAGACTAGTTGAAGCAGTGAATACTTTGCCTTTTATTGTAAGTGAAATTTATCCGGAAAATCCAGTGATAAAAGAAAACCCCCCTTCTTATGGCTTTACTCTAAAAAAAGAATATAGTCAGATAGATCAATTGCAATGTTTCATTAGTGGAATTGGAGAGGCTAATGTCACTGTAATTGGAAGAAGAGTTGAAGTTCGTTCCGAAAAAAAATTTTATAGACCCAGACACAGAGTAAATTGTACAATGCCAGGTGAAAATAGAAGATGGCATTGGTTAGGAAGACAATTTTTATTAAATTAGGCTATCAAGTAAATCTAATTTATTTTTTTTTATTACCAGCCTTAAAGTCTTAATATATTCATCACGAGTAA
>CAZNBI010000192.1:0-2272 GCA_964571065.1 uncultured Rhodobacterales bacterium | reverse complement strand
AATTTTGAAATTACTGGAGAAGTAAATAACTATACGCATTTATCAGATGCAGGAAGTAATATGACAAAATATTTTTGTCCAAAATGTGGTTCACAAGTTTTTGGTAAAAATACAGGACGGCCAGGAATAATAACTATACGAGCAGGGACTGTTAACGAAAAAGATATAATTAGACCAATTAGAAATTTATTTTTGAAAAGTAAAGTTCCTTCAACTCCAATAAACAGTAATTTAGAAGCATGTGAAGGAATGCCTATAAATTAATTATTTAATCAATTTGTAAAGGAATTTTAAATGAGAAAAATTTGTGTTTTTGCAGGATCTTCTTCAGGAAAAAATCAAAATTATAAATTAATTTCTAATGAACTTGGACAACTGATTGCAAAACAGAATTTTCATTTATTCTACGGTGGCGGTAACACTGGTTTAATGGGCGCAGTTGCTGATAGCTGTCTTGAAGCTGGAGGAAAAGTTACAGGTGTAATTCCAAAATTCTTATGTGACATCGAAGTTGATCACAAAGGCTTAACAGATATCATTATGACAAACACAATGCATGAAAGAAAAAATATCATGTATGAGCAAGCATCAGTTTTCATTGCTTTGCCTGGTGGCATCGGAACACTAGAAGAGTTGATGGAAGTGCTAACTTGGAAACAATTAGGGCAGATAAAATCAAAAATTTTAATAGTAAATATTGATAATTACTGGGAAAACTTATTCAAATTATTTGATAATCTGGTTTATAATGAATTTATGAAAAAAAATAATCTTAATAACTACGTTGAAGTAAGAAGTACCCTTGATATTGAAAAAGAAATCAAAAGTATCTAGAAAAGAAAGAAAGTCTTATATCTTGTGAAACTTCATTAACAAGCAAATCTGAAGTCGCTTATCAAATATAAAAAACTACTAGATTGGTAAATTGTTGGATGAAATTTAATCAAAATATAATGAATATAAACATTATTAAATTGTAAAGGAGACATTAAAAATGTTTGATTGGAAAAAACCCACAGTGCAAATGTTAGGTAGATGGCAACCTTGGCATGATGGTCACCAAGCACTTTTTAAAAGATGTGTCGCAAAAACAGGGCAAGTTATTATTCAAGTCAGAGATGTACAAGGTGCGTCAGGTGGCGATGGTCAAGGTGACAATCCATTTGATTGGGATTCAGTATGTTCAAATATTGAAGAAGGTTTGCTTCGAGATGGTTTTAAAAGAGGCGTTGAATACGAAATTATGTTGGTTCCAAATATTGTGAATATTACATATGGAAGAGGTGTTGGTTACTCTTTTGAAGAAGAAACTTTTGATAAATCTATAACTGAAATAAGTGCTACTAAGATAAGACAGAAATTAAGAGAGGAAGGCAAGTTATAGAATTCTTTCAAAGCCAATAACTCCTTTTTAAAATTGATAATAAAGTAAAATAATAAAATTACCGATTAAATTTTTAAGACGATATTAATAAAAAAATTTTAAAAATTTAAATTCTTAAAATAATTACTAGATTTTAATTTTTGCAGGTGAAATAAATACAACTAAATAAAATTTGTTATCACAAAATATTTTAAAATACTTATGAGGCAATGTAATTTTTGAGAGATGTAATTAAATGAAATATTGGTCTCAAAGAAGTTTCAAGGGAAATAAAAGAAATTTCAATTAATAAAATAAATAATTTTTTCTAATCAGTACTAATTTTGTACTAATTTATTTAATAAAATCAGTAACTTAAATTATATTTCAGATTGACATTTAATTTAATTATCGTAATTCTTTATAAGACTTATTTTTTTTGGATGTCCTAATGTTTTCACTTAATCCGTTTGCTGAATTGTCAAATTTTATTCCAGTTTTAGCCATGCAAAGTTTTGTAATTTTAATGTTTGTTTTGGTTTTAGGGGGTACAGTTTATGATATGATCGAAAAACAAAATGCAACCTATTTTTTTAGAAATTGGAAAAAATCAAAACTTGGTAAAGTTAAGGAAATTGCATTTAATCAAATGATGTTAATCATTTTTAAAACTATAACCGTTGATGTTTTCTCAGCAGCAGAATTTTGTAGTTTTAAAAGAAGACTAGCCCATCTTTTAACGTTTTATGGTTTTATTGGTTATGTGATTACAACCGTTATAATGGTGTTTTGGTATCTTCCAGAAACATCTAAGACACCAGAAATAATTCCAATTATTTGGTATCTAAGTGCCCTTTTAATAAGTGTAGGTTGTTATTGGTTTTGGTTTTTTATTAGAGTTGATGTTGC
>CAZNBI010000191.1:0-2288 GCA_964571065.1 uncultured Rhodobacterales bacterium | reverse complement strand
TAGAGCGACAGAGGGTTGCTAATGAAAGATCGGCTAATCGAAAATCGCAAGTAGGTTCTGGAGATAGATCCGAAAGAATTAGAACCTATAACTTTCCACAGGGTCGCGTTACCGATCATCGAATTAACTTAACCTTGTACAAACTAGATCAGGTTATTGAGGGAGATTTGGCCGAAATGGTTTCTGCATTGATCGAATATGACCAGGCCGAAAAATTAGCTGAGCTTGATAATTGAAATTACAACGAGTTTTGGCTGATACAGCATTTAAGTTGTCGCATTCAGGAATCGAAAGTGCAGCAAGGGATGCAAGAATATTAACAGCCTATGCGCTTGAAGTTCCAATCTCTGATTTGTCACTTAAAATCAATGATAGAGTATCGGCAAACATAATCTTTAAACTTGAAAAATTAATTCTTCGTAGAATTAAAAGAGAGCCTATATCAAAAATTTTAGGCCGGAGAGAGTTCTGGGGACGAATTTTTTCTATTAATAAAAATGTTTTAGATCCGCGGGCCGATACTGAGACGCTTATAGATTACGTAATAGAAAAACCGGTAAAAACGGTTTTAGAGCTTGGTACTGGTTCTGGTGTAATTGCCGTCACGTTAGCTTGTGAATGGAAAGAAGTCCATGTGACAGCGACAGATATTTCCGAGGATGCGCTTTTATTAGCTCAGAAAAACGCAGAAAAGTTTAATATTGAGAATAAGATCCAATTTCTAAAATCTGACTGGTTTGATAATGTGGAAGGGAAATTTGATCTTATAATTTCAAATCCCCCTTATATTGGATGGATAGAACAGGATAAAATATGCACTGAAGTTACAAAATATGATCCCGAAATTGCATTATTTGCCGGTTTTGATGGATTTGATGCCTATAAAAAAATAATCCCTGGCTTGGCTAAATATCTAAATCCAGATGGTTTTGTTGTACTTGAAATAGGGGCATCTCAAAGTAATCTAGTAAAAGATATTATGAATTTATCTGGTTTTTTTAATGTTGATATAGTAAAAGATTTATCTGGAAAAGACCGTGTTATAGCTGCAAAACTTGCTTGATAAATAAATTTTTGTTTAATTTTTTCTTTTTTGCCTTGTTAATTTGTATAAGATTAGGTTAGAAGATAGAAAATGACCGCTTACAACTTATGTTGCAGCGTTGATAACAACAAGCCCACATCGCGATTAGCTTTACTAATTACAGCTGGCGATGAACAATATAGATTGAAATAAGGCTCGAAAATTTAATGAGATCTCCTAAATCGCGCTCTCGCAGCAAGCAGAATAGAAATAACAACCGTTCTGTTGGAAACGTGTTAAACAGAGTTTTTGATAGCTCTGGTCCAGAAGGTAAAGTTCGTGGTACGCCTCAGCAGATTATCGACAAATATAATCAGTTGGCAAGAGATGCACAGCTTTCAAATGACCGTGTTGCGACAGAAAACTTTCAACAGCACGCTGAACACTATCTTAGGCTTCTTGCCATTGCTCAAAAAGAGCAGGAGGCAAGACGGGAGCAACAAGAAAAAGATAATAGAGGCCGCAACGCTGACAAAGAAAAAGGTAAAATTGAAAACGGTTCAGATATATCCGACGAACATAGTTCGGATTCTGAAAAAGATAGCAACCTTTCTTCAAATGCAAATGACATTAAAACTTATGATGAAAATAGCAATTCACATAAGGAAAGTTCAAGCTTTGATAATAATGAAAGGCCTTTTAAAGAGAATAGAAGAAAAAGAAATAATATTCAGTCTAATGCTATTGATGCAGAAGATAATAAATTATCTAATAATACCTCAAAAGAGGCTGCTGAGTAGTTAGCTTGACTTTAAATGATTTGCCAATGAACAAAATTCTTCGATAGTTAAGTTTTCTGCCCTTACTGATGGATCTATTGTCAAATCGGCGAGAATTTTCTCTAAATCAGGTGCAAAGTTTTTAAGTGATGATCGCAGCATTTTTCTACGCTGACCAAAAGCCGTAGCAACAACTTTTTCAAGATCTATTAAATTAGCAAAATATTTTGGTGATTTTAACGCTTCTACTTGAACCACAGCACTGGTCACTTTTGGGGAAGGATAAAAAACTTCAGGATTTACTTTCATTTTTATAGATGTGTTGCAGCGCCAGTTTGAAAGCACCGATAGTCTGCTGTACGACTTATCGCCTGACTTTGCTATTATTCTTTTTGCAACTTCATTTTGAAACATAAGTGTCAAGCTATGCCAAAAAGGAGGCCAGTCTTTGATAGTTAACCAATCTACCAAAAGTTTTGTTCCGA
>CAZNBI010000190.1:0-2292 GCA_964571065.1 uncultured Rhodobacterales bacterium | reverse complement strand
TTTTCATATGCATCAATAATTTTTGAAACTATTGGGTGCCTTACTATATCAGAAACATCTAATTTTAAAATTTCAATCCCTTTTATTTTTTTAAGAATATTTATCGAATGACCCAGGCCCGAAATTTGTCCTGCTGGTAAATCCACTTGTGTAAGGTCTCCAGTAATGACCATTTTTGACCCTTCACCCAACCTCGTTAAAAGCATTTTCATCTGAACTTTGGTAGTGTTTTGGGCTTCATCAATTATTATGTATGAGTTTTTTAAAGTTCTACCCCTCATAAACGCTAATGGTGCGATCTCAATTTCACCAGATATTATTTTTTTATCAACTTTATCAAATGGCATCATATCATACAATGCATCATAAATTGGCCTTAAATAGGGGTCTACCTTTTCTTTTATATCTCCAGGCAAAAAACCAATTTTTTCTCCAGCTTCAACTGCCGGCCGAGACAAAATGATTTTTTCTATTTTTCTATCTTTTAAGCAATTAATTGCATTAGCAACTGCTAAATACGTTTTTCCTGTACCAGCTGGGCCTGTGCAAAAAACAACATCATTATCTTTTAAACAAGATAAATAATATTTGTGTCCATCAGTCTTGGGTAAAATATTTTTTTTCCAAGTGCTTATAGTAAGATTATCCATGTTTTTATCTAAAGGATAATTTTTTAATTTTTTACTAATGACATTTTTGATATCAGTATCTATTGAAAATTCATTAAATTCAACATTATTTGCTTTATATTTTTTCAATTTAATATAAGATTTTTCAATAATTTCCTTTGCAACAAGACAATCTTTTCTTTTTCCATAAAGGTTTATTATACTTCCATTGCTATCAACCTCTACATTAATATGACCCTCTATTTCACGAAGATTGCAATTATTAACACCTATAAGTTGTGGGATCAGAGTTGTATCATCAAAATCAATATTAATTCTGGATTTCATCTCATCATTTAGAATTTTTTTTTGCAAACAAACCTCTTTAATTTATTAAACTTTCAAGCTATTCTTTCCCGCATAGGAAATTTTTACTGTTTTAATCTCTCCAATTTTTCCTAAATTTTTGTTCATATATACTGATTGCATATATTGGCTTCGTCCCATAATTTGATCATCTCTTCCACCTGTTTTTTCAATTAAAACCTCAACTTCCTTTCCCAAAAAACTAGAATTATATTTTTCTTGCTGTTCAAAGAGAATTTCTTGTAATTTTTCTAATCTTATTCTCTTTTCATTCTCAGGAACCTGAAAATCCAGAACTGAAGCAGGTGTCCCTGGTCTCTCACTATACTTAAAAGAGTAAGATTGGGCATATTGAACTTCTTTAATTAGCCTAATTGTATCATTAAAGTCTTTATCTGTTTCACCGGGAAAACCAACTATAAAGTCGCCAGATAATGCAATCTCAGGATTAATTTTCCTTATTTTATCAATAATTTTAATATAATCTTTTGCAGTATGCTTTCGATTCATAGCGTTTAGTATCTTATCTGATCCTGATTGAACTGGTAAATGTAAATATGGCATTAACTTTTTGAGATTTTTATGAGCCAAAATTAATTCTTCGTCCATATCCAAAGGATGAGAAGTAGTATACCTGATTCTTTTAATTTTCTTTATGTTTGATATTTCATTTATTAAATATGCTAACCCTCTTTCTTTGCCCTTGTAATCCACGCCATGCCACGAATTTACATTCTGTCCTAATAAGGTTACTTCGATCACACCATGATCTGTAAGATTATTTACTTCATCTATTATTTCAGAAATTGATCTGGAAAATTCAGCACCTCTTGTATAGGGAACTACACAGAATGTACAAAACTTATCACAACCTTCTTGAATGGAAACAAAAGAGGTAGGCCCTTTTTTGTTCTTACCAAATTCTAAGTTATCAAACTTTTCATTAGGCATAAATTCTAAAAGTGGGGAAATGCTTTTACCATTTGCAATCTTTCTCAACATTTCAGGCAGTCTATGATATGATTGAGGTCCAGTAATTAAATCAACAAATGGTGCTCTTGTACTAATTTGTTCGCCTTCAGCTTGTGCAACACAGCCTGTTACTGCAACTGTAAGTCTTTTTTTGTCCTTGATTTTTTTTATTCTTCCTAGGTCAGAAAAAAGCTTTTCTGACGCCTTCTCACGAATATGGCAAGTATTTACAATAATTAGATCAGCGTCTTCTTGTGTGTCAGTTGTAGCATAGCCATGATTCATTAGTAAGTCAGACATTTTTTCTGAATCATAAAAATTCATTTGGCAGCCAAAGGTTTTAATA
>CAZNBI010000189.1:0-2305 GCA_964571065.1 uncultured Rhodobacterales bacterium | reverse complement strand
TATTTTTGTTACATTAAGTCCAGTAACAGCAATAATAAATGGGAATTTAAATTTTTCATTATAAGAGGCGTTTAGTGAGTGAAGTTCTTCAAATTCCTCTTGGGAACAATTTTGTAAACCAGCAGAATTTTGTTCATTAAATGATTCTTTTGTTAAATTTTTAATAGAGATTTTTCCTGTTAACTGAGGGTGTGACTTAAGCAATAATATTTTTTTTTCAGTAGTTGAATTGTTTACTGTACTTACAAGCTCATCTTTAAATTCATCAATATTCTGAAATTCTTTGCATCTTTTGTATGTTTCAGAAACTATCCAGTCAGATTTTTCATAAATTCCAAAAAAAAATTCCTTTTTGTAACCTAACATAAATAAATTTATATACTCTTTCTTTACACTAATAAAGAAAGAACGTATTCATTGAGTATCAATTTTTAGAGTTTTCAGAATGCCGCATACCGAAGTTTTATTATCTGGTGAAAATATAACAAAAATTTTTGGTGATTTTAAAGCTAATGACAATGTTAACTTTTCAATTTCTAAAGGTGAAATACATGCTTTATTAGGAGAAAATGGAGCTGGCAAATCAACATTTGTAAAGATTATTTACGGTTTGTTAAAGCCAGATAGCGGCAACGTTATTTGGAAAAATGAAATAATTGAAATCAATGGACCAAAGCATGCTAGGGAGTTGGGTATTGGAATGGTTTTCCAACACTTTTCATTGTTTGAAGCATTAACTGTATTAGAAAACATATCTCTTGCACTTCCTGAAAAGAACCAATCTGATGATTTAGAAAAAAGAATTGAAGCAATTTCTAATGAGTATGGATTGCAAATTGACCCTAAATCAAGGGTTTTTAATCTCTCAGTAGGAGAGCAGCAAAGGGTTGAGATAATAAGATGCTTACTACAAAATCCAGAGTTACTAATAATGGATGAGCCTACATCAGTTTTGACGCCACAGGAAATCTCTAAATTATTTGAAGTTTTGGAGAAGTTGTCAAAAAGTGGGTGTTCAATTTTATTCATTACTCACAAGCTTGAGGAGGTAAGGTCGCTTACTTCAAGAGCTACTATACTCAGAAGAGGTAAAAACGTATCAACAGTGGAAACAAAAGACCATACAGCTAAGTCTTTTTCTCAAATGATGGTTGGACATGAAATAAACACCAATAAATATAAAAAAAACAAAATTGAAAACGAAAACTTATTGAAAATTAATAACCTATCCCGTCCTGCACAAAACCAATTTTCTGTGGGGTTAAAAGATATAAATTTAAGTGTGAGGGGTGGTGAAATATTAGGTATTGCAGGAATTGCAGGCAATGGTCAAAGTGAATTAATGGAGGCATTAACTGGCGAATATCTATCAATTAAATCAGATAAAATTTTGTTTAATGGATTTGATATTTCAAATTTTAAACCAAATGAAAGAAGAAAACTCGGTATATCATTTATTCCAGAAGAAAGAATAGGTCATGCTACAGTTTCTAGTTTTAATCTATCAGAGAATTTTTACTTAACAGATTATATTAATGATAATAGTTCAAATTATGGAATTATAAATACTTCATTTAATTACGAGAATGCTTCAAACATTGTAAATGAATACGATGTAAGAGTGCCTCACAATAACCCTTTAGCTAGCTCGCTTTCAGGAGGTAACCTTCAAAAATTTATTGTTGGTAGAGAAATTTCTAGAAAGCCAAAACTTTTAGTCGCATCTCAGCCTACATGGGGTGTTGATGTAGGGGCTGCTCTAGAAATTAGAAGTCAGATAATTAAGATTGCTGAGCAGGGTGCGATTGTGATTATAATATCGCAAGATTTAGACGAAATATTCTTACTTTCTGATTTAATATCAGTAATTTATAATGGTAACTTAAGTAAACAATTTAATAAAGAAAAAGTAAATTTAGAAAAAATTGGCTTACTTATGGGAGGGAGTAGTTGAGGTATTTGGAATGATAACACTTTCGCCTAGATCAAATATATCATTTTCATTAACACTATTAACTCCGATAATAGCGATTTTTTTTACACTAGTTATGGGATTAATAATTTTCTCTTTTTTAGGGTATGATCCTTTAAAGTCCTTGTATTATTTTTTTATAGCCCCTGTTTCAAGGCCTGATCAAGTTGCAGCGTTAGCCGTAAAAGCTTGTCCATTAATTTTAATAGCTAGTGGTTTAGTTTTTTGTTATCGGTCTAATATTTGGAATATTGGAGCAGAAGGACAATTGGTTTTTGGAGCAATTTTCTCTGGTTGGTTGGCTCTAAACTTTCTAGAAAGTAATTCATTCTT
>CAZNBI010000188.1:0-2344 GCA_964571065.1 uncultured Rhodobacterales bacterium | reverse complement strand
AATGATAGAGCAACTTTATTGCAAAATAATGAACAAAATTTATTTGCTCTGCCCAAAATTTTATTTTGCTCATGAATAATTGAAGGAATATTCAAAATTTTAGCAGCAAGAATAATTGGAACTGAAGTATACCCGCCAAAACCAATAACAAGGTTTACTTTAGTTTGATACAGATAATAAGTAGACTGCAAAATTCCAAAAAATATTTTCAACATATTAATTACTTTTGTGAAACCTTTAGTAGATGGAGACCCAGATAAAACGACGTAGTGAGACATTGACTTTAGCAAGCTTGAACCCCTCACATCAGTAATAAATACTGGTTTAATGTTATGGTTTTCAAAATTTGAAGCCAATGCTAATGCTGGAGATATATGCCCCCCAGTACCACCACATGCCAACCCTATATTTATAATTGATTTAGTCATTGCTATAATTTGATTGGCGTCTTGTAAAAGCCAATACTATTCCCATTGAAATTGATGAAGAAATTAATGATGATCCACCATAACTTATAAAAGGTAGTGTCATTCCTTTTGTAGGAATAAGATTTAATGTAGAAGCCATGTGAACCAGAGCTTGAAGGCAAAACTGAAATATAATTCCACTACAAGTCAAAAATAAAAACATTTTGGAAGTAGAACTAGATAACATCATGCCTCTGAGGAAAATTAAAAAATAAGTAGTAATTATAAGACTGGAACCTAAAACCCCCAGTTCCTCTCCAGCTACTGCAAAGATAAAGTCAGTATGACTATCAGGGAGCTGCTTGCTAACAACTCCTTCTCCAAAACCTTTTCCAAAAATGCCTCCATTAATAAATGCGTCCAATGATTTGCTTACTTGAAAACCTCCACCATCCAAAAATCCATCAACTCTAATTTTTACATGTGAAAATAAAAAGTAACTAGAAATTGCTGACAGTAAAATTGCAGTTAATATCAATGAAACAAGTAACATTGAGACACCAGAAATATAAATTTGAAAAAGCCAAGTAGATGCTAAGACAAAGCTCATACCTACATCAGGTTGCAATAAAAGTAGAATGAGAAATACAAACAATAAAAAAAGTGAAAAAACCCAAGAACGAGTATTTTTATCGTTAACCCAGATAGATAATAACCAAGCATTAAGTAGTGCGAATGAAGGTTTTATTAGTTCTGATGGCTGTATTGAAAATCCAAAAAATCTAATCCACCTGGTTGCCCCATTTGTTTCAATGCCAAAAAAATTTAAATAAACTAAACACAAAAAACTAAAAATTAATAATAGAAAACAGAAACGTTTTATTGTTGATATTTCTTGAATTGAAATAATGATCATTAAAGGAATTGAGATGCATAAAAATGTTATTTGTTTTTCTAGAAAATGATACTCGGCAAGCCCTTTTTTTATTGCAACTGGGGAGCCTGCCGACATTAAAACCATAATTCCCCCAATTATTAGCAAAATAACTAATCCCATCAACTTGTGATCAACAGTCCACCACCATAAACTTACTTTGCTTCTATCTGTTCTATCTAAAAACATCACATTAAAGCTCCCATATTTCTGATATAAGAGATTTAAATGCATTACCTCTATTTTCAAAATTTAGAAATTGATCAAAACTTGATGCAGCTGGAGATAAAAGAACAGTAATTTCATTACTTTTGTTCAATGTTTCTTTAAAAATTTCTTTTAAAGCCTTAGACAAATTGTCTGAGATGGTGCAATCTATTTTGGAATTTAATGTTTCAAAAAAATCTTTTTTACTTTTACCAATTAAATAACATTTATTGACATTTTTAAGATGCTTTAAAGTTGCTTTAACACCGTCTGTTTTTCCTATACCACCAGCAATCCAATAAATATTTCTATATTTTTCTAAAGCATTGATAGTTGCTTCAGCATTTGTAGCTTTTGAATCGTTTATAAATGTCACATTGTTTTTTTGATAGCAAAACTCTAATCTGTGAGGCAAATCATTAAATGATTTTATTGCCTCAATAGATTTATCTTTTTTAACTCCAAATTCTTTTAATAAATGTATTATTGTTAAATGGTTTTCATTATAAAATTTGTTTTCAAGTATTGTCTGAAGATGCGAAATATCATTTTTCAAAACTTCAATAACTTTGATTTTATTTTTATAAAATAATTCACAAGCTTTTTTGGTTAGATTATTTGTATTCGATACAACTATAGGCGCACCTTCTTTTAGAAAGGTTCCTATTTTTAATTTTGAATTGAAATAGTTATCTAAGTTTCCATGCCAGTCTAGATGATCTGGGGTTATGTTAAGTAATATTGCACCATCTAATTTTAAATCACTGCAAGTTTCAAGTTGAAAAGAGGAAAGCTC
>CAZNBI010000187.1:0-2350 GCA_964571065.1 uncultured Rhodobacterales bacterium | reverse complement strand
GATTAAGATAATTAATACTATATGGAGGAAAAATTATCCCAAAAATCAATGCTAATATGGAAATTGCGCCAAGGAAAATGGAGGCTAATTTTAAACCCGCTAGTCGTCTTTTTAAAAGATTTTCATTAATTTGCATATATAAATTCTAAATTTTCCAGTAACTTTATTAATATTATGTAATTTTTTAAAAGTAATTCAAATAATTTGCAAAATTTATTAGAGTAATTGTTGACGATTAAACTTGGCTGTCATATATAAAACATGATTTTGGAGGATATACATGTCAAGAGTATGTGAATTATCAGGTAAAAAAGTAATGACAGGTAATAATGTCAGTAAAGCCAATAATAGAACTAAGAGAAGGTTTTTGCCCAATCTTCAAAAAAGTTCGATGCATAGTTCTATTTTAGATAAAACTCTTCAATTTAGAGTTGCTGCTTCAACTATAAGAACAGTTGAGAAAAAAGGTGGACTGGATGAATTCCTTTTGAATAGCAGTAATTCAAATCTTACTGAAAAAGCACAAAAGTTAAAACTTCAGTTGGTTCAAGCTAAGAATAAATAATTCAAGATACTTTTTTATATAACTTAGCACTTCCTTTTTCCTCAAATAAGTTAGCAAGTTGTTCAGTAACTGCTCCACCAAGCTGTTCTGCATCAGTTAAAGTAACCGCTTTTGAATAATATCTTGTGACATCGTGACCAATACCAATGGCTAATAATTCAACTGGTGATTTGTTTTCAATATAATTGATTACATTTCTCAAATGAGATTCTAGATAATTTCCTGAATTGGCTGACAAAGTTGAGTCATCTACTGGGGCTCCATCTGAAATAACCATTAATATTCTTCGTTCTTCATAACGCGATAAGAGCCTTTTGTGAGCCCAGTCAAGGGCCTCACCATCTATATTCTCTTTTAATATTCCCTCCCTAAGCATAAGCCCAAGATTATTTCTTGCGCGTCTCCAGGGTTCTTCAGCTGCCTTATAAATTATGTGCCTTAAGTCGTTTAATCTTCCTGGATTATTTGTTCTTCCTTCTTGTTGCCATTTTTCTCTTGTTTGGCCACCTTTCCATGCTTTAGTAGTAAAACCTAGAACCTCAACTTTTACTGCACATCTCTCTAAAGTTCTTGATAAAATATCAGCTGAGAGTGCGGCAATTGTTATGGGCCTACCTCTCATGGAGCCAGAGTTATCAATTAAAAGTGTAACAACTGTATCTCTAAAATTAACATCTGTTTCAACTTTATATGATAATGGATAAAGTGGTTGTGTAACGACCCTTGAAAGTCTTCCAGCGTCAAGAATGCCTTCCTCTAAATCAAATTCCCAAGATCTATTCTGTTTTGCCAGTAATTTTCTTTGCAAACGATTTGCAAGTTTTGATACAACACCTTGAAGTGACTCAAGTTGTCTATCAAGTTGTGTTCGTAATCTTTTAAGTTCTTCAAAATCACATAATTCTTGAGCACTTACAACTTCATCAAATTGCGTAGTAAATATTTTATAATTAATTTGATTTTCCTGCTCATTAGTAGGTTTAAATGTAGACGGATTTCCAGGCATTTCACTGTCAGTCTCACCAAATTCGCCGTCATCTGAATCGTCTACACCCTCACTGTCTCCTTGTTCACTATCTTCCTCCTCATCTCCACTTCGCTCACTAGACTCTTCACCAAGAGCAGATTGTTGATTTTCGTTTTCTTCTTCATTTTCATTATTGTCATCGTTATTATCATTATCCTCATCTTCACTAGAATTAGAATCTGAAAGGGTATCTTCTAAATTATTTATAACCTTCTGTATTTCTTGAGCAAAAGCTTTTTGATCACCAATTATCGAAGATAACTCATTAAGTGAATTCCCTATTCTAGAGGTTATCCAAGGTCTCCAAATGTTAAGTATCTCATTAATATCGGGCGAACTTTTTCTTCCGGTTAGCTTTTCCCTTATTAATAAATGCATTACTTGAGCTAGAGCATTATCATTATTATCACCAGGAAGAGGAAGCTTATTTTTCTTAAATTCGTGGTTTATTTTTGCTTCAATATTAGAAGATACACCAGGCATATATGTACTGCCAAGAGCTTCAACCCGAGCATACTCAGCAGAGTCATATATTTCTTTTTGAAGTGATCCTTTGGGGGCAAATTCTTTATCTAAATTTGGGTTATGGTATTTTATCCAAAGAGCAATCTTGTCTGCTTCACCCCTTAAACGTGAGCTGTCACTTGTAATATCATTCAATTTTGGGAGTCGAACTTTGTCATGATGTAAAAACGTATTATCTCCAACAAAGACAACATCATGTTCTGTACCACCAGCCATGGCACGTAATGTTGATG
>CAZNBI010000186.1:0-2357 GCA_964571065.1 uncultured Rhodobacterales bacterium | reverse complement strand
CAGCAGCTGCATGCCAAGTTGAACCTGAAGTAAGTTCATCCCTTTCTAAAAGAACGACATCTAACCAGCCTAATTTGGTAAGGTGGTATAAAATAGAGCAACCTATTAATCCTCCGCCAATAACTACCACCTGTGTTTTTGTTTTCATCCGATAAACCCTCTACTGACAATCTTAAGGTAGATTTTTAATAGATACATCAGATGTTTGAAGGCGACTTATCAAGTCGTTTGGTGGCCAATTTTACTTTTAACTTAATATTCGTTCTATTTTTGTTAAAATCGGACATTAGAAGGGTTAATGAATGACTTGTCGGAACATGGGTTTACTATTTTTAGGTGCTGGATCGTCCAGTAGAATGCGTGGAGATGATAAATTATTAAAAAACATACATGGCGTTCCTCAGATTGAAAGGATACTAAAAGAAGCTTTAAAGTTAAAACTCCCTATATTCGTTACGATCCCTGCGTCTAATACCAAACGAAAATTTGTTATTTCTAGAACTAATGCAATAATAATTGAGGTTCAGGATGCAAAGCTGGGGATGGGGCAATCTATTGCCGATGGTATAAAAGAAATTACCGAAACTTTTGATTTTTTGAGTTTGGGAATCTGCCCTTCAGATCTACCTGATCTAACAGTTGGTTCCTTAAAAAAATTAATAGACTATTTTGCTAAAAGCCCTGAAATGATTTGCCGGCCAGTAAATCGCGGTTCAAACAAGTTTGGACATCCAGTTATTTTTCCAAAAAAATATTTTAAAGAACTCAAAATGATTAAGGGTGATAAGGGCGCTCAAAATATTATTAAGAGCAATGAAAAAAACTTTAATGCGTATGAAACAAATGATGAGACTTATTTCATGGATTTAGATACTCCAGAGGATTTCGCAAAATGGTCGAAAAGAAATACGTAAAGAATAAAGAGTATAAAGAAAAGTCGAGGTTGATATAATCACCTCGACCAGTTCAAGGGAGGTTAAATAATAGGCTTTTGCCTCCCACTAACAACTAGTGGTACCTATTTGATACCATCATATTGAGTAGAAGTCCAGATTTTATACAAAATGTAGTATATCAAGATTTTGTGGTAGCCTATAATACAAATAATATTAGCTGAAACGAAAAAAGACTGACGCATTAGCACCAGCCTTTTGTTCCTCCCCGTCGAACTGAACCGACGTATAATAATTTACATTAACAAGGAATTTTCCATAATCAAGAAAAATTATTTTAGAACAACTCTTTTAAATTGAAAAGATAAAATACAATTACAAAATTTTGAAAATGTGTGAATTCTAAGCCTTATATCTGTATTTTCCTGCAAAAGTGGTGCCCAAGGTGAGACTCGAACTCACACGCCCGTGAAGGCGGGGGATTTTGAATCCCCTGCGTCTACCATTCCGCCACTCGGGCACTGATTAGTTTAATACGGAAACAAAATAGTTACGTCCAGATACAAAATGAATGTATTGACCATCACAGCAACTCATGCGAGTAGCCAAATGCACAAATGCACTTGTTACGATCTTTATATAACTGGACAATGGAATTAGCCAATAACCCTCGAGCCATTTGGCTTTTGGGATTCGTAAGTTTCATTGAAGCTATATTTTTTCCAATTCCGCCTGATGTGTTGTTAATCCCAATGATTTTGGCAAACATTAATCGGGCATGGATTTATGCGTTAGTTACCACAATTGCATCTGTAACCGGTGGTCTAGTAGGCTATGTAATTGGTTATCTTGCTTACGCCCAAGTAGCAGAACCTTTGCTACTAAACCTTGGAAAACAATCGGCTATGAACCTTTTTTCTAACTCTATTAACGAAAATGGCTTTCTGATTGTACTTACGGCTGGCATATCTCCAATTCCTTTTAAAGTTGTTTCGATTATGTCTGGGTTTACGCAGATGCCACTTTTTGTTTTTCTATTATCGGCATTGCTTGGAAGAGCTACAAGATTTTTCATTGTTGCATCTTTACTGAGGCTTTATGGAATTACGATAAAGAATTTTATCGAGACTTACCTCGGTTGGATATTTTTAATTTTTGTGTTTCTTTTTGTAGTTGGATCTATAGGTTTAGATTTCTTATGAACTCAAGGCAAATGATATTTGTAGCAGGCTGCACGTCGTTAGCTGTTCTCATTGGTGCTTATTCTTTCGAGTATATCGGAGGATTTTTTCCATGTAAGTTATGTTATTGGCAACGTTACCCACACTTTTTTAACGTTGTACTTGTTCTATTTTATTTTATGGCTCAAATGCGAATTTTAATATTTATTGGTGCTGCGTCCATGTTTGCCTCAATGATTTTGGCTTTTTATCACGTTGGAGTAGAACAAAAGTATTGGCTGGG
>CAZNBI010000185.1:0-2365 GCA_964571065.1 uncultured Rhodobacterales bacterium | reverse complement strand
TCTATATCAGATTCAGAAACTCTCTTAGGCCTATGACCTAATTCAGTAACTACTAATTCTGCAGTTTCACCATCAATAATTTGAGTAGCTGTTGCCATAATATCTAAATTCATCAATTGTTTAACAACATCGGCAGTTTTTTCTGACATTCTTATAGCAAGTTCACCAACGGTTATACTATCAGGTATAATAACATCTCTATATTGCTTGACCTGAGGAATACTCTCAGTTTGAGTTTTAACCTTTTCACGTTGCCTCCTCATTGCTGAAAGAGATCTCATCCTTCCTTCTTGTCCTGAAAGTGCGTCAGTAATGGTTATTTTGCCAGCCCTTCTCCTTGGTTCATCCCTTCTAACAGTAATTTTTATTTTTTGTTTTCTTTTATCTACATCTATTTCATCTTTATTAAATTTTGCTTCACTTTGCTTTTTTGTTTTTTCATTAGCATTATTTACATTTTTTGTTTGAAAAACATCCGAACGTTCTTTTGAGTTGTTAGAGATTTTTGTTTTATCAGAATTAGCTTTATTTTCACTTGCATAATTTTGATCTGAAGTATCGGATTTTGAATTTATATTTATTTCATCTTTTGATAAAAATTTCTCTTTATTTGTTTTTGATTCTATGTCTTGAAGCCCATGCTTCAAAGCATTCATCCGAGCCTCTCGTTCCCTTTCAGTCAAATTAGTCTGAGAATTTATTTGATTTAATTTAAGCTTATTGCCTTCAAAATTTAAATTTTGTTTAAGCCCGCCTCTAACAATCCTTTTCCGCCTAGTTTCAACCTGAACAGATCTCGTTCCAGGGATATTATTATTTCTGTTACTTTTAATAAAATCTTGCCCGCTTCCTAAAGAAAGCTTTTTGTTTCCTTGCAGGCTTAATTTTTTTCTTTCAGGTTCTTTTTCTTCGGCCATTTTGGCATCCTCTTTAACTTTTATATAAGTATCATAATTTCTTAATAATTAAATTTTTATTTATTCCTCAATATTTTCATTATCTTCAAACCAATGAGCTCTTGCAGACATTATTATTTTACCTGCCTCTTCTTCTGACTCAATGCCATCATTAATTAAAATTTCATATAATTCTGATGAGTCTAAGTTTGCCAAATCTTCTTTGCTCTTAATACCACTTTCACCCAATTTAATTATTTGGGATGAATTTAATTCCTCAAAATTAATTAGATCTTCAGAAAGCTCTAATTTTTCAATCGCTTCAATAATTCTTTTTTGTTCTTTATTAACAAAACTTATTGCTCTGTCTTTAAGTTCCTGAGCAATTTCTTCATCAAAACCCTGTAAAGAAGAAAGTTCATTAACACTTGTTTCAGCTATATCTTCTATATTATCAAAGCCTTCAGCAACTAATAGATGTGCAATCACGTCATCTATGTCTAAAGCTTTAATGAAGTGGTCTGACCTTGACTTAAATTCTTCTTGCCTTCTTTCAGATTCCTCAGCTTCAGTTAATATATCAATATACCAACCTGACAAAAGTGAAGCCAGTCTAACATTTTGACCTCTTCTTCCAATTGCAAGACTAAGTTGGTCGTCAGGAACAACAACTTCCATTTTGTTAGTTTCTTCATACATTACAACCTTAGCTATTTCAGCAGGCGCTAAGGCGCTCACAACGAACTCAGCTTCATTATCATTCCACTGTATAATTTCTATTTTTTCACCTTGTAGCTCGTTGACGACCGCCTGAACCCTTGCGCCACGCATGCCAACACAAGCACCTACAGGATCAATACTATTATCTTTTGAAAAAACACAAATTTTAGCTCTACTTCCAGGCTCTCTCGCTACAGATTTTATTTCAATTATACCCTCATAAATTTCTGGAACCTCTTGTGTAAATAAAGCTGCCATGAATTCAGGTTTGGTTCTTGATAAAAATATCTGTGGACCACGTAGCTCACTCCTTACGTCATATATAATGGCTCTTACCTTATCTCCTTGCCTAAGAATTTCTCTTGGTATACAGTCTTCTCTTCTTATAACTGCTTCTCCTCTTCCCAAATCAACAGTTACCGACTGATTATCAACACGCTTAACGGTGCCTAATACAATGTCTCCAACTCTGTCTTTATATTCTTCATACTGTTTCTCTCTTTCTGCTTCTCGAACTTTATGAACAATTACCTGCTTCGCAGTTTGAGCAGCAATTCTACCAAAATCGATTGGTGGTAAATTCTCTTTTATATAATCGCCAATTGAATAATTATCTCCCTTAAAATTTGCACTTTCGATTGAGATTTGTGTAGCCTCATCTTCTACTTCTTCAACAACCAAAGTCCACCTTTGGAGACTAATTGCACCATTTTTTCTATTTATATGTGCTCGTATATCACGATCGTTAC
>CAZNBI010000184.1:0-2370 GCA_964571065.1 uncultured Rhodobacterales bacterium | reverse complement strand
GCTTGTTCAGCTCCCCCATCTTTAGTGTAGGAGGCTTTTGATAAACCTACAGTTGGAGCAGCTGAAATACTTTGTAAATGAAATTTAGCATTAGACGGTGTTCCAAAAACAGTAATTGCACCGTATTTTACAGCTGATCCATCTAAGTTTGTAAGAGTAAATGAATCTGAGTCAACGACTGTTACTTTATAGCTTCTTCCGTCCTCAAGGCCAGGTATCGGAACACTAGTTGCAGCCGGACCTTGCTCATAGGTTACAATATCACCAGTTTCAAATAGGTGATCAGTTGCAGTGTCAATTTGTGCAGCTGCTGCATAACTTGCCATTCCATTAGATTTTAGTGTAGCTGTATTTTCCTGTTCAGTTGTAATAGTCCACATACCAAGATCATCTGGTTTTACAGACTCAATACTTAATGAATGTGTATGACCTGGACTTTCATCATAGCCAATTGCAAATGTAGTATCCTGAAATTGACCGTTTAACAGTTTAACGTCATTGAATTTTGTAGATTCAGCAATTCTTAGTAATTCTGTTTTTAATGCAACTACTTCGGCGTTTAGTGCAACTCTATTCGCGCCACTGTAAGTTCCATTAGCAGACTGTACAGCAATTTCTCTCAGTCTGTGTAAAATTTCTGTTGTTTCATCGAGTGCGCCTTCTGCGACCTGTGCCATAGAAATAGCATCTCCAGCATTTCTTATTGCTACGCTCATACCCTGAACTTGTGATGTCATTCTATTTATAATTGATGCGCCCGCCGCATCATCGCCTGCGTTATTAACCCTTTTACCTGAAGACACTCTTTCTACGGAAGTAGCATATTCGCCTTCATTTTGATTTATATGGTATAACGATTTTAAAGCCGCTAAATTTGTTAAAATACTCATTGTTGCACCTTTTCTAATTTTTGAGGTCAGGACACAACGAGCAAATACTGTGCCAAAATTTCGTCAATTATTTGAAACAAAAAAAAGGGGAGGGTAAAACCCCTCCCCAAAAATTGCCCAAAGGCTGATTGTTTTTCTTAACCTTGAAGAAGAACAAGCATTGACTGCTTAGCCTGGTTGGCTTGGGCAAGCATAGAGGTCGCAGCCTGCTGAAGGATCTGAGCCTTGGTCAGCGCGGAAGTCTCAGATGCAAAGTTTGCATCTTCAACAGATGATAGCGATCTCTGAATATTTACAGATATATTAGTTAAGTTATCTGCTGTAGCTTCAAGTCTGTTATTAGCAGCACCGATTTCTGATCTTACTTCAGAAGTCATCGCAATTGCGCCGTCAATAACTGATAAAGCGTTCGTAGCACCTAACTGTGATGACACGTCAACGTCACCGATTTGCTTTAAAGATGCTGTTTCAGTTGTTTGAGCTGCATTAAAATGGTTAGTACTCGCTCCAGGTGTTACTGTAAAAGCCTTATGGCTTGAAAGAGAAACCTGACCGGCAATAGCCATAGAGTCGTTAGAAGCACTGCCACCAAGACGTGTTATATCTCCGTCAACTAGTAAACCAGTTGAATTACTCTTACTTACAGTTTTAACGTCTACAATATGAACTTTAGTGAAAGTATTTGTAGCATCACCGTCATTGGTTCCATCTTTACCATAAGTCAATGCAGTGCCATCGATATTAGTTAGAGTGAATGTATTTGCATCTGCAGCAGTACCAACTTTATAGATCATGCCGTCAGTTAAACCTTTAAGGTCTTTGTTAGCAGCGCCATTATTAACGTCATATCTAACAATATCACCAACCGCAAAACCATGAGAAGTTTTAACTAGATTAGAAGCAGCGCCACTGTTAGCAAAAGTTATACTAGATAAACCAGTATGTGTTGTTGCAGCTGTCATGCCACCAATGATGATGTCATATCCTTCATTTTGTACTAGATTAATACCGGACAAGTCTTCTGTTAATGAAGCAGTGATGCCTGTTGAACCAGACACTGAGTTAATAGCGTCTTTTAGTTCAGTTAAGTTACTTGTACTTGAGATTGTAGCGTTAACTGTTGATGAATTTGTACTCTTTCCTTGAAGTGTGAAAGAATATGTATCAGCAGCATTTATACCTGAAATCTTTGCTCTAGTAACAACAGTAGCATTAACACCTGTTGTTCCTGAAATAAGATTAAAAGCTTTTGCAACATCTCTTGCATCAGCGCCAGCGTCAACGTTAGCTGTCTTTGATCCAAATGAACCTTTCACTACATAATCAGCTGATGCGCTAAATAAAGCATCAAGCGCAGTCTTAGCAGCAGCATGGTCTGCTACGGCACCTTGTGCAGTAATTGTGTCAACAGCATTTGCTTCTGTCGTTGTTTGCATTTCGTATGCGCCTAATGTAGCAGCGTCAGTTGCGTTAATGCCAA
>CAZNBI010000183.1:0-2383 GCA_964571065.1 uncultured Rhodobacterales bacterium | reverse complement strand
CGAGCCAAAAACTACCTGTGTGGGATTTTGAAGACTTAGGTGATAACTGGAAAAAGGCAAATACAAATGGAATTTTACCCATAATCGCCATTCCAACCACAGCAGGCACAGGTTCAGAAGTTGGCAGAGCGAGCGTTTTAACTGATAAAAAAAATAAAATCAAAAAAGTTATTTTTCATCCTGAAATACTGCCGAAAAGTGTTATTTGTGACCCAGATTTAACTGTCAATTTACCAAAGTTTCTTACCGCTGGAACTGGAATGGATGCTTTTGCACATTGTCTTGAGGCTTTCTGTTCACCAGGTTATCATCCAATGTCTGATGGCATAGCCTTGATGGGAATGAAACTTGTCAAAGAGAACCTAATTAATGCGTATAATGATGGTGAAAATTTAATAGCGAGAACCAATATGCTAAGTGCCGCTCTGATGGGGGCAACTGCTTTTCAAAAAGGCTTAGGTGCCATTCATTCTCTTTCACATCCGATAGGTGCAATTTATAATACACATCACGGCACAACAAATGCTGTTGTCATGGAAAATGTGATTAATTTTAATAAAGAAATGATAGTTGAAAAAGTTGACCAAATTTGTAATTTTTTAAGTATTTCGGGAGGTTTTAATGGCTTTACAAATTTTGTAAATGAATTATGCAATAATTTAGGAATACCCAAAAGTCTCTCAGATTTAGGAGTTAAAGAGGATCAACTTGGACTAATTTCTGAAATGGCTGTAGTTGACCCTACCGCGTCTGGGAACCCTATAAAATTAACTACCAGAAATACCTTAGAATTATTAAAGAATTGTTTATAAACTATTTCAAATTAAAGGCCATTTGATCAAAGCTTTTAAACGCGATATCAATCTTATCAAACATTTCATTAATTTGCTCTTCTTTAATAATAAGTGGAGGACAAAACCCAATAATATCCCCGGGCAAAGCCCTTAAAATAACACCATTCTCTTGAATAATTTTTGCACATTTTGCAGCTATTTTATTTTTAATATCGAATTTCTTATTGCCTTCATAACCAAATTCTACTGCTCCAATAAGGCCAACTGAACGAGAGTGACTTAAAAACCAAGAATTATTTTTTATGTTTTGAATTCTTTCATTAAATAATTTTGAAAGTTGTTTTACGTTTTCAATAATATTCCTGTCTATCATAATTTGTTGTGCCTTCATCGCGACAGCTGCACAAACAGGATGTGCTGAATAGGTATAACCATGACCAAAAATTCCTAATTCATTAGCTTGATCTTTAATTGGTCCATATACTTTTTCAGAAATAATGACTGCAGAAATTGGTAAATAAGCAGATGATAATGCTTTGGCAGCAGTTACAATGTCAGGTTTTATGTTAAAAGTTTCTGAACCCCACATGTTTCCAGTTCTACCAAAACCACAAATTACCTCATCTGCAACAAGCAAAATATCATACTTTTCAAGAACTTTTTGGACTTTTGGAAAATATGATTTAGGTGGAATAATTACTCCACCTGCTCCCATAACAGGCTCAGCAAAAAAAGCTGCCACAGTTTCAGAACCCTCTTTAAGAATTAAATTTTCTAATTCACTTGCAAGTCTATCTGAAAACTGTTCTTCACTTTCATTTTCATTAGCCTCATTAAAATAGTCTGGCGTCATAGTGTGCCGGACAAATTCTAATGGAAGAGAAAATCCATTCTGTGCATATGGTAACCCTGTCAAGCTAGCAGCTGCCAAAGTAACGCCATGGTAACCCTTTTTTCTACTAATAATTTTTCTTTTTTCTGGAAGACCTCTTGCTAAATTATAATACCATACCATTTTTATCGCAGAATCATTTGCTTCAGAACCAGAGTTCGCAAAGTAAACTTTACTCATTGGAACAGGAGAAATTTTAATTAGGTGCTCTGCCAAATTTATAGCTGGATTGGCTGTCTTGCCCGCGAAACTATGATAGTATGGAAGTTTTTTTAATTGTTCTGAAATAGTATCTACTAATTCCTTTTCTGAAAATCCTAAAGAAGTACACCATAAGCCACTCATACCCTCTATGAATTTTTTTCCAGTTTCATCATATACATAAATTCCATCACCTTTGGATAGGATGTGGGGGCCTTCATCCTCTAAAGTTTGAGGATGAGTATATGAATGCAAGTGAAATTCAATATCCTTGCTGTAATCTGAATTACCTAAAAATTTTTCGTTATCGTACATGCTGTCCACCATTTATATGAATTTCTGATCCATTTAAATAGTGTGACATATCACTGCATAGAAAGTAAATAGTTTGCGCAACTTCTTCTGGTGTTCCAAATCTACCAAGAGGGATTTTGGGAACAATTATTTCTTCACTTTCAGGTGTTATAATATCTGTTTTGATTTCACCAGGTGCAAT
>CAZNBI010000182.1:0-2385 GCA_964571065.1 uncultured Rhodobacterales bacterium | reverse complement strand
TCCATTGCCTCTAAAGAAGCTTTAATTGGCATATATGCAAAAGGTATACAAAAAACTGTATGAGCAATCATTACATTGATTAAACCAAGGTTAATGCCAATAAATGCAAAAAATATTAAAGTTGCAACAGCTGTAACAATTTCAGGCACCATTAACGGAAGTGTCACTAATCCATTAGAAAATTCTTTGCTTTTAAATGATCCACCTCTGACAACAACTAAAGCGGTTAATGTAGCAATTGCTGTAGCACAGGGTGCAGCAACAAAAGCTACATAAAGTGAGTTAAGTGCAGCTTGTTGCATATCATCGTTGGTTAAGAGTTTTTCATACCAACGAAAAGAAAAACCAGTCCAAATCATTGCAAATTTACTAGAGTTAAAACTATAGATAACTAAAATTACAATTGGAATATACAGAAACCCAAAAAAGAAGAATGTCCAAGTCAAAAAACCCGGAAAGTCCCATACTTTTGAAAACTTTTTTCTTTTAAACATAAGATTAAGCATTTTGTTCATGCCTTCTATTTATACGGGCATTAAGGTAAAGAATTGTAACGATTAATGCTAATAAAACCATTGCAATAGCTGCACCAAAAGGCCAATTTCGAGCATAAGCAAATTGAAACTGTATCAATGAACCTAAAAGAAGTTTTTTACCTCCACCAAGAAGGTCTGGAGCAATAAATGCCCCAAGGCAAGGAACAAAAACTAAAATACTACCTCCTATTATTCCCGGAAGAGTGAGAGGTAAAATTATTTTAAAAATTAAATTTATTCTGGTTGAATACAAATCAGATGCTGCTTCAATTAATCTGACATCAAGTTTTTCCATAGAAGAGTAGATAGGCAAAACCATAAGAGGAATATAAGAATATACCAATCCAATCAATATAGCTGTATTTGTGTACATTAAATTTAAGCTGTCATCATCACCAATAATTCCAATAAAACCAAAGCTGTTTTCTATAACTCCATCTTTGCCAAGAATAATAATCCATGCAAAAGTTCGAATTAAAAGGTTAGTCCAAAATGGAATAGTAACTAAAAAAATAAGAATATTTTTAACACTATCCTTTTGTCTTGAAATATAATAGGCAACTGGAAAGCCAATTATTAAAGAGATTATTGTTGCTGCCACTGCTAATAAAAATGACCTACCAATTATAATTAGATAAGCTGGGTTAAACTCCATCTCATCAAATAGATTTGTATCAAATAAAATTTGTCGGTATCCACTTAAATCAAATTTAAGATGTATTCCACCGTATGAATTTGACTCCATTATTGAAACAAATGCCATTACAATTAATGGGCCAATCATAAATACACCCATAACTATCCAAAGGGGCAATAACCCAATAAGATTATTTCTTGATTTATTTTCGCCTTGTATATTCATGTATTAATTATTTGTGCAAAACTTTTAGGAAACTCTATTTCAATTTTGTCTCCTTTTTTAAAATTTTTTACTTTATCAATCGGTAATGTTGCATTAACTGAAACGCCATTTGATGATAACTCAATATGAGCTGCATTCCCTAAATATGTAAATTCTTGAATTTGAGATAAACTTGACCCCTTTGATTTATTAATCTTTATTCGTTCAGGCCTTATAAAGATTGTTAAATTATCGCCTTTATTAAATTTGTCAGGAATATTTATTGAAATTTTATGTCCTGTTTGTAGTTTGCAAATTCCATTAATTCCAGTTTTTTCACACTTACCTAATATTAGGTTTGCTTCACCAATAAAATTTGCAACAAATTGATTGCTTGGCTTTTCATAAATTTCTTCAGGATTTCCAATTTGCTGAATACTTCCTTGATTTATTACAGCAATACGATCAGACATTGTAAGAGCCTCCTCTTGGTCATGAGTAACAAAAACAAAAGTTATTCCAGTCTCTTTTTGCAATGTTTTTAGTTCGACTCTCATTGCCTGGCGTAGTTTCAAATCCAATGCTGAAAGTGGCTCATCTAATAATAAAACTTTTGGCTCTGGTGCTAATGCCCTTGCTAGAGCAATTCTTTGTTGTTGACCTCCAGATAGTTGATTAGGTCGTCTCAAGGCATAATCTTGCATTTGAACAAGCTCTAAAACTTCATTAGATCTTTTGATCACAAAGTCGTTATCTTTGTCTAATCTCCTAAGACCAAATGCTATATTTTCAAAAACATTTAAATGAGGAAATAAAGCATATTGTTGAAATACAGTATTTACAGGCCTTTTATTTGGAGGTAGAGAAATGAGTTCTTCATTAAAAAGATTAATTCTTCCATTAGTAATGTCTTCAAAACCAGCTATGAGTCTAAGTAGTGTTGTTTTGCCACAACCAGAGGGGCCTAAAAGTGTAAAAAATTCATTATCATAAATAATTAAATTTGCA
>CAZNBI010000181.1:0-2419 GCA_964571065.1 uncultured Rhodobacterales bacterium | reverse complement strand
TATTTTTCAGAAGCTAAAATCAAATCAACTAACTTGGTTTCACAAAGTAAAAATTTTAATTTAAATTCAAAAGAATATGAAGAAAACATTGAAGCTTTCGACCAATCAAAGAAAAGTGAATTTATTAATAACACAAGAAAAATTGAAAAAGATGTAGATGAATTAGAAAATTCACTCAGAGCACTTCTACAAGAAGGTATTATTGATATGAATACCTATTCAGATATATCTTATGGCAGTCTTAATTTTTTAGGTAACAGTTTAAGGGAAACTCATAAATCCATATATACAGGTATTCTAGAAAATGCCAAAGATGGAGGTATAAATATGCTTTTTTTTAAACCTCCTGGGAGAGACAGTCCTATTGAAATGATTCAAAAGTCTCAATCTTTGGTATCACTAGAAAAAAAGTCAAAAAATAATCCTAAAATTAGAGAATTTCTTAATAAATTTTCAAATGTTATAAAAGATACTCAAAAATTATCTGAAGACATAATTAAAGAAGACGAGAATATCCAAAATAAGATTGCGAACAAAAATTTAAATAATCCAAGTACATCTCCCGTAAAGGCTTCAGGAAAACAACTTACAACAGATAACTTTAAAGAATTTATTAAAAATAACTCTGGTGTAAATGCAGTTGAAGTAGGTAAGTTAATTATCGCATTTTCAAAAAACCAAACAAATGAAAACTACCAAAAAATAATTCAATACCTCTATACAGTTGATGGTTTCAAAGACTTTGAACAAAGTATTACTGCGCAGGGTGAAATCAATCTGGATGAAATCAAGAAACTCATTGATGACAGCGGATTGACGCTCGATGACCTAAAAGAATTTCTTTTATCAAATAAAAACGTTGACCTTTCAAAAATAGGTAAACTTGTCAATCAATACAGCAAAGATAAAAGCCTTAAAAATTTCGCAGAAGCAATAAAATATCTTCAGTCTATTGAAGGTTTTGATAAGTTTATAAATGATAAAATAAATAAAAAAGAAGAAACTAAGAAAGCACTAAAAGACAAATCAATTGCAGACCTTAAAGAATATTTACAACGTATAGATTTTTTTATTATTGAGAACTTAGGAAATGAAAAATCTGAACAGGCAATTAAACTGTCTGAGAAGATAATCGAAGTACTGTCATCTGGAAAGGTGGATAAAATAATAGAGTTAAAAGAAGTAGCCAACAACTACCTTGCTGATCAAGAGGTTGTCGAAAGAGAGGAAATACCTTCAGCGAAAAGCACAAGTGAATTAGCTTCTATGACTGATGTTTCGACAAATTTAAATAATGAAGATACATCGCGGGCTAGTGATAAAACAAATGGAGTGGAAGCTTCCAATAACCAAATGGTTGAAATGACAGGCGGGGATGGAACCAAGAGTTATGGCTTTGGATTGCTTGCAATGAACGAAAATGAGAAGAAGGCTGAACACCATGTGAATAAAGACGACTTTAACTCAGTCATCGATAAAAACATTCAAAATAAAAAGAATGAATACTCTAAATTATTTGTACAACAACACAGGCATCTTACTGACACAATTAGCCATTTGCTTCACCACAAACTTCATGACGCTTACGATGATGGATTGTCAAAGGAAATGATAGAGCTTTTAAAGGAGACTTTAGATTACTATCTGGCATCAAGTGACGAAATGGAAAAAGAGTTGGAAATCCTTCTAAAGATCTATTTAGATGAGGAAAGTGGAGACTTATTTAATAATAAAGACGTTTTAAATTATTTTATTAATTCTTTTGCTCTCGAAATGGTAGATAAATCCACAATGAGAGTTATTGAGGATATTATTTTAAATCTTGTTGAAAGAGACATAATTGACAGAAAAGAGTTTCAAAAATTAATTGAGGATTTTGAAAATTATAAGCGTTTTAGGTTTTCTTCAAATAACAATAATGACGACCAACTTGAACTAGAGATTATCGGTATGCCGGCGCCTCCATATTGGATGGTTGAGGGATTAACTGATGAAGAGAAAAAAGAAATCTTCAAAGAGATAAAAAATAGAATCAATGAAATATATTTGAAACCTGAACTTATAGGAGGCGGGCCTAATTCTATTCCAAAACTTATAAATCATTATGATTTTATAAAAGAAATGGATGGGGATTATGGTGATTATAGAACCATTGGAATTAAAAAGAAGTTTACAGAGCTTGCAAAAAATATCAATGGAGGAATGGGATTAATCAAAGAGAGTAATGAGAGTACAGATGGCGAAAATCATGCTCACAATGATTAAAGTATATTAAGTTTTTTTTGAAATCTTAATTGTATTAAACTATTTATTTGTATGGTGGAAAGTCGTAATTTTTTTTTGACAAGGTAAAAATTTCCGCCCCATTTTCAGTTATTCCTATAGAGTGTTCAAATTGAGCAGAAAGTGATCTGTCCCT
>CAZNBI010000180.1:0-2420 GCA_964571065.1 uncultured Rhodobacterales bacterium | reverse complement strand
GTGATTTGGTCGGGGTGACCAGATTTGAACTGATGACCTCTCCACCCCCAGCGGAGCGCGCTACCAGGCTACGCCACACCCCGACAATAATTTATTTATAATTTTTTGATTATATTATCAATATCCTTCAGAATACTTGAAAGTTTTTCTTTAATATTATTTTTTTCATTATTTTTATTATCATTTTCTTTTAAAAGTTTTTGTACACCTTTTACAGTGTATCCATTATCATATAATAAAGTTTTAATTTTGATTATAAGTTTTACGTCTTCAGGTCTATAATATCTTCTATTACCTGATCTTTTTAAAGGATTTATATTTGGAAATTTTGTTTCCCAAAATCTTAATACATGTGCCGGTATATTTATTTCACTAGAAACTTCAGAAATAGTTCTAAATGCTTGAGGAGATTTCATAATAAATTAAGTATATTTTTAATTTTTAATTTTTTCTCTAACATTTCTTGAAGGTTTAAATGTAACAACTTTTCTAGATGAAATTTTAGCTTCAATGCCAGTTTTTGGATTTCTTCCAATACGTTCTTTTTTATTTCTAATTTTAAAAGTACCAAAAGATGTCAATTTTACCTCTTCACCTTTTTCAAAACATAGAAGTATTTCTTCAAAAAACATTTCAACTAATTCTGCAGATTCATTGTGAGACAAGCCAATGGTCCTGTAAAGTTCATCTGCAATATGTGCTCTTGTAAGTGTTAATGACATAATTAAATCCTATTTGCATTAAATACAAAAATATAGCAAACGTCAATCAGGTTTACCGTATTTTATAACTGAAGCACCCCAACTTAAACCACCACCTATAGCATTAAAGGCAATAATATCACCATTTTTAATTTTACGTTTTTCAAGTGCGTTATCAAATGCTAAGGGTATTGAAGCGGCTGAAGTATTAGCATGAACATCAACAGTATTAATAATCTTGTTAATTGGAATATCCAATTTTTTTGATAAAGCTTCAATGATTCTAAGGTTAGCCTGATGAGGTACTAAAAAATCAATATCCTGGATTTTTAAGTTTGCAGAATTAATAGCCTCAATTAAACAAGAAGAAAGCTTTTCAACAGCATGTTTAAATACTTCCTTACCATTCATTCTGACCTTTCCAACCTGTAAATTTATGCTAGGCCCTCCATCTGTATGCAAAATATCACTAAAATTACCATTGGAGTAAAAATTTGAAGATAAAATTCCCCATTCCAGATTCTTATTACTTTTTTCTAATACGAAAGCACCTGCTCCATCTCCAAATAATACTGATGTTGATCTATCAGACCAATCAAGAATTTTTGAAAAAGACTCTGAACCAATTACTAATGCTTTACTAAAATTAGATGTCTTTAATAAAGAAGAACCCACATTCAATGCATATATAAAACCAGCACAAACAGCCTGAATATCAAATGCTGGGCAGATACCAATATTTAATTCTGACTGAACCATGACAGCAGTTGCTGGAAATGTTTTATCTGGTGTTGTTGTGGCAACAATAATTAAATCTATATCTTTATTATCAATATTAGCATTTTGAAGAGCTTTTTTTGCAGCAGCTATTGCCATGGTTGATGTCAACTCACCTTCTGTAACTAAATGCCTTTGTCTTATACCAGTTCGTTTTTTTATCCATTCATCATTTGTGTCTAGGTTTACAGGAAGTTCATTATTAGAAATTACTTTTTTTGGTAAATATGAACCTACACCCGTTATTAGTATATTACTCATTTGATAGTCTCTTTGAAATTAGATTTTACGTAGAAATATTTCTTTTTAAATCTTCAATAAAGTTTCCACTTACCATCTCATATCCAACTTTTACTGCATTTGAAAACCCTATAGGATCTGTATTACCATGAGACTTAACTACTATACCATTTAGGCCTAATAAAACTGCACCATTATATTTTCTAGGATCTACTCTGTCTTTCATTTTTTTTAACCCATTTTTAGATAACAAATAACCAATTTTTGAAAAGATAGAGCTTTTAAAACTTCTCTCTAGTAAAAAAGTAACTAACTTAGCGGTACCTTCTGCAGTTTTTAACGCAATATTACCTGAAAAGCCATCTGTAATAATAACATCAACATTACCTTCTGCTATATCATTACCCTCAACAAAACCATAGTAATTAACTTTATTTTCTAAATTTTTTAACAATGCAGCTGCATCTTGAATAATAGAGTTACCTTTTTGTGACTCCTCACCTACATTTAATAATCCCACTGATGGGTTTGAAGACTTAAGAATTATTCTACTAAATGCGCTACCCATTAAAGCAAAATCAATTAAGTTTTTTGGATCACACTCAATATTAGCACCTAAGTCCAACATAGCAGTTTTACCTTTCATAGTTGGAAAATAAGCTGTCATAGCAGGCCTAGAAATACCATCAATAGTTCTTAAAA
>CAZNBI010000179.1:0-2434 GCA_964571065.1 uncultured Rhodobacterales bacterium | reverse complement strand
AGTATTGAAGATTTAATGAAAATTCTGCCTGGTCCAGATTTTCCCACTGGAGCATTGATAATGGGCCAAGCTGGCATTCGGTCTGCTTATGAAACTGGAAAAGGCAGCATTGTAATGAGGTCAAAAGCTGAAATAATAGAAAATAACAATAGGTCCCAAATAATTATTTCAGAAATTCCTTATCAAGTAAATAAATCACAGTTATTGGAGAGAGTTGGAGAATTAGTTAGAGAAAAAACAATTGAAGGTATTCAAGATTTACGAGATGAATCTGATAGAGATGGTCTAAGAATAGTAGTTGAAATAAAACGTGATAGTGATCCTAATGTGATATTAAACCAACTCTTTAGGCATACGCGATTTCAAACAGCATTTTCTGTAAATCTTCTTGCATTAAATGCAGGAAAGCCAGAGCAGATGGGGCTCAAAGAAGTTCTTTCTGCTTTTGTAGCATTTAGAGAAGAGGTTATATATAAGAGAACACGGTTTCACTTAAATAAAGCTAGAGAGAGAGCACACATACTTGCAGGGCTCATGGTTGCATTAACAAGTATTGATGAAGTTATATCATTAATTCGTTCATCCCCAGATGCAGATACAGCAAAAAAATCTCTTACATCCAAGGCATGGCCGGTATTAGGTATAGAAGAGTTTATTAAAATTATTGATGATCCTCAACATATTGTTAAAGATGGAAAGTATCATTTATCTGAGGAACAAGCTAAAGCAATTTTAGAACTTAGACTCCAAAGATTAACAGGTATGGAAAGGGACAAACTTGTTCAAGAAACTCAAGAACTTGCTGTTAAAATTACGGAATATTTAGAAATACTTTCTTCAAAAGAAGTTCTCGTGAAATTATTAAAGTCTGAGCTGATTGCCACTAAAGAAAAATTAGACGGCAAAAGAAGAACTGAAATAAGTGATCATGCCATTGATGCAGATGATGAAGATCTTATTCAGCAGGAGGATATGGTTGTAACAGTTAGTCACAAAGGTTACATAAAAAGAGTTCCATTAGACTCCTACAGAGCTCAAAGAAGGGGTGGCAAAGGTAAAGCTGGAATGAAAACAAGAGACGAGGACTTTGTAACTCGACTTTTTATTGCTAATACCCATACACCAATTCTTTTCTTTACATCATCAGGAATTGTTCACCAATTAAAATGTTATAAATTACCTGAAACATCACCCACATCAATGGGTAAAGCTATGATAAATTTATTGCCCATATCAAATGAAGAAAATATTCAGACTATTATGCCGATGCCCAATGAAACTGAGAAATGGGATAGTCTTTCTGTTGTTTTTGCTACATCATCAGGAAGTATAAGAAGAAATAGACTGTCAGATTTTACAAACATAAGGGCAAATGGAAAAATTGCAATGAAACTAGGAGCTTCCGATAGATTAATTGGCGTTGTTCCGTGCACTGATGATAGTGATATCATTCTAGCTACTAATAAAGGGAAGGCGATAAGGTTTGCCACTAAAGACCTTAGAGTCTTCAATAGTAGAGATTCAATGGGTGTTCGTGGTATAAAATTAAAAGAGGGAGATTATGTCGTAAGTTTATCTGTTTTAACAAATGACGAAAGAGAGTTTATATTAGCAGTTACTGAAAATGGTTTTGGCAAACGCTCTAAATCGTCAGAGTACAGAAAAACTGGAAGAGGTGGTCAAGGTATTGCAAATATTGAAATTTCAAAAAAGAACGGTAATGTTGTTGCATCATTCCCTGTTTTAGAGGGTGAACAACTTATGTTAGCCACGGATCAGGGTAAAATCATTAGGATTTCAGTTGATGGAGGAGAAGGGAATACAATACGCGTTGCTGGAAGAAAAACTCAAGGTGTAAATCTTTTTACTCTAAGTGAAGGTGAAAAAGTAGTTTCCGTTGATCGTGTTAAGGAAGAAGAGGATGAAGAGGAAGATTAAGTCTTATCAAAAGACTTATATACGAAAACTATGACAGTAAAAATTGCAGTATATCCAGGAACTTTTGATCCATTTACTTTTGGTCATCTTGATGTTGTAAAAAGATCTTCCAAGCTTTTTGACAAAATTATTGTTTCTGTAGCTGAGAATAATAATAAAAGTGCTCTTTTTAATTTGGATGAAAGAATTAAAATTATATCAGATGTGATTTCAAATGAAAAAAACTTAGATAAAATTGAAATTAGAGGATTTAAAGGTTTACTTGTTGATCATGTGATTGACGTAGGAGCTGTAGCTGTCCTAAGGGGATTAAGAGCGCTTTCTGATTTTGAATATGAGTTTCAAATGGCAGGTATCAACACGCGTTTATCAAGCGATTTTGAAACAATTTTTTTAATGGCGTCAGAAAATCAACAATTTGTTGCTTCAAGGTTTGTTAAGGAGATTCACTCTTTAGGAGGTGACGTATCATCTTTTGTTCCAAAAATTGTAATGG
>CAZNBI010000178.1:0-2451 GCA_964571065.1 uncultured Rhodobacterales bacterium | reverse complement strand
ACATTTTGAGGTGAGGGAATTCTGTGCCTATATATAATATTGTTTGTACTAAAGTCTAAAGCAGCAATTTCAATTTTTGTTCCACCCAAATCAATACCAAGATTGATATTGGTATTTTTCATTATTTATTTAATCTTTGCTTCTTTAAAAATTACATGTTTACGAGCTTTAGGGTCGTATTTTTTAAACTCTAATTTTTCTGGTTTTGTACGAGGATTTTTTTTTGTTACATAATAAAAACCTGTATCAGCAGTAGAAACAAGTTTAATTTGTATTGTTGCAGGTTTTGCCATAAGTAACTCCAATTGGAATTTATATCTTATATATTCTTATAATAGTCAAGTCGAATATATTGATTTTTCTATTTTTTTGATCGAGAAGTTCTGGTTTTAGGTTCCTTGCCTTTTTCATTAATTAACTCAATTCCCATCTCAAGTGTAAAATCATCTAAATTTTGTTTCTTGGGTATGCTAGCGCGCAATTTTTTATACTGTGCATAGGAACCAAAGCGACCAGATTTAATTTCAATTTGACCTCCATCTGGATGTTCTCCAAGATTAATTATGGGAGGGGATTTACTCAATTTTTCTTGCATTAAATCATTAGCATGGTTCAATCCAATTGTAAGCACTGTATGATCATGTGGAAGAGAAACATAAGTTGTGCCAAATCGTAAATATGGACCAAATCTTCCAATCCCAGCATAAATTGATTTATCTTCTCCAGGGGGTTTACCAAGATCTCTTGGCAAACTTAACAGTGATAAAGCTGTTTCTAAGTTAAGGTCTTCAACTTTTATAAGTTTGGGTATACTTGTCCTTTTGGGTTTTTTGTCATTGCCAAGTTGTAAATAAATACCGTAAGGCCCTTTTTTTAAAAGAACCTCTTCATTTGTAGTTTGATCAATACCAAAAGATTTTTCCCCATCAAATCTCATTTCATTTTCATCGATATTCTGTTCGGATAATTTCCTTGAGTATTTACAATCTGGATAATTGGAGCAAGCTATAAATGAACCAAATTTCCCAATCTTAAGTGATAACTTTCCATTTGAGCATGTCGGACATTCCCTATCTATAGTGCCATTTTCATTTTGATTAAAAAAATGGTTTTCTAGAGCTAAATCTATTTTTTCAATTACTTCAGTTCGCTGTATTTCAGTTGTGTTATTAATAGCAATCTTAAAATTTTCCCAAAATTCTTCAAGTAATTTTCTCCAATCTAATTTTCCTTCAGATACTAAATCTAGTTTTTTCTCCAGTTCAGCAGTAAATGAGTATTCAACATATTGCTCAAAATAATTTTCTAAAAAACTAGTTACAATTCTCCCTCTGTCATCTGCAAAATATCTAGAACCCTCTTTGAAAACATAGCCTCTATTTTGTAGTTTCTCTAATATACTTGCATATGTTGACGGTCTTCCTATACCTAATTCTTCAAGTTTTTTTATAAGACTTGCATCAGTGTATCGTGGCAGTGGTTGAGTGAAATGTTGATCCTTTAAATTTTTAATAACATCAAGTTTTTCTCCAATAGAGACTTTTGGTAACAAGTTATCTTCGATTTCATTTTCATTTTTTTCATCTACGCCCTCACTGTAGATTTTAAGGAAACCATCAAAAAAAACCCTTGAACCATTAGCTCTTAGTACAACATGATTTTTTATGTCAGAAGTATTAGCACTCTCAATATCAATAATAGTTTTATTTAGTATAGCCGAAGACATCTGTGATGAAACTGTTCTTTTCCAGATTAAATCGTATAATTTAAAGCAGTCTTCACTTAAGAAAGATTTTATTTCTTTAGGATTTCTATTTACTGATGTTGGTCTTATGGCTTCGTGTGCTTCTTGTGCATTAGCAACCTTAGATTTATAAACTTTTAATTTTTCAGGGCAATATTTGTTTCCATAATCTAAAACTATCTTTTTTCGAATTTCATTCACACTTTCTTTAGATAATTGGACACTATCTGTGCGCATGTAAGTTATAAGTCCAGTGGTTTCAGAACCCACATTAAGCCCTTCATAGAGCTTTTGAGCTGCTTTCATCGTTCTAGATGCTGAAAAGTTTAGTTTTCTACTTGCCTCTTGTTGTAGTGTAGACGTTGTAAAGGGCGGCTTTGGATTTCTAAATTCTTTTTTCTCTTCGTTATTTTTTACAACTAAATCTGAATTTTCAATACATCTTATTGCTTCAATTGCGTCAGATTCACTCTTTAAGCTTAATTTATCTAATTTTTTTCCTTTAAGAGAAACTAGTCTTGATTGCAAACTCTCTTCAGCATTATTTTTTAAATTACTTTCAACAGTCCAGTACTCTTCTGGAACAAAAGATTGAATTTCAAACTCTCTTTCACAAATTAATCTTAGAGCAACTGATTGAACTCTTCCTGCGGACTTGGCTCCAGGTAATTTTTGCCATAATACAGGTGAGAGTTTGAAGCCTATTA
>CAZNBI010000177.1:0-2476 GCA_964571065.1 uncultured Rhodobacterales bacterium | reverse complement strand
ATATTAAAAAATTTCCAAATGACGGGCCAAGTAAGTTAGATATTGAGGAATCTAACTATCACGCTGTGGCTCAAGCTACGGTTGATTTGTCTGAAAAAATTAACGCTAAATTGATTTTAGGTTTCACTAAAACAGGTAACACTGCAATCAGAATTGCGCGTGAAAGACCGAAAATGGCAATTATGGCAGCAACACCTGATAGCTCAGTAAGGAGAAGATTGAATTTGATTTGGGGAATTAAAGCTTTATTTATTAGCGAAGGTGAATTCGAGGAGTGTTTGTCAAAGTCTATAGAAAAAATTAAGGAATTAGATTTAGCGTCAAGTGGTGATAGTATTATAGTAGTATCTGGAATGCCTTTTGGTTTAGAGGGGTCAACTAATTCCATCAGAATTGAAAAGCTATAAACATTATTTATTTAATATTATATCTAAATTCTTATTTATTTTTATGATTAAAAAATTAATCTTTTTATTCATTTTTTATCTATTTATGAGTGTTAACTTCGCTATGGCTGAAAAAAAATCTCTTTCAAATTACTTGTGGGAAAATAGGTTGCTTATTATTTCTTTTGAAAAAGGAGATAATAAAGTTAAAAATTCTACAAATGAATACATTAAGAAAAACCAATGCCAATTCGATGATAGAAATCTAAAGGTGATTTTTTTTGAAAATTATAAAAATTCTAATTATCAAACTCCATCATATGTTAATAATAAATTTGGATTTTGGTTAGTTGGTTATGATGGTGGCGTTAAGTTATTTTCAAAAGAAATAAGTATTCTCGAAAATATTTTCAGTACTATAGATAGTATGCCTATGAGAAAAAATGAAATGTCATCAAAAACCAGTAAATGTAATTAGAGGTTATTAAGTGAGAAGTTTTGGATTAATGATTTTTTTTGGATTATTTTTTATCATTTTTTTGTATGTTGTTATGAATTTTTTTAACAAAAAAAATGAAGACTTTTCATCTAATATAAAAGGGAATGTAAGCGGCCGGGACAGCCCTCTAGAACCCAATTCCCCTGTTTATATTATTAAAAACTTAGTTGGTAACTAAAAGTAAAAAGATTTATTGATCTATGATTAGAATATTTTTAATTTTATTAGGCATTTATTTAATTTGGATTATTTACAGGATTTTTACAAATAATCAAAATAGACAATCAAAAAGCAGAATAAATCCTTTATTAATTTTTTTGTTATTATTTTTAATTCTTTTAGGCGGGTATTTTCTATTACCTAAGGTTTGTTTTATTATTCAAAAATTTATTCCCTTATTGAGCAGTCCAATGCAACTATTCCAAGTAATTTTACAAAAATTCCTTCCCATTATTAATTCAATAAGAGGAATTCTCCCTTTTTAGTTTTTAGAAAAGGTTTAGGTTGATTTTAATTTTTGAATTTGATCCCAAGCAGAATTAATCGCACGCATTTTTTTCTTACTTTCATTAATGACCTCTTCTGGTACGCCCTTACTCATTAATAAATCTGGGTGATGCTCTTTAGACAATTGAATATATTTTTTTCTAATGTTTTGAAGTGTGTCATCTGGGGAGCAACCTAAAACAATATATGGATTTACTTTATCAGACGATTTTCTGCTTTCTTTTATACTTTGATACTGGTGTTGTTCTAGGCCAAAAATTTTTGCAATTTCTTCAATCATTTTCTCTTCAGAGGAACTAACTTCACCATCAGCTTCAGCGACGTAAAATAAAATATTTATTACTTCCTCAAGTACATTTTGATTGCCTCTAAACATTGTTGAAATTTGCTCAGCGTAAGGTTCAAATCCAATACTTTCTTCTTTGGCTTTGTTAAATATCTTGCCAACTTGCTTCATCTCAGATTTT
Source organism: uncultured Rhodobacterales bacterium (assembly GCA_964571065.1). Lineage (GTDB taxonomy): Bacteria > Pseudomonadota > Alphaproteobacteria > Puniceispirillales. The sequence goes on along the minus strand of CAZNBI010000177.1, from coordinate 617 downwards.
GGAATATTTAATTTGTCTTTGACAGCGATTATTTCTTCTTTGCTAACATGCCCATCGGCTTTACTTAATTTTGCTGATAATACAATTAAGGATAAAGCAAAGATCTGTTGTTGTTGTGCAGTAGATCCAGTTTGATGCGATGAAAATTTAACTTTTGATAGTCTGCCGCCGATAAGAGAGCCAAGAAGCATTCCAAGAGGGCCTCCAAAAGAAAACCCAATAAATCCTCCGATTAAACTTCCCCAAATTGACATAAACTTTTACTTTCAGTTTTTTATATTAAGCTACATTAATATTAGTTAATCATATTATACAAATTTAGTATTAAAAAATTAATGGCAAAAATAATCTTTAAATACTAACTTTTTAATTTTGTTTTAAAAGTCTTCATAAAAATTTGTAATATGATAAATACAATTTGAAAATCACATTTTAATCATAGGTATAAAATTGCATTACAGTACAAAAAAAAATGATCATAATCTTCCGCATGACCCATTCAAGGCGATTGTATCGCCAAGGCCAATCGGCTGGATTGGAACACAGAACTCAGACGGAATTAGAAATTTAGCGCCTTATAGTTTTTTTAATGCAATTTCTGATAAGCCATACTATGT
>CAZNBI010000176.1:0-2477 GCA_964571065.1 uncultured Rhodobacterales bacterium | reverse complement strand
AATCCTACTATTGCCCTAGAGTACTCTTTAGCATCAAATCGATCTAAATCTTCCAATCTTTCTCCAACGCCAACAGAATGAATGGGAAGACCGAATCTATCTGCCAAGGACACAACTATACCCCCTTTTGCAGAGCCATCAAGCTTCGTCACAATTACTCCAGAAATATCAATAGCTTTGCTAAACTCATCCATTTGAGAATGTGCGTTTTGGCCAGTTGCACCGTCAAGTACTATAATTCTATCATGAGGACATCCTTCAAGTTTTTTTCCAAGCACTCTGATAATTTTTTTCAATTCCTCCATAAGCTCATTCTTAACTTGCAGTCGACCTGCTGTGTCAATTATTAGAACATCTACTTTCTCTTCAATTGCCTTTGTTAATGACTTGTACGCAAGAGAAGCAGGATCACTCCCATTTTCCCCAACCACAATTTCCACATCAGCTCTTTTTGCCCAAACTTCTAGTTGTTCTATAGCCGCCGCTCTAAAAGTATCGCAAGCTGACAATAAAACAGTTTTACCTTGTTCCTTTAGTTGAGCTGCTATTTTTCCTGCAGTTGTGGTTTTACCAGTGCCATTCACGCCAACAAGGACAATTACATGAGGCTTATTGCCCTCCTTTATTTGAAGTGGCTTTGACACTGGAGATAGAATTTTTTCAATGCCTTCAGATAACTTTTTTAATATTTCTTCTTCAGATGATTCTGAATTTAAATTTTCTGACTTTAACTCTTTTACTAATTTTTCCGAAATATCTATACCAATATCACATGCAATCAATTGATCCTCTAAGCTTTCTAATTTGCTTACATCTAATTTGTTACCTTTAAAAATACTCCCTATACTTTTTTTTATTCCAGAAGCTGTTTTATTAAGGCCACCAGTAAGTCTTTTAAACCAATTCATTTTAAACTTTCTTATAAATTTCCAACTAGATAATCATTATCAATTTTTGTTATTTTTAGCTTATGAATACTTCCTTTAGAAAGTTTAACATTTGATTTTACATTAGAAAAGTGTTCACAATGTCCTTGACTTTCACTTTCCATAAGGACATTCGCAAAACTTCCTATTTGATTTTTTTTCCAGCTAGACGAAATTTTTTTACACTCTATTCTAAGCTCTTTTGCTCTTTCTTTCCTGACCTTGACATCGATTTGTGGCATTTTTGAAGCTGGTGTCCCAGTTCTTGGACTAAAAGGGAAAATATGCCCCCAACAAATTTCTAAGTTTCTAATTAACTTTAAAGAAGATTTATGAGCTTCCTTAGTTTCTGTTGGAAAACCAGAAATTAGATCAGCACCTATAACAATTCCTGGCCTATTTTTTCTTGCTTGTTCAACAAATCTTTCAACATCTCTTGCTAAATGTCTTCTCTTCATTCTCTTCAGTATTAGGTCATTTCCATGTTGAATAGATAGATGCAGGTGTGGCATCAATTTATCTTCGGATGAGAGAGCGTCCATTAAATCATAATCTATTTCTGCCGGATCAATGCTTGATAGTCTGAGCCTTTTTAGACCTATGACTTTTTTTAAAATATTTTTAACTAAAAAACCTAAACTAGGGCTATTTTGAAGGTCTTTTCCCCAACTAGTAATATCGACTCCTGTCAAAACTATTTCTTTGTGACCATAATCAATTAACTTTTGAGCATTATTTATAATACTATCAATATCAACACTTCTGCTGTTTCCACGGCCAAAAGGTATAATGCAAAAAGTACACCTATGGTCACAGCCTTGTTGTATTTGAAGAAAAGCCCTTGTTCTTTCTTTAAAGCCTGGAACAAAAAAAGGGTTTGTCTCAGTTTCTTTCATTATATCAGTAAATGCAGATCTATTATTGTTTAAATTTTTCCATGTCTCCACTTTCAATTTTTCTGTATTTCCAAAAATTTTGTAAACCTCTGGCATTTTAGACCATTCTTCAGGCCTTGTTTGTACAGAGCACCCAGTAGCAACTATTTTCAGATCTGGATTATCCTTTGATATTTTTCTAATATATTGTTTTGCTTGTTTTTCTGCTTCATTGGTTACTGCGCAGGTATTTACAACCAAAATATTCTTCTCAGAAGAATCTAGACTTTGTTCTATTAACTCACTTTCTAATAAATTTAGTCTGCAACCAAACGTTTTAACTGAATTTTTTTTTGTAATTTTTTTCATGGAAATTTAATTAGATTTAATTAACTTGTTAATTCTTTCACCAAATGTACCTTGAAACGAAATTTCAGTTGACCCTTCTAAAACTATACTTCCATCATCAAGAATTTTTACATTCAAGATACCACCGTCAAGAATTATCTCACAATTATTATCAATTTTGGATAGTTGTTTTGCTGCAACTGCTACAGCACACGCTCCACTTCCACATGCCGCAGTTTGTCCTGCACCTCTTTCCCATACTTTCATTTTTATTTTTGACTTAGATTTGACCTCTGCGAATGAAATATTAGCTTTTTCAGGGAAAATA
>CAZNBI010000175.1:0-2479 GCA_964571065.1 uncultured Rhodobacterales bacterium | reverse complement strand
TGTCAATTAATAACAACAAAGCATATGAGAATATTAAACTTGAACCAAGAGTTTTAATAAACGTAGAAGAAAGATCTCTAAAAACTAAACTTCTAGATTCTGAATATGGTTTACCATTTGGTTTTGCACCTATGGGAATGTGCAATCTTACTTGGCCAAATACAGATACAATGCTTGCAAAAGAAGCAATTAAAAATAATATTCCTATTTGCTCGTCTATGGCGGCTTCAACTAGTTTAGAAAAAATATATGAGTTATCTAATGGTCTTGCATGGTTTCAATTATACATTGGCCAAGATGAAGATTTTGTTGTGGATTTGCTAAATAGAGCTCAAGATTGTGGATATAAAACAATTATTTTAACCGTAGATGTACCAATCCTTGCAAGAAGATCAAGAGACAATAGAAATGGCTTTGATATACCTTTTAAAATGAGTATTAAAAATTTTATTGACTTTGCAACTCATCCTAACTGGTCATTAAGAACTCTTTATCATGGCGCTCCCACAAATATGAATTATGTAACTTCGAAATCTGGCAAGAGGTTTGTTAGAGGTGAAAGTAGAGGTAAAATCGACTGGAACACTCTTAAAATGTTAAGGGACAAATGGAAAGGACATTTGATTGTTAAAGGAGTAATGAATGAAGATGACGCAATCAAAATTAAAAATTACGGTGTAGACGCAATTTATATATCCAATCATGGTGGTCGCCAATTAGATTGTGCTCCACCTTCCATAAATGCTTTGCCAAAAATTCGGCAAGCTGTTGGTAATAAATTTCCATTAATTATTGATAGTGGAATTAGAAGTGGCAGTGATATTTTAAAAGCGCTCGCATTAGGAGCAAATTTTGTAATGATTGGTAGACCATTAATGTATGGTGTTGGGGCAGATAGTCATCCTGGCTTAATCAAAATATTACAAATTATTGAAAACGAGTTAAGCACTGCTTTAGGGTTGGTAGGATTAACGGATATTAAAAATGTTTCACGAAAGATATTATCAAAAAATTTACTTGAAAATATTAGTTATGGATAGTTTAAACTTAGGGTTGCAAGTAAGGATTTTATGAGTAGTGAGAAAAAAATCAGGGGTGGATCTCTAATAGCACGTGCCTTGCGCGATAAAGGTATTGAAAATGTATTTACACTATCTGGAGGTTTTTGTAATCCAGCACTAGAGGGTTTCATGGAATGTCAAGTAAGTGTTATTAATTGCCCGCATGAACAGATTGCTGGACACTTAGCAGATGGCCATACGAGAATTACTAGAAAGCCATCTGTTTGTTTAGTTGGCCCTGAGGGTTTTGCAAATGCTGTCCCTTCAATGATGGAAGCTTGGGGTGAGCGTTCTCCCATAATATTTATAACTGGATCAAGCACACTTAAAAGACAGGGATCAGGTGGGTTTAAAGAAATTGATGACGTCTCAATTGCTGCTCCTTTAACTAAATATAGCGCTAGTATTACAGATGGGAACAGAATAAGAGAATTTGTAGATAAAGCTTATAAGATAGCCACAAATGGCTATCCAGGAGCTGTTCATTTAAGTGTTCCAGTTGACATTATGTTTTCATCTTATAATGAAGATACTGGACTTCAAGAGAGACCATTTCGTCAGTCAGTCATGCCATTAGCCAAAGCCTGGCCTGATCCAAATCAATTACAAAAAATCCAAGACTTATGCTTAAATGCTGAAAAACCTATTCTGATAGGTGGACATGGAGTTTGGTGGTCAAAAAATGAAAAAAGATTAGAGAAAGTTGGAGACGAATTAAAAATACCTATCTTTAATATACCCTATCATCAAAAACTTTTGGGAGAAGAGGCTAACGCATATATGGGCTTAGCAGACATTCATCAATACCCACCATCCAAATTTGCTTTGCATGAATCTGATCTAGTTCTAATGGTAGGTGGAAGGTTAGATAATCAAATGAACTTTGGAAATCCTCCTTTGTTTCCGGACACTACAAAGTTGATTTGCGTAAATGGCTCTCATGAAGAAATTGAATTTAATAGGGCTGCAGATATATTGCTATTATCTGACCCAGAGCCTTTTTTTAATGCTTTGCTTGATTTGAAAAAAAATGGCAAATGGAAATTAAGTAAGAATTGGTTTGAGTTGAATAAACTTAAGAGAAAAGAATGGGTAGAAAGGTCACTTAATGAATTAGAAAAGGAAACTAGTGAAGCTAAGTTAAAGGGTGAAAAGATACACCCTCTTCAATTAAGTTTAGATGTTCAGGAAGTTATGGATGAAGATGACTGGTTGGTTATTGATGGTGGCAATACACATTTTTGGTCAGAAATAGCAATAAATATTGCTGGGTGGAAAGGCAAAAAATTAGGAGGTATTCTTCATCCTGGAACATTTAGTATGTTAGGTGTGGGCGTTTCTTTTGCAATTTCTGCAAAAAATACAAATCCAAAGTCAAATGTAATACTCATAAGTGGAGACGGGGCTTTCTTATCTGG
>CAZNBI010000174.1:0-2494 GCA_964571065.1 uncultured Rhodobacterales bacterium | reverse complement strand
GTTTCAACAGGAAATACAAGTCTTCAAAATATCCGTATTGAGAATGGTATTATTCAAGAAATTGGGAAAAATGGAATTAAAGATAACTCTGTTAAATCAATTGATTTAAAAGGTGATTTTGTTATGCCAGGTCTATGTGACGCACATGTTCACGTTACTGCATTTACTGCTGATTTTGCTAGATTAAAAAATACATCTCCATTTTACGTTGGGATTAAAGCATTGGAAATATTGAGGGGCATGCTATCAAGAGGATTTACAACAGTCAGGGATGCAGGTGGTGCTGATTGGGGATTAGCTAAGCATATTTCTGAAAACCCAACTAGTGGGCCGAGATTACTTTATTGTGGGCATGCTCTTTCACAAACTGGAGGGCATGGGGATATGCGAGGCCCTGGTGAAAATAGTTTGCATCAATGTTTTTGTTGTGCTGGTTTAGGCCATATATGTGATGGTTTGCCAGAAGTTTTAAGGGCCTCAAGAGAAGAAATACGTAGAGGAGCCACACATATAAAAATCATGGCATCAGGTGGTGTGTCCTCTCCAACTGACAGAATAACATCAACTCAATTCAGCGAAGAAGAAATTAAAGCCATCGTTAATGAGGCTAACGCTGCAAATATTCCTGTAATGGCTCATGCTTACACTGCTAGGGCAATAAATAGAGCGATTAAATGTGGTGTGAAGTCAATTGAGCATGGCAATCTTCTGAATACTGAGAGTGTAGACTTATTAATTAATCATAACGCATTTTTAGTTCCTACCTTAATAATTTATAAAGCTTTAATTGAACAAGGCGTTGATGCAGGGTTATCTCAAGATCTGGTTAATAAAACATATGAAGTGCTTGATGCAGGAATAGACGCTTTAGAACTAGCGTACAAAAAAAATGTTCAAATTGTTTATGGAACTGATCTATTGGGCATAATGCATCCGCATCAACTTGAAGAATTTACACTCAGATCTAAAGTAATCCCATCACTTCAATTAATACAGCAAGCTACAATAAATGCAGCTAAACTTTTCAATTTGGAAAAAGAAATTGGTCAGATTGATGAAGGATTTTTTGCTGACCTTATAGTATTAAATAAAAATCCTGTAGATGATATTAAGGTATTAACAGATCCAAAAAAATATTTAAGAAATGTTATTAAAAATGGATATGTTTGTAATATTAATTAATATATGTCAAAAATAATTAATACAATTAAAATAAATAAAAAAATTGCATATTTACAAAAGCTTAAAGCATTAAACAAAGATAGCGGTTTAATATTTAATTCACTAAATAAAATATTAAATGATTTTATCGGCCATAAACTTTTTACAATTTTGAAGTTTGATAAAATTAATTCTAAATTAGAGAGGATATACACAAGCAATCCTAAAGAATACCCATTACAAGGCAAAAAAGATGTAATTAGAAATTTTTGGCAAGTTCAGGTCCTTGAAAAGGGCATTGTATACATAGGATATAATTCTCAAGATATTAAAAACTCATTTTCAGATTTTGACTTAATTGAAAAATTAGGATGCAGTTCAGTTTTAATTATACCAGTAAAATCGGGGGATAATATTAAGGGATCTGTTAACTTACTACATGAAGAATCATGGTATTCAGATAATGATGTAAAAATAGCTCAAAGTCTTGTCTCAGTTATAAGTGAAGCTCTTTAAAATTAATAACTTGTTAAATTAAAAAAGCTCTTTAAAAGTAGCACTTTAAATGTTTTCTTTTAATTTTTGCTGAAAGTTAAATTTTGTCTTTAAATCGTTTTGCAATAGTCATTTTAGCATTAGCTAATGCAGGTTCAGTTATAGGCATGACGCTAATTACGCCTTCATTAACTATGATTAAATCAAATTTTGAAGCTTCTGCGGATAAGACACAATTAATTTTAACTTCATTTATATTTTTTGTAGCGATTGGACAACTGCTTTTTGGGACATTGTCAGATAAACTTGGAAGAAGACCAATTATTATTTTTGGTGGTTTTCTTTATTCAATTGGGGGGTTGTTAGCAATAATTTCTCCATATATTGAGTTTTTGATTTTGATGCGAATTATTCAAGGACTTGGCGCTGCAGCATGTTTGTCAATGGCTAGAGTAATAGTTAATGACAGTTTTCAAAGAGAAGAGGCAGCACAAAAGTTATCTTTCATAACTGCTGTTATGGTTATATTTCCTAATGTTGCTCTTATTTCAGGTGGAATAATTGCTGACACAATCGGTTGGAGAGGTTCAATGTTTACTTTAAGTATTTTTGGCCTTTTTCTATTTTTATGTACACTGAAGTTTATTCCAGAAACAAAACCGTTAAATTTTGAAAAATTTTCTAACTCAGAAATATTAAATTCATATTATAAAGTAATTTCTAATAAAACCTTTTTAAATTTTACAATTTTGGGAGCAACCCAAACAGCAATATTTTTTTCAACTTTTAGTTTTATGCCTTATGAATTCGAGCGGATGGGTGTCTCTTCAACAGAATT
>CAZNBI010000173.1:0-2498 GCA_964571065.1 uncultured Rhodobacterales bacterium | reverse complement strand
TATATGATGGATGCCTTGTGATTGAATAATTGAATTCATAAAAACTCTAAAAAATTACAACTAAAATATCATATTTATATTTAAAAAGTAAATTTCAATATTATATTTATAATGAAAGTTGAATTAATTATGAAAACAAAAAAAAAATTTCCACCTTCTAATAACGTAATTTCACTTGCTTGGTCAGATAAAGTAAGCTTTGAAGAGATTTTTATGAAAACAGGGAAATCTGAAAATGAAGTAATTAAAATTATGAGAAAAGAATTAACTTCAAATAGTTTTAAAAGTTGGAGAAAGAGAGTTTCTGGCAGGAAAGCCAAACATAGAAAATTGAATGAGTTAAAAGATGATTACAGTTTTTTATGATGGAAAATGTAGTCTCTGTAGTAAGGAGATTAACTACTATAAGACGATTGCTAATCCCAAAAAATTTACTTGGTTAGATGTAGCAAATAATCCAAATTATTTGAAATCGATTGACGTTAATTTATCAGACGCATTAATGCAATTACATGTACTAGATAATAAAAATAATATTTATGTTGGTGTTGATGCATTTATTATAATTTGGAGAAATTTAAGATTTTGGCGTATTTTATCTTTTATAGTTAGTTTTCCTATAATTAAACAAATTGCAAATGTATTTTATAAAAAGTTTGCTGAACGCCGTTTTGCTAAATTGCCACACTGCCAGCTTAGTTTAGATAGGTAGTTAAGTATTGTTAATAATAGAATTGATACTTTTTGAAATTTCATAATTTGGATTATCGTTTGTTCCTACTAAAGCGTATTCTCCGGGATTTAAAAAACATGTAATACCAAGTTCAATTGCTGCAGATTGGTTTGCTTTAGTATCTTCAATAACATAAACATCATTTTTGTCTAAACCTAGTTCACTAAGTGCAAATGCATATACCTCACTGTCTGGTTTTGGATTTTTTACATTTTCAATTGAAGTGATAATGTCAAAACAAGAGAAATCTAACTTGCCTATTAAAGCATTTTTAATACTGTTTATGTTTTTTAGAGATGTAGATGTTATAAAACCTAGCTTAATTTTTCTTTTAGAACAAAGATCAATTATTTCTGTGACGCCATCCCTAGGTAATAAACTTTCAGATAAAAATTTTTCAAAGTATTCTTCTTTTTTTGAGTGAATAAGATCAACGATATTTTCACTTAATGTATTACTTGAATAATTCCTGATTCTCTTCTTTCCTCCAGGTTCTCGAAGTAAATCACAATAAGTTGCAATATTCCAATACCAGTTTAATCCTGCATCTTTAAATGCTAGGTTAAATGATTGTCGTTGTATTTCTGAAGTTTCAACAATTGTTCCAATTGAACCAAAAAATAAAGCTTTCATAAAATTCACTATTTAAAATTAATTACAAAAAAAATATAACAACATTTATTAGAATAATTGTAAAAGATTAGTAAGTAAATTACCAATTTAGAATTAATTATATGCTGAGCTATAAACCAATATTTCGAATAAAAAATATGTTAAATAATATAAAAACTCTATTTTTTTTAATAATTATTCAGATTGTTTTTTTTATTCCAGTTTCCCAAGGAAAAGATTGGTGGAATGAAAAATTAAAAAACCCATTATTAATTGGTGAAGGTGTTCTTAAGATTTTTATTTGGGATATTTATAAATTAAGACTTTTTTCTGAAACAAATATATATGATCGAAATAAAACCTTGGTATTAGAGTTTGAATATTTAAGGGACACTTCTAAGGCATCAGTAATAAGGGCCTCCATTATTGAATTAAAGAAATTAAATTTATCTAATAGCAAGCTAGAAAAATGGAAAAAATATTTGGAAAAATCAATTAAAGACATGAAGGCAGGTGAAAAAGCGGCGCTTTTATTTAGGCCAAATGTAGGTTTAACTTTTTTTGCTTTAGATAAATTTAATATTAATATAGATGATATTGAATTTGCTAATTCGTATATTGATATATGGCTTGGAGAAAATACAGCAAGACCGAAATTAAGAAAAAAAATAATTGGACAAATAAAATAGTTTGTCAGTTTCAATCAAGATATTAAATTTAAGAATATTAAATATTGTAAATATTTGGAGATTATAGCATTTAATGAAAAAAATTAGCTGGGTTACTCATCCACTGTACGATATTCCATTGCCTAAAAATCATAAATTTACTTCAAGTAAATTTTCAGATTTATTAAGTGAACTTAAAAAAAGTGGACTTTCTGAATATGCAAATATTTTTTATCCTGAAAAGGCTTCTATTGAGGATCTGCTTAGAGTTCATGATAGGAACTACATTGATAAAATTTCAAATGGAACATTAGATCCAGCAGAAGAACGAAGGCTTGGGCTTAAGTGGTCACCAGAACTTTCTAACCGTTCATTTTTAGCTGTAAATGGAACCCTTCTTACAGCTAAGCTAGCAATTAAAGAGCGTATCGCATGCCATGTAGCTGGTGGAACGCACCACTCACATTTTGATTTTGGATCAGGGT
>CAZNBI010000172.1:0-2514 GCA_964571065.1 uncultured Rhodobacterales bacterium | reverse complement strand
AAATAAAAACTGGCCTGAAAATTTATTATTTGAATTTATAAATGAAATTAAATCTTCTCGTTTATCCTTATTGATAACCTGTAATTCGGATCCTTTAAAACTTAAATGGAAAACTAAGGATTTAATTTCTAGATTTACTTCTTTTACAAATATAGAAATTAAATTACCTGATGATTTTTTAATAAAAAAAATACTTATGAAGCAATTTGCAGACAGGCAATTATCTTTAGATAGTGAACAGATTGAATATATTTCCAAAAGAATTGAAAGATCATACTCATCGATAGTTAGAATAGTGGACAGGGTTGATAATTTAGCGTTGCAGCATAAAAAAGCTATATCAAAAAATATTATCAAGGAAGCAATTAAGCACCTCTAAATTATAAGATTAAATATTTTTTAAAATTAATAATTTTCCATTTTGGATTTTTATTGCTATTTTGCCTTCAATCAAATTCTCGACAAGCCCTCCAAAAATTTCATACCTCCATCCTTGGAATAATTTTAAATTATTCTTTTCTCCAGATGCAATAATCTCAAGATCTATTTGTTTTGCAATAAGTTTTGGAGCTACTTTATTTTCTTCTGATACATGCTTTAAAAGAACTTTTAATAATTCCAAAACAGCTGGTTTATTTATTTTATTTTTCTTTGGTATTTTGTTTACCGGCCATAATTCTTTTGGTACTTTACGGGCTTTTTCTAAAATCAGTAAAATTTCATCTATAGTTTTTTTATTGTTATCTAATTTTAAGCCTCTAATTCTTTTAAAATCATTTATATTTTTTGGATCATTTGAAGCAATTTCTAACAGTACCTCATCCCTGGCAATTTTATTTTTTGTCACGTTTCTATTGATTGATAGATTCTCTCTCCACTCAGCTAAATGTTTTAATCTATTCATACTTTCACCTTTGAATGACTTAAATTTTATTTTTTTCCAAGCTTCATCTGGTTTAAGTTTGTAATTTTCAATATTAGATAGATTTGTAATATCTTCTTCAATCCAATTTTCTCTTTTGTTTGCTGATATTTTTTTTTCAAGAATTATGTATAAATTAACTAAGTGCGTTACATCTGATAATGCATAAGAAATTTGCTTATTTGATAATGGTCTGTACGACCAATTGGATACTCTTGAAGACTTATCAATTTTTATTCCTAACAAATCAAAAACTAAATGTTCATAACTTATTTGGTCTCCATAACCACATACCATTGCAGCTATTTGTGTATCATAAATAGGAGACGGTAATTTACCGAAAATATTGTAAAATATTTCTAAATCCTGTCTACCAGAATGAAATATTTTAAGGATTGAATTATTATTCAAGACATTCCAAAATAATGATAGATCAAGACCTGCAGCTAATGGGTCAATAATAAAGTTGTGTTTTTTGGAGGCGACTTGTATCAAGCAAAGTTTGGAAAAATATGTAGTGTCGCGAATAAACTCTGTGTCTATTGCAATATAATTTTCATTTTCGATTAGCTTTAAATTATTAATTAATTCATTATTTGAAATAATAACTTTTTCCATTAACTTATAATAAAGTGGGTTATTTTTTTTAAAAGTGATGATTAGGTTTTTTTTACTATTTTTATTTTCTTTTTCTCTTAACTGTCTAGCTATAGAAGCCCACAAGGCTGAATATATACTCTCATTATATGAAAGTACACAAAGTTCTGGAATTTACGGTATTGAAGGTAAATCAATTTATACTTTAAAAGAAGAATGTAGTGGTTGGGATTCTGAGGAAGACCTTATGGTGAATTTTCAATTACAAGATAATGTTGAAAGTAAACTAATTTCAAAGTGGGCAACATTTGAAACTTTTTCAGGTAAATCATATCAATTTGATCTAACAGAAAAAATTAATGATCAAAATACAAGTAATTTTTTTGGTTTTGCAAACATCTCTAAAAATATTCAAGACAATATTGCTGTTTATATTTCAGATAAAGAATATCAAATTATACTAGATGAAAAAATTGAATTTCCTATTATGCAACTAAAAAATATAATCACTGCTGCTAAACAAAATAAGAAAGTTTATAATTCAAATATATTTTTAGGATCTGAGTTACAAGACACTTATAACGTAGTTTCAGCTATTATTGGCCCTTTAACGCCTCAAAAAAATAGTGATTTTAATAGTATTCTTATTCAAGATTATTATTGGCCAGTATATTTAGCTTATTACAAACCAACACTAGAATTAGATCGACCTGAATATACTGTATCAGCTAAATTACAAGAAAATGGTGTTATATTAGAGTATATTATAGATTACGGGGACTTTTCAATCATATCAATTCTTAAAAAGATTTCATCTGTAAATAATAATACATGTTAATCTTTATTGAGCCAAGCAGCTCCACGTACACCACTTGAGTCACCGTGCATCGCTTTTAATATTTTTGTTTCTGCTCTTCCAGAAAAAATCCATTTGCTCCAAATTTTTGGTACATCAGTATAAATTCTTTCTATATTTGATAAACCTCCTCCGATTA
>CAZNBI010000171.1:0-2516 GCA_964571065.1 uncultured Rhodobacterales bacterium | reverse complement strand
CCCTCCCCCTTCAATTGGTGAACACAATAATGAAATACTGAGAGAGTTGGGCTACACTGAAAATGAAATTTCAGAATTTAAGAAAACTAAAGTAATATAAATTAATTTAGTATTTATTTAATATTCCATGCTATTTGAGACATGATTTCGAATGCAACAGACGCCGCAACCATGGACGTAATGTTATTTGGATTATCTTTTGTTGGCATCAAGCAAACAATGTCACCACCAATTACATTTAATCCTTTTACCGCTTGAATAAGAGAAATTGCCTCATCTATTGAAAAACCATTACAACCTGGCTCGAGATTTGATACAGCAGGAGCAATTGTTGGATCTAAGCAATCCAGATCAAAAGTAATATAAACAGGCTTGCTTCCAAGTGTTGATTTAATTTTCTCAACTGTTTGGTCTAAACCCAGTTTTTTATATTCATCCATAGTAACAACTTTATATCCTAAATCATAACTAGGTTTAAGCCAGTCCAATGTTCTAGTATTGCCTCTTAAACCAACTTGAATTGACGTTTCAGCATTAATAAGACCTTCTCTAACACAAAAACTAGCCCAATGAGCTGCACTGTCCCTAGCTCCTAAAAAATGATCTAGATTGTCAAAAGTATCTGTATGGGCATCAATATGCAAAAGTGAAACTGATTGCCCGTCAGTGAGTTTTGAACCTTTTCCAGATATCCCTCTAAGTATGCCACCTGTTATGGAGTGGTCTCCTCCTATTGAAACTGGTTTAACTTGACTGTCTGATAGTTTCTTATAGAAATTTGAAATATCTCTTATACAAGCTTCATTGTTATTTGCTTCTGGCAATGGAACATCACCAAGGTCATTTATTCTTGCTACTTCCCACGGAGAAAATTCATACTTCATGTGAACTCTGCGCAAACTACCTGAAACATGTCTCACAGCCCTTGGGCCCAAATGCTGGTCTCTCTCAGTGGTACCATTCCCTGTAGAATGTGGCACTCCAACGAATGCAATATCAGTATTTTCAATATTTTCCTGAAAATTACATTTGAAGAATGACGGGATACCCCACCAATACATTGTATTCATCATTAATTTATCTTGTTCTTCATGATTTTTGCTCATGCTTTTGGCTCCCATCCTTTTTTAGCCATTTCAAATCCATCAAAAGAAAAAGCTGGCGCCACCACACAGCTTACTAAAGACCATGCTCCGTTTGATTTTGCCTTTTGCCAAATAGATTTAGGAATGACTGCTTGAAGTTCTTCATTATTATTTAAATCTGGACCAAGAGTAATTTCTTTTGTAGATCGTTCATCAGAATAGGAAAGCAATAAAGGGTCTCCTAAATGCCAGAGCCATATTTCATCAGCGTCTGTCACTCTGTGCCAGTGTGAATTTTCATTTTCCTTTAACAAGTAGTAAATCATTGAAAGATTCGATCTGCCATTTGAAGTCTCTTTTGATTGGAAAGTTTCTTTAAACCACCCTCCCTCAGGGTGCTCTGTTAAGTCTAAATAATTTATAATATAGTCAGCATCCATTGTAATTATCCACTTTATTTCAAAAACAACTGTCCGAGATTAGGTAATGTATTCTTTACTCCTCCTAATCGCATGCAATGCCAAGCCATGGCATGGTTAGATGTTGTGACTGGTATTCCTATCAATTTTTCTAACTGGGGGACAAAATCTATAAACTTTATACTTGTGCACGAAATAAAAACCATATCAATTTTTTTATCTTTAATTGTTTCTTTTACTCCAGTAATAATACTATTGCTATCAATAGATGCCACAACCGGGTCCCGTTTCTCATTAAACGAACCAAATGCTGAAATATTATAACCAGATTTTTTAATGTATTCTGAAATATAAATATTAACATTCTCAGTGTATGGTGTAATTACAGCTATATTTTTTACATCAAAGATTTCAAAAGCTTTTAAAGCAGCTGATATTGGTGTTGTGCACTTTGCATGAGGATGTACAGACTTGATAGAACTAAAAATTTCTTCTTCTCCTAAAACTACAGTAGCAGATGTACATCCATACCCAACTATATCTAATTTATCACCAGGCAAAATCAGTTTCAGCGTAGAGCTAATTTTTAATTTCATCGCGCTCAAAGTCTCTGGTGTGATTATGGGAGAATTCTCAATTCTTGCCTGATAGTAATCTAAATTAGCAATTGGAAATAACTTTCTAAACTCTTCATCAATTGTATAGTCAGACGCAAGTACAATTAGTCCAATTTTTTTCTGATTATTTAAAGATTCATCGATTGTAAAATTAAGATTTCTTATCAAATTCTTCTCCTAATCAACATACTAATCGAAAATATCTTACTCTCAAATATTTTTTCTGATAAACCTAATTATAAAAGTTACAGGAGTTATTATGAGCATATTTAGTGGAAGTTGTCTTTGTGGTTCAGTTAATTATAAATCAAATTCTGACCCTCTTGTTATACAAAATTGTCATTGTGATCAATGCAGGAAAGCAACTGGAAGTGTTTACTTAACAAATTTATTTA
>CAZNBI010000170.1:0-2572 GCA_964571065.1 uncultured Rhodobacterales bacterium | reverse complement strand
TTTTGACTTAGATTTGACCTCTGCGAATGAAATATTAGCTTTTTCAGGGAAAATAGGATGATTTTCAAACTTTGGGCCAACCAAAGAAACATTTACACTTTCAACACTATCTACAAAAAACACAGCATGAGGGTTACCCATTGACAAACAAAAAGCATTATTGCCTTTCTCAAATCCTAAATCAACATTTGTATGATCAATATTTTTAGATAATGGTATTTCATTCCAAATAAAATTTGGTTTACCCATATTAACTGAAATCAAATTTGAGTTATTATCTTTCCACGCTTCTAATATCCCTGCGTTTGTCTCAATGTTGATTTTATTTGTTGAATTTTCTATGAATATAAGCTTTGCTGCGCATCTTGTTCCATTACCACAAGCTGAAGATAACGAACCATCATTATTAATAAATTCTAATAAGATGTCATTGCCTAATAATGGATTTTTAAGTAATATTATCTGGTCACAACCTATTCCAAACCTTCTGTTTGCAATTTTTTTTGCCACAATTTTGTTTAACTCAATACCATCACGGCAATCAATGATAACAAAATCATTTCCTATTCCATGCATTTTCGTAAAATTTACCATTCCTGCCATATACTTTATTTTAAGCTCAAAGTTAAGTTAGAGTTAGTATCTAATTACACTTTTCTTGACTATTTTTGAATATTAAACTAAAGATCTACTAAATAATTCAACAATTATTAAAATTAACAGGTCTTAACGGGCCACGCGCGTCCCTGAGTTTCAGGCACGGGCGTTTTTTTAGCTTGTTTATTATTTAAATTATTAGTCTTAATAGGTGAAATAGTTGTTAGAAAATATTACTCAAAAGCTAGGATCAGTCTTTGATAAACTGAAAGGCCGTGGTGCATTATCTGAAAAAGATGTAGACAGTGCTTTAGGTGATGTAAGAAAAGCGCTATTAGAAGCTGATGTCGCTATTGAAGCTGTAAAAACTTTTTTAGAAAATACTCGCAAAAGAGCGGTTGGTACAGAAGTACTTAGATCTATAACTCCTGGGCAAATGGTGATTAAAGTTGTTCACGATGAGCTAGTTACTTTGTTAGGAAATGATGAAGATGCAAATTTAAATATAGACCACTCACCTCCGGTAACAATACTTTTAGCTGGCCTTCAAGGTAGCGGAAAAACAACAACTGCTGGTAAACTAGCTCTTTGGATTAAAACCAAGAAAAATAAAAAAGTTCTTTTAGCCTCTTTAGATACATACAGACCCGCTGCTAGAGAACAACTTAGAATTCTTGGTGAACAGGCTGAGGTTGCTGTGCTTCCTGAAGTTGAAGGTGATACTCCGGCATCTATCACTAAAAGAGCAACAGCTGCTGCAAAAATTCAAGGTATAGATGTCTTGATTCTAGATACAGCTGGTAGACAGTCAATTGACACTGTTCTTATGAGTGAGCTCAAGGAAATAACCTCAATTAGCAAACCTTCAGAAATTCTTTTAGTTGCTGACGCTATGACTGGTCAAGATGCAGTGGTCACAGCAAAAGCATTTAAAGAAGCTGTTAATATTTCAGGACTTGTCCTATCGAGGGCTGATGGTGATGCAAGAGGCGGTGCGGCAATCTCCATGAGGCATATAACTCAGTGTCCAATAAAATTTTTAGGAGTTGGAGAAAAACAGGAAGAAATTGAATTATTTAGTGCTGATAGATTTGCAAGAAGAATTCTTGGTATGGGAGACGTTGTCGGTTTAGTAGAAAAAGCTGAGGAGGCAATTGAAAAAGAAGATGCTGAAGAAATGATGAAGAAAATGACTTCAGGTCAGTTTTCAATGAATGATCTTCTTAAGCAGTTAAGACAAATTAAAAAAATGGGTGGCATGAATAGCTTGATGGGAATGCTACCAGGATTTGGCAAATTGCAAAAACAGATGGCAACAGCAAATATGGATGACAAAGTTATTTCTCATCAAGAAGCGATTATTCTATCAATGACATCCAAAGAGAGAAAAAATATTAATTTACTTAATGCAAGCAGAAGAAAAAGAATTGCTTTTGGCTCAGGCACATCTGTTCAAGAAGTAAATCGTCTTGTTAAGCAATATATGGAAATGGCAAAAGTAATGAAAAAAATGAGTAAACAGGGCGCTGGGGGTCTTTTAAAGAGTTTATTTGGAGGAGGTTTGCCTGGTGGATCTACACCTAGTGAAATTGATCCAAATGCAATGGCAAATATGCTTGGTGGAAACAAAGGAATATTACCTGGAAAGTTACCTGGACTAGGAAATTTACCGCCAAATTTTCCATTTGGTAAAAAAAAATAAATTTTAATTTGAAAGGAATAAATTAATGGCGTTAAAAATAAGACTTGCAAGAGGTGGATCAAAAAAACACCCATTTTATAGAATTGTGGTTGCAGAGGCATCTAGTCCAAGAGATGGAAGATTTGTTGAAAGATTAGGCAGCTACGACCCAATGGTCCCAAAAGACCATGAAAATAGAGTTTCTTTAAAAGACGAAAGAATTAAGTTTTGGATGAGTAAAGGTGCAAAGCCTACATTAAGAGTCCACAAAATTCTTGCTGCAGCAGGCTTATT
>CAZNBI010000169.1:0-2630 GCA_964571065.1 uncultured Rhodobacterales bacterium | reverse complement strand
AAAGGTGATCTAAATTTTCAGCTATTTTTTTACTTGGCAAACATGAAGCTCTTGTTTTAAGGCTTACATGCAAGAGCATATGCTCTCCTGTCGCAATTAACGTCCCACTATCAGTTTCAAGTTTATGAAAAAGTCTAAGTTTTTTTCCTGATGCTTCTAAGACTTGCGTCTTTGCTATTATTAACATCCCCTCTTTGGCTTCATTTATATGACGTATATGCGTCTCAACAGTAAAATAGCTCTCTTGTTTTGTTTTTATAAAATCAACATCCATTCCCATCATTTCCATAAACTTATCAGTAGCCTGACTGCAAACTTCTAAATAATTTGTCTCATTCATGTGGCCATTAACATCTGTCCATGTCTGAGGTATTTGACGCTTTACAGTCAAATACAACTCAGCATCATGACCAAGATCAATGTTTAAATCATCATTGTGTTCATTAATTGTTTTTCCAGCAGCTCTCTCAGTTGCCCTTAATGCTCGGAGTATTCCAACGAGAGTATCATCTCGGCTCATTTCAAGTTCCTGAATTGATCTGCCCTTTGCTTGATTATCAGATTGTGTTGCAATTTTCGTAACAAACTCATCCGTGAGATCAGGAACATCCATCAACTTAGTCCATGGCCATTTTAAACAAGGACCAAACTGCTTTAAAAAATGATGCATTCCCTGTTCACCTCCAGCTAATCTCATATGCTCAAATACTCCCATTAATGCATATCTTAGACCCATGGCGTATTTCATAGCATCATCTACTTCCTCAGTTGTAGCTATATCATCGTGGACGAGCCAAAGCGCCTCCCTCCAAATAGCCTCAATTAACCTGTCAGCTATATGAGCGTCAATTTCTTTTCTAACAAGAAGCGGTTTCATTCCTATGTCTTTTAAAATTTTACAACAATCACTTGTGATGTTTTTATCTGTTAATAATGATGGAACAACTTCAACTAAAGGAAGAAGGTAAACAGGGTTAAAAGGATGGCAAACAAGTATTTGCTTTGGGTTATTTGAGCCCTCGTTTAATTCTGATGGCTTAAATCCCGAAGTTGAAGACGCTATAATTGCATCACTGTCACAAAATTTTTGAATTTCTTTGTAAACATTCTGTTTAATGTCTAATCTTTCAGGAACACTTTCTTGTATCCATTTAACTCCCTGAACAGTTTCTTCTATTGTGCTACAAAAAGTTAATTTACCTTCTTCAGGCAATGCGAAGTCATATAAAGATGGAAGGCTTCGTTTTGCATTTTTCAACATAGCATTCAGTTTTCTCTTGGCTTCCTTATCTGGATCATAGACCTTTACATCATAACCATTGAGTAAAAATCTAGAAGCCCATCCGCCTCCAATAACACCTCCACCTATAATTGCTACCTTCATTTTGGCGCCCTTTTTGTTAATTTAAGTTTTTCTCTAACCTCACTGGGTCCAATGATTTTTGCCCCAAGATTAGTAATTATTTTACATGCTCTCTCAACGAGCTGAGCATTGGTAGCCAGAACTCCTTTTTCTAGAAAAATATTATCTTCCAATCCTACGCGAACATTACCCCCAGACAGAACAGCTGCCGCAACATAAGGCATTTGATGACGCCCAAGAGAAAAAGCTGAAAATGTCCAGTTACTTGGAACATTATTTACCATTGCTAAAAGGGTATTCAAATCATCAGGAGCACCCCAGGGAACATTCATACAGAGTTGGACCATAACTGGATCTTCAATTAATCCTTCTTTCACAAGTTGCTTTGCAAACCAAAGATGCCCTGTATCAAAGGCTTCTATCTCAGGCCTTACTCCCAAATCAGTCATTTTTTTTGCCATTGCTCTCAACATACCAGGAGTATTGGTCATTACGTAATCTGCTTCAGCAAAATTCATCGTTCCACAATCTAGGGTACAAATCTCAGGTAGACATTCCTCTAGGTGCTTTACTCTTTCAGAAGCACCAGCCATATCAGTACCATTTTGAGAATACGGTAATGGTGATTCAGTAGAACCAAAGACCATGTCTCCACCCATTCCTGCCGTAAGGTTTAACACCACATCTGTGTCAGCTTCTCTAATGCGTTCAGTAACCTCTCTGTAGTATTCAACCTTTCTAGATGGAACCCCTGTTTCAGGATCTCTTACATGGCAATGTACTACAGCTGCCCCAGCCTTTGCAGCCTCAATTGCAGAATTTGCAATTTGTTCTGGGCTTCTTGGAACATGCTCGCTTCTATCTTGAGTGCTTCCAGATCCTGTTACTGCGCAAGTTATAAAAACTTCACTATTCATATTTAGTGGCATTCTATACTCCCTTTTTGTTCAATTAAGTTAGAAATAAACTATTCAAAATTAATTGAAAGAAAAATTAGACATAAGTTATAATATCTGAATTACGATCCATCTCTAGGTGACTAATACAGTTAAAAAGCGAAAGCGCCATTCCATTTTCATTAATTTTTATTTTTGAGTAACTAGAATTGTAAATTTGAAAATGAAAATTAGCAAATTGATCAGATGGTAAATTTAGTAATAACCTGAGTATCATAGAGATTGTTCCACCTGATGAAATAACCAAGATATTATTTTTTTTGGTTTCTTTAAATAAATTTAAAAAAGTCTCTGCTCTTTTCTCAAATTGA
>CAZNBI010000168.1:0-2637 GCA_964571065.1 uncultured Rhodobacterales bacterium | reverse complement strand
GCCCAATTAGATAAATTTGGTAATATTAATACAACAGTCATTGGAGATTATGGCAATCCTAAAACACGTCTTCCGGGAGGAGGCGGTGCGCCAGAAATTGCTTCTTCTGCAAATCAAATTTACATTACTATGAAGCAATCTTTAAGAGGAATGGTTGAGAAAATTGACTTTTTTACAAGCTTTGGTCATGGTCAAGGCAATGAAAATCGTAAAGATATTAATATCTCTACTTTGGGTCCAAGCTTATTAATAACGGATTTAGCTATGTGGAAGCCTGATCCAGTTACAAAAGAGTTCACTGTTTTTTCTATTCATGAAGGTGTTTCTAAGGACATGATTCAAGATAGTTGTGGGTGGAATGTTAAATACTCCAAGGATTTAAAAATTACAAAGTCACCAACAGAAATTGAGTTGAAAACCCTCAGAGAATTAAAAGAAAGAACAAAAAAAGCAAACTCAGCACAAGACAATAGATTATGATGGATGCATTTATTTGTGATGCGATTAGAACACCAATAGGTAGATTTGGAGGAGCATTATCTTCAATAAGAGCAGATGATTTAGCTGCTCTTTCAATAAAAGAGTTAAAGGAAAGAAACACAAGTATAGACTGGTCAATGGTTGACGAAGTAATTTTTGGATGCGCCAATCAATCAGGAGAAGATAACAGAAACATTGCTAGGATGTCATTGTTACTTGCAGGACTGCCTCAAACAGTTCCTGGGATAACAATTAACAGACTTTGCGCATCAGGGCTAGAGGCTGTTACATATGCTTCAAGAATGATTAAATCTAATGAAGCTCACCTAATTATAGCAGGTGGTGTTGAAAGTATGAGCCGTGCTCCATTTGTTATTCCCAAGTCTACCACTCCATTTTCAAGAAATGCTGAGATATATGATACAACAATTGGTTGGAGGTTTATAAATCCAATTATGCGTCAAATGTATGGTGTTGATTCAATGCCAGAGACAGCCGAAAATGTTGCAGAAAGATGGAATATAAGCCGTGAAGATCAAGATAAGTTTGCTTATTGGTCACAAAAAAAAGCAGCAGAAGCAATTTCCAAAGGAAGATTCGATACAGAAATTTTCAAGGTAAAGATTATTCAAAAAAAGGAAGAAAAATTTTTAGATAGAGATGAACATCCACGTTCTGATACACTGCTAGAAAAATTAAGTACCTTGCCAACACCATTTAGGAATAATGGTTCTGTTACAGCTGGAAATGCGAGTGGTGTTAATGATGGTTCTGCAGCCCTAATAATTGCATCTGAAAAAGCTATTAAAGAATATAATTTAACCCCAAAAGCTAGGATATTAAGCTCTGCCGCAACTGGTGTTGAACCAAGTGTTATGGGAATTGGACCAGTTTCAGCAACAAAAAAAGTTCTTTCACTTTCAAATATCAATTTAGCCAATATAAATATTATTGAGCTTAACGAAGCATTTGCATCTCAAGCTTTAGCAACAATGAGAGATCTATCATTGTCAGACGATGATGAAAGAGTAAACATTAACGGAGGGGCAATTGCTTTAGGCCATCCACTTGGTATGTCTGGTGCAAGATTAGTGCTTACAGCAACTGAACAATTACACCAAAGTAAAAATAATAAGTTAGCACTTTGCACAATGTGTGTTGGGGTTGGTCAGGGCAGTGCAATTATTTTAGAAAAATTATAAAACTGATTATAATGGTTCTACTCCAAGATTTTTTCTAAATCGATTTTTTAGTTCAACACCATCTAATATTGGAAGCTTTCTAGGAGGGTTCTGAGACTTAATTTTTATATTTGCAAAAATAGGTCCTTTTACTGGAGGTAGGATTTCTATTAAGTTTTCTAGGTCATTATTTGAGACTACATCAAAAAAAAATTCAAATTTAGAAGCTTCAGCTATTTTACACAAATTTATTCCGTATGAAGTATGGCTTTTTTGCATGCCAGTTTCTCCAAAATGACCATTATCTAACACTACAATTGCTAAATTATTCGGTTTTTGGACACCAATAGATGCTAAGGAACCTAGTCCCATTAATTGTTCACCATCTCCAGTTATAACTATGACGGGTGTATCTGGTATTGACATTGCTAATCCGAGGCCAATCATTGCTGTGCCTCCCATTCCACCCCATAGGTAAAAGTTTGAATGGCTGTCTCCTGCATCAAATACATCATATGTTGGTGAGCCAAGTCCTGTTATAATCTTCGCATTACCTCTATGATCAACAATTTTTTTAACTACATTTCTTCTTTCTAGCAGGGTATTATCGTCTACCATTTCTTTTTTCCTATTAAGCGTTGAGATAATAATATAGCTATTTGTTGGTCACTTGAAAAAGCTCCATATAAAGCAGCGTCTACCAATGGACAAACATCTGATGGATGGGTAGCACGGTGAACAATTATGCCCATAGCTTCAAGAGTTTTTTTAGTGGCTTGGCCCATGGGTATTTGCCATGAATTAAATTCACCAAATTCACCTCTCATTGTAATTAAAGTTACAAATGGAAAATTACAATTCGACAATATTGAGAGCATGTTTATACAGTTTCCAACTCCGCTGCTTTGCATTAGCAAAACTGACTTCTTATTGCCTAACCAAGAACCGCTTGCAAATGCAACTCCTTCTTCTTCAG
>CAZNBI010000167.1:0-2654 GCA_964571065.1 uncultured Rhodobacterales bacterium | reverse complement strand
TCCATCCTTCATCAGGGGAAATCTATTTTGATAATATCTCTCTCTTTGACCCCAAAAACAAAGTAATTAAGAATAAATTCAGGGGTCAAATTCAAATGATTTTTCAAGACCCATATTCTTCTTTAAATCCAAGATTTAAAGTTAAAAATATAATTGCTGAACCAATCAAGTTTTTTCAAAAAGGCATTGATGAAGCTAACATTTCAAAAAATATAAATGACTTAATAGATATTGTAGGCATGAGTAGACAATCTTTAGAAAGATACCCTCATGAGTTTTCAGGTGGTCAAAGACAAAGAATTTCAATTGCAAGAGCTTTAGCTACAAGACCCAGGCTACTTATTTGTGACGAGCCAACCTCAGCTCTTGATGTGAGTATCCAAGCTCAAGTTTTAAACCTCCTAAAGGACCTTCAGGATCAACTAAACCTCACTATATTATTTATCAGTCATGACTTGCCAGTAATAAGACAAATGTGTGATAGAACGACAGTTTTAAAAAATGGTAAAGTCTGTGAAACAGATGTAACAGAAAATATTTTTAATAAACCCAAACATCCTTATACAAAAGAATTACTTGATTTAATGCCAAAAATAGAAGCAATTATATAAACTTAAAATTATAATTTAGAAATCATTAAAAACTATTAAAAAAGCTGTTACTAATAAAAACGCAGAAAGAATATATTCAATTATTTTCTTAACTTTCACATTTTTTACAATTTTTCTAATTGTAGTTCCAAATATTGCCCATGGAGTAATTGAAATTGGGCATATTACAAAAGCTGTTATAGATAATATAATAATTGAAATTATTAACTGATTATTAATTTGTAAAAACCCAGATGCTGCCATACTAGAAATTGTCCAGGCTTTTGGATTAACTATCTGAAAAAGTGCCGCCTCATAAAGTTTTAGTGGTCTTGCTCCATCCTCCTTAATAGGATTTATAGAACCAAGTATTTTATAACCTAAATAGATTATATATAATGCACATAAGATTTTTAGAATTTCCTGAATAATTGGAAAAAAAATAAATATTTGTCCCAAACCAAAACAAACAAGTATTAATTGAATTACGTGTCCGATAGTAATTCCAGATATATGAGGTATTGTTTTTAAGAAACCAAATTTTAACCCAGAAGTAAGGACCATAGCATTATTTGGACCGGGTGTAACGTACATTACAAAATAATATAAAATTAAGGCAAAAAAAATTTCAATATTAATCATTTAGAATCATTTCAGAAGCTTTTTCAGCAATCATAACAATGGGAGTGTGGGTATTTCCACTTGTTATAACTGGCATAACAGACCCATCAACCACCCTCAAATTTTTAAAACCTCTTACCTTAAGCTTTTCATTTACGACTGCCATTGGATCATCATACGATCCCATTTTTGCTGTTCCGACGGGATGGAAAATTGTTGTTGAAATTTTTCCTGCTTCTTGGACTAATTCTTCAGGTTTAATAAAATGTTTACCAGGCAGAAATTCTTCAGGTTCAAAAATAGCCATTTCATTAGTTGCCATTAATTCTCTTGCTTTCATTATAGACTCTACTGCAACTTGCTGATCCTCATAATCAGATAAATAATTTGGAGCTATTTTAGGTTTGTCAAATGGGTTAGCACTAGATAGTGAAACAGTACCTCTTGAAAGAGGCCTCAAGTTACAAACAGATACTGTTAAAGCCGGAAATTTATGTAATGGCTTTCCAAAGCCATCAAGTGAAAGTGGCTGAATATGAAACTCTATATTTGGTGTATCAAATCTTTTATTTGATTTG
The DNA here is from genome assembly GCA_964571065.1 of uncultured Rhodobacterales bacterium. Lineage (GTDB taxonomy): Bacteria > Pseudomonadota > Alphaproteobacteria > Puniceispirillales. Next base: position 865 of record CAZNBI010000167.1, on the reverse strand, counting down.
GTGAAAATACCAAATTGACTTGGGGCCATTGTTAGAGGGCCTCTCCGAAATAATAAATACTCAATTCCCATCTTGGCTAAACTAAAATAGTTTTGATACATTTGATTTAAAGTTATTGCGTTCTTAAGCTTAAAGGCTGTTCGAATTTGTAAATGATCTTGTAGGTTTTTTCCTATCCCTGCTATATGCTTTATAACATTTAAACCATGAGATTTAAGTTCATCAGCGTCACCTAAACCAGATAGCATCATTAATTGTGGCGATCCAATTGAACCTGCTGAGAGTATTACTTCATTGGAAGATTTAACTCGATATTTTTTACTTTTATGCTCAAAAATCAGCCCTGTACAAATATCTTTTTCAAAATTCAATTTAATAACTTGAGAGTTAGTTATGATTTTAAGGTTAGACCTTTTTTTAACTGGCTCTAAAAAAGCTCTTGAAGCACTCCACCTCTGCCCTCTTTTTTGCATAACCTCAAAATACCCACAACCTTCATTGTTACCAAGATTAAAGTCTTCTGTATTTGGTATGCCTATTTCATTGGCTGCTTTTTGAACTGAATTCAAAATTTCCCATTCAATCCTAGGTTTTTCTACTATCATTTCACCATCTTGAGAATGCCCAGATTTTTGTGAATGGTATTTTTCAGATTTTAAGAAATATGGATATATATCTTCCCATCCCCATCCTTTTGCTCCTAACTGCCTCCAAAGGTCATAGTCCCTAGACTGACCTCTCATGTAAATCATGCCATTTATTGAAGAACAGCCACCTAAAACTTTTCCTCTTGGATAATTTATAGATCTTCCGTTAAGCCCTTTCTCTTTAACCGTGTTGTACATCCAATCGACTTTTGGATTTC
>CAZNBI010000166.1:0-2686 GCA_964571065.1 uncultured Rhodobacterales bacterium | reverse complement strand
AGGCTGCTATAGCTGAAGTTTCTGCATCAGGAGAACTTTTAAGTGGTTCTACAGTAACTGCAGTTCGTGCAGATTCAACATGCATAGATTCAGCAGTAGCTTCTGCTAATGCTGAGAAATTAATCACTGCAGATAAAGTTAATGGCATAATGGGAGCAGATTGCTCAGGCGTTACAGGAGCAATCCTAGCAAATGTTGCAATGGCTAATGGTATGGTCATGATTTCACCTTCAGCAACATCCCCAGGTCTGTCAACTGTTGAAGACAATGGTTTATTCTTTAGAACTGCGCCTTCAGATGCCCGTCAAGGTGAAATAATGTCAAGTGTTCTAATGGATAAGGGGATTACTTCAGTAGCCGTTTCATATACGAACAATGATTACGGTAAGGGACTAGCTGATGCTTTCCAAGCTGCATATGAAGCTAATGGTGGTAGTGTAACAATTAATGCAGCACATGAAGAAGGTAAAGCTGATTACTCATCTGAAGTTGGCGCATTAGCATCAGCTGGTGGCCAGGCATTAGTTGTAGCAGGATATATTGATGGCGCAGGAAAAAATGTAACTCAAGGTGCTATTGATACTGGTGCGTTTGATTTATTTTTATTTCCAGATGGAATGATTGGAGCCAATCTTGAAACTTTAGGTGCTGACATCAATGGGTCAATGGGAACTGTACCAGGTTTAGATCCGTCAAATCCGGCAGCATCTGCTATGGCAAAAATTGGAGAAGCAGGTGGATTTGCTGGCGGTGATGCATTTGTCGGTGAATCATATGATGCGGCAGCACTTATGTTACTTGCAATGGCTTCTGCAAAGTCATCAGATCCTCAAGTTTACAAAGACCATATTATGAAAGTTGCCAATGGGCCAGGTGAGAAAATTTATCCTGGAGAATTAACTAAAGGTATTAAGTTAGCATCATATGGTGTGGCTATTGATTACGTTGGTGCTTCAAGTGTTACATTAATTGGTCCAGGTGAAGCTGCTGGTAATTTCAGAGAAATTGAAATTCAAAATGGTAAAATGGTTGACGTAAATTATCGTTAAACAATTTAAAATGTTAGCGGCTAAATTTTAATGCCGCTAACATCTTCTTATCACAATGATAGTAATTGAAAATATTCATAAACACTTTGGCGGTTTTAAAGCCGTTAATGGAACTTCTTTAGAAATAAAAAAAAATTCAATAACAGGTCTCATAGGCCCAAATGGAGCTGGTAAAACAACACTCTTTAATGTTATTGCTGGAATATACAAGCCTACGAGCGGAAAAGTGTTTTTAGGTGATGAGGATATAACCGACTTACCTCCACATAAATTATTTGAAAAAGGAGTGCTTAGAACATTTCAAATACCACATGAGTTTTCGACTATGAGTGTTCTGGAAAACTTAATGATGGTTCCAGGAAGTCAAACTGGTGAAAAACTAATAAATACATGGTTTAATACTAATAAGATTTCTGATGAAGAAGAAGAAATAAAATCAAAAGCAATTGAAGTTACAAAATTTTTAACCATTGATCATTTGTTATACGAGAAAGCAGGAAATTTATCTGGCGGCCAAAAAAAATTACTTGAGCTTGGAAGGACTATGATGGTTGATGCTAAAATAGTATTACTTGATGAAGTGGGAGCAGGGGTAAATAGAACTCTTCTTAAAACAATAGGTGATGCAATTCTACGCTTAAACAAAGAAAGAGGTTACACATTCTGCATGATTGAACATGATATGGATTTCATAACCAAACTTTGTGATCCTGTTATTGTTTTAGCTGAAGGAAAAGTTTTAGCAGAAGGAAAGATTAGTGACATTAAGCAAAATGAGGAAGTTATTGAAGCATACCTTGGTAAAGGTATGAAGAATGCTCCAAAAAGAAATGAGTAAAATTAACTTATGACTTATTTATCAGGTGAAAACTTAGTTGCTGGTTATGGTGGTGCAGATATTTTGCATGGATGTTCAATAGATGTGAATGAGGGTGAAATAGCTGTTATTGTAGGACCTAATGGCTCAGGTAAATCTACAGCCATGAAAGCAATTTTTGGAATGTTAAAATTAAAGTCAGGAAATGTTAAAATTAAAGGTGAGGACATAACATCTTTATCTGTTTTTGAAAGAGTAAAAAAAGGTATGGCCTTTGTGCCTCAAACAAATAATGTTTTTACTTCATTAACAGTTGAAGAAAACTTGGAAATGGGAGCCTTTTTACAACAAGATGACTTCTCTTCAACCATGGAAGATGTATATGCTTTATTTCCTGTTTTAAGAGAGAAAAGTAAACAAGAAGCGGGCGAACTTTCAGGTGGACAAAGACAACAAGTTGCTGTTGGAAGGGCTTTAATGACCAAGCCTAAAGTTTTAATTTTAGATGAGCCAACAGCGGGTGTATCACCTATAATAATGGATGAGTTATTTGATAGGATTATAGAAGTTTCAAAGACTGGAATTTCAATTTTAATGGTTGAGCAAAATGCTAAACAAGCCCTCAATATTGCTGATAAAGGATTTGTTTTAAGTCAGGGTGTAAATAAATTTACAGGCACAGGTGTGTCATTACTAAATAATTCAGAAGTTAGAAAATCATTTCTGGGTGGATAGATGGATATATTGAATGCATTTATAGCCCTTTTAAATTATGTAGTAATTCCTGCAACTACTTATGGAAGTCAACTTGCGTTTGGTG
>CAZNBI010000165.1:0-2810 GCA_964571065.1 uncultured Rhodobacterales bacterium | reverse complement strand
TACATCACTCTTAATTTAAATTTAGAGTCCTTTTTTTTCTCGTAGACAACTACTTTAGGTCTATCAGCACTAGGCTTCTCAAAATCTAAAAAAATATCTTGTGGCAAAAAAACTCCATTCTTTTCTAAAGTACTTTTGGGATCATTAGCGAAAGAATGATAAAATTCAGGATCAATCCAAATGCAAGCTAGAACTCTACCAAGAATATCAGGGAGTTTAGTTCTGACTTCTTCTTTATCTTCTAAAATAGTTTTATCATCGACGAGTTTTACAGTTGCAACATGAGATGATTTTTTTATTGCTGGCGCATGTAACTTTGGTGTTGGAACCAGTGCAGTAGATTGATTTTTATTTGTCATATTTTAAGTTATTACTATAAATTTCTTAAATTATAAAATACAGATCACTATAATTTTTACAAGTCTTTAGATGGCATATCTCTTGCAGTGAATATTCATATTCAATAAAGGACTTATTTAATGTTAGGTATTATCAGATCAGGTATAAATGTTGCGCAGCACGAACTTTCTTTAGTCTCAAACAATTTGGCTAATTCAAAGACAACAGGTTTTAAAACAAGTGCTGGCAGATTTCATGATCAGTATAGTGTAGCATTGGATGGTATAACCCCTGCAAGTGGTATGGGCAGCAATATAGCCAAATCATCTAGAATTCACTCTCAAGGTGCACTTATCCAGACAGATGGTGCTTTAGACTTATCAGTAATAGGTAATGGCATGTTTGTTCTTGGTCCTCCAGAGGGTATTAATAAGCCCTATTACACAAGAGATGGAGCTATTAACCTTGACGCAAAAGGCAATCTTCTTACTTCAGATGGACTTCCATATTTAGGAAGGATTCAAACAGAAAATGGTCTTACTCAAAACCTATCATCTATTAACATACCATTTAGTACTTTGAATGATAATGGAGAAAAAATATTAGTCTCTAATATCAAAGTTTTCCCCTCAGGCGTCATTGAAGCAACTTATGGAATGAAAACAGTCAAAAGAATTGGACAACTTGCATTGGCAAGATTTTCTAATCCCTCAGAACTTAAAGAACTTGGAACTAATAGATTTAAGGAAACTGATAAAAGTGGTGTCCCATTAATTGGAAGTGGTGATGAAGACGGTTTTGGGAAATTTCAAGCTGGTTCCATTGAAAGTTCAAACACAGATGTTTCTAACGAATTAACTACTATGATTAAAGCCCAACAATTATTTAGTGGCGCTTCAAGATTACTTCAAACTGAAGTTGAAATGGTAAGAAGTATAATGGGTTGATTTATCTAATTGGAAGTATCCAAGATATATCTTCTATTTTTGCTTTAATACTATCAGTTATTGTTAATACACCATGATTATCTATTTGAAGGTATTTATCCAATAATAGAACTAATTGTAAAGGTCTATCAACATTATTTTTTAATGCACTATGCACTTGATCAAATAAAATAGGAGGTACAGATAAATCCGCATTCATAACTGGCCTGTTTGAAGAAATCAATATTTCTCCGTAAATATTATTTGTATCTGGCTTCATTATTACATTGCAATTACCTCTTGCTATATTGACTAAGCCACATGATAAATGAAGCTCTCTCCTATTTTCAAAGCCAATAAGTTTCAAATCAGCTGAGAAAACAGAAATACTTATAGTGCTCATTTTCTGTTTTTTAAACATATGGAACTAGTCTATTTTTTGAATAAATTCTCTTAATCTGGATATAGCACTTTTCTTTATTTGAGATACTCTGCCAGTCGTTATTTCCAAAACTTCTGCAATTTCATAAACATTTAGCTCTTCAACATAATATAGTTGAACTAACATAGCCTCTCTTTCAGGAAGTGTTTTAAGAGCTTCAACTAAGTTTTCTCTAAGTTCAGTATCAGATAATTCATCTTCAGGGCTTTGATCATTAGAAGCAAACCAAATTGAAAATTCATCATATACACTATCCAAAGATTGATGTGTATTAGCTGCAAAGGCTTGCTCCCAATTATCTAATTCAGATGTCTCTAAACCCATATCTTTCGCTATTTCACTATTTTTAGGCTCTCTTTGTAACTGCCTTGATAGCTTTTCAAAACTTGAATTGTATTTTTGTTGCATTTGAATAGTGGTTCTGCACAGGTTAGAATTACGTCTAAGATGATCTACGATTTCACCTCTAATTCTTATTCCAGCATAACTTGCAAATGAAACACCTTCTTTAACCACATAGTTTTGAGCTGCTGTAACCAAGCCATACATTCCAATTTGGATTAAATCTTCAATTTCAACAGCAGACTTAACTCTTCCATGCATGTGCCAAGCAATTTTCCTTACAAGGCCCATATTGTTTTCAATTAATGCATTAATATTTTTTGGGGTTTCAGAGTATGTCTTAATATCCATAATAAAATTTATATATGTTATTCAAAAAAACAGATACCCTTTTTATCATTCCTCGGTGCTTTCAACATTACTCCAGCTAACTTTTGAAATGCAATACCCTCTTTAGACTTTCTATTATGTATCATAACTGGTTTTTTCATTATAACTGCCTGTTTTAAGATTTTTGACATAGGCAAGAAACCAGCATAATAAGCTCTCGCATCTAAGAATTTATGAACTAGATTTTTAGAAAAAACTTCAAAATTTTGTTTTGCTTCTAGTTCACTAGAGGCTTTATTAATGAAAATTGAAAATTTCTTAACACCTTTTTCTTGATTTAGAATTTTGATTAAAGAATAAGCATCCATCATACTAGTTGGCTCTCCCTCTAAAACAATTAACACCTGATCAGAAGCAGAGACAAAATCAAG
>CAZNBI010000164.1:0-2811 GCA_964571065.1 uncultured Rhodobacterales bacterium | reverse complement strand
ACTTCAAGATCACTTCGAACCCAAAGCTGGATTTCTACAGACGTTAATGAATCAACACCAAGATCACCGAGCTGAGCAAACTCATCAAGATCAGCTGCTGGTACACGCAGGGTCTGGGCAATACGCTCCAGCAGATAAGAGCTAATGTGGTCAACGCGTTTTTGAGGCAATGCCTCTTTCACACGTTGGGCTGCCAGTTCTGCTGGGTTTCCTAGCAGTGGGTTTGATTGCTCTTTTGATACAAGATGACTTAGTATATTCCAATTAACAGCTCCCGGGATGCTCGCAGCAAACTGTCTCCAATCAACTGGTAAAACTGCAGCTTGTGGTAATTTACATACCTCCAAAAGATGTCCAATAAAATCACAGCCTTGACTTGCATTCATTGGTTGCCAGCCATCTTTCATAAGGCGCTGCAAGACTACATCTGATGCTGCCATACCAACATCTGACCATGGCCCCCAGTTTATTGATGTTGCTACCAAGCCTTGATGTTTACGGTGATGAGCCAAACCATCCATGAATGCATTTGCAGCAGCGTAGTTAGATTGCCCTGGCGAACCTATTATACTTGCAACAGATGAGAAAAGAACAAAGAAGTCAAGTGGAAGATCTTTCGTTTGAATGTGAAGATTCCAAGCACCACTGACCTTTGGTCCAGCAACTTTTAAAAAGCGTTTGGGGCTTTGATGCATTAACATTCCATCGTCTAAAACACCAGCAGCATGGACAACCCCGCGTAGGTTTGATGTTTTTGCTAGAAGTTGTGTGACGTCTTCAGCTTTACTTACATCTGCAGCAAAAACTTCAATTTTAACACCCGCATTCTCCAATGCTTGAAGAGCGGTGCGTTGGTCATCAGTGGAAACGCCACTACGACCAGTTAGTATTAGATGAGATGCGCCATGAGTTGTTAGATATTGAGCAACTTGTAATCCGAGTGCGCCTATCCCACCTGTGATAATATAAGAAGCATCTGATTTAAGCTTAAGGGAACTTTTTAAATCTTCAGATGCACTATGTTTGACAAGCCGTGCAACCCGACGGATACCTTTGCGAAAAGCAACCTCTGTTTCTAGGCTTGAACTACAGATTTCTTTGACAAGCATGTCAAGACTACTCAAGGTTTCATCTGGTGCAGGGTCCAGGTCAATGCATGCACCTAAGGCATCTGGATATTCAACTTGCAACGTCCTACCAAAACCCCAAAACTGACTTTGCCAAGGCGAAATAATATCACTCGTGTTAACCGATTGCGCACCTTTTGTAACGAACCAGTGCTTTCCAGTTCCTCTAGCTTGTGCGAGTGCTTGAACTACCTCTAAGCTCGCTGTTAGCGAGGCGTTTGGTTTTTCTTCAGTAGAGTCCATTGCCCAAAGGTGCAGTATACCAGTTATTGATCCAGCATTTTCAGACTTAAGAAATGCTTTGGCTGCCTCTTTCGTTTTGGCTACATGCACTTTCTGACCCACAACTTGCATCAGATGAAGAAGCTTATTCGAAATGCCGTTTTGGTCTGTCAAAAATAGCCAGCTACCTGACTTTACATCAGCTAATGCTTTTGGCAATAAAGACTCTTCCCATACTAAATGATAAAGCCAATCGTTTAGAATATCGCTAGTTTTGAATGGCTTAGCCATTGCACGCTTTAAACTAAAAACAGGAACAGAGCGCAATGTTAACTGTTCCACTGTGGCAACACGTTTGCCATATTCATCAAAGATTTCAAGGTTTACGACCCGTGTTTCAGCTTGCTGACGTGCTGTTGCCTTAACCCAGACTGTACTACTAGCTGCATGATCGCAACTGAAACCCGATATGCTAAAGGGCAAGTGTATATGATCAGCATCTTCATCCTGAAAAATAGCTTCAGCAATCCGAAAACTTGCATCTGTAATCACTGGATGCAGACGATAACTATCGCCAGGTAATTCAGCTTCATCTGGCAGCTTAATGCGTGCAAAGGCAGTTCCAAATTCATGATCTAAGCTATCAGAGTTTTTATAGATTGCTTCAATTGCTTTGAAGCGAGGGAAATATTCAAGACCACGGGCCTCAAAACGGGATGAAAGCTCATCAATATCGATAGGTTGGGTGTAATTTGTAAGCTCATTATCAATTATGATAGCAGCTGCTGGGCTTGGCAGCCTGCGTTCAAGTATGCCAGTTGAGTGTTGAACCCATTCATCTCTTTGGTTTTCATTGGAGCGGCTACAAATCTCAAAATCAAAGCGGTCTCCATTTGCTGTGGCAATCATCTGAACCGTAACAGGTGCTTCTGATAGTAATAAGGCACGTCCAATTGAAACATTGGTTAATGCTACTTCATCTTGACCAAAAATAAAGCGAGCTACAACCATTGCCATCTCAAAAAATGCACTAGCAGGATAAACAACGCTACCAAATACTCTATGATCGTCTAGATAGGCTGGACTTGAGGCACTTAAGCTTGACTCAAATATTACACTTTGACTGGCATTCTCTATTCGTCGGTGAACGAGTGGATGAAGTCGAGTTCCGTTTCCACCAGTTGAAACAATGTCAGTCCAACAACGTTGATAACGCCAAGAATAATTAGGCAATTTCATACGTTCTAACTTTGCTTGGGCATAAAAGGCTTTCCAATTGATATCGATGCCACAAACATAAAGCTGGCCAACGCTATTCAAAAGCGTTGAACATTCACTATCAGGTTTCAAGCTAGGTAGCCAGGTCCCAAAGTTGGATGAAAGGCTAGCACGCCCCAACCCAAGAAGCGTGGGCTTAGGACCGATTTCTAAAAAAATCTCAATTTTCTTTGATTTTGCATAA
>CAZNBI010000163.1:0-2834 GCA_964571065.1 uncultured Rhodobacterales bacterium | reverse complement strand
GACTTTTCTAAGTTTGATACAATAGTTTCAGGTGTTTTTGCAGGTGCTACTAGGCCAATTCATAAAGTATTTAACAAGATAAATAAATGGATAGAAAATGGTGGAAACTATGTAACTGAATACCAAAGGCCACAAGATAACTGGAACGAGAAACTGAGTGGCCCCTATTTTTTAAAAATAGGAAGCCCGTCAATAAGGTGGCGAGTAACCAACCCTTCAGCTGAAGTTGGTTTTTTAGACCCTAACCATCCAATACTAAACTTTCCTAACAAAATCTCCTCAAAAGATTTTAATAATTGGATAAAAGAAAGGGGATTATATTTTGCTTCAAGTTGGGACGAAAAATATAAGCCTTTATTTATGATGTCTGATGATAATGAACAGCCTTTGTTAGGAGGTTTATTAGCTGCAGATTACGGATCTGGCAGACATATACATTGTGCTCTAAATCTTTTTTATCAAATGGATAATTTAGTGCCAGGTGCTTTTAGACTATTTGTAAACATTCTTAAAAAATAAATATTTAGTAACTTTATTTTGTCAATCAAAGATAATAATTTTAGTGGTCTCTACTGGCTGATATTTAATGAATTTTTTTTAATTATTCATATTATTTTGATAAAGACTCTAGTTGCAGATTTACCAATATTCCAAATTGTTTTTATGCGCTCTATTTCAAGCTCATTTATTCTAGTTCCAATTCTATTTTTAACAGGTAGACAAAAAAATATATTTTCTAATCTAGGAGTAAATTTCTCAAGAGTAGTATTATCTTTTTTAGCTATATCTATTCAATTTTTTACAATATCTAATATTCAATTAGCACAAGTAAGCACAATAGGTTACTTAAGACCAAGTATAATGAGTATCTTTGCGTACTTTATTTTAAGTGAAAAACAGTCAAAAGGTAGGTGGCTTGTTTTAGTAATTGGTTTTTTATCAATATTATTAGTTTTTTCACCAGAAAATAAGTCAATTCAATTAGTTGCTTTAATTGCATTATTGGGAACATGTTGTGGTGCTTTGTCGACAATTGTACAAAAGTATCTATCAAAAAGCTTTTCTGAAATACAACTGATGGCTTGGTATTCACTAGGGATTTCCGTTCTTTCGCTTCCTTTTTGCCTTTATTTTTGGGTGGACGTTTCTTTTAGAGAAACATTTTTCATGATTTCAACAGGATTATTAGCAACAAGTGCACAATATTTTTATATTCGAGCTTTTAAGCTTTCTCAAGCCTCTTTCCTCGCACCAATTCAATACTTCCATATAATTCCAGTTTTGATTATAGGCTACGTAATTTTTCTTGAAGTACCAAGTTTTCAAACACTTATAGGGGCATTAATAATTATTTTATCTTTAATTGGTTTACTCATTTGGGAAAAGAATAGATAATAAACAAAGAATAATTGATCATTGGAGATTTAATGTTTTACCTGCACACTATGGTACGAATTACAAATGTAGAAGAATCACTAAAATTTTATTGTGATATCCTGGGGATGGAACTAGCTAGGAAAGTTGAAAGTGAAAAAGGAAGATATACTAACTATTTTCTACATGCTCCTGAGGATAAAGATAATTATCATTCCAAAAAGGCACCAGCTTTAGAATTAACTTATAATTGGGACCCAGAGGACTATACAGGAGGTAGAAATTTTGGTCATCTTGCTTACAGAGTAGACAATATTTATGATTTTTGCCAAAAGTTGATAGATAATGGTGTTGAGATAAATAGACCACCGAGAGATGGCAACATGGCATTTATTAAATCTCCTGACGGCATTTCAATTGAATTATTGCAAAATGGTAATCCATTAGAAATAAAAGAGCCGTGGTTTTCAATGAAAAACATTGGAACTTGGTAAATTTAACAATTTTTAGTTAAACTAATATAATATAATAAATACAATAATTTAAATGAGATGAATTTTGAAAGATTTTGTTAGAACAATTAAAGATTACCCAATAAAAGGCATTCAATTTAGAGACATAACCACACTATTGCAACGAGCAGATTTATTTCATGACTTAATTGATGAAATGACAAAGCCTTGGGAAAATAAAAATATTGACGCAATTGTAAGCATTGAGGCAAGAGGCTTTATTATGGCAGGCGCAATAGCGTATAAATTAAATACTGCGTTTATTCCAATGCGTAAGCCTGATAAGTTACCTGCTGACACATTTAAAGTAAAATTTGATTTAGAATATGGTTCAACTGAAATGCACCTTCATAAGGACGCCCTTGACAACCATCAAAATATTTTAATAATTGATGATTTACTTGCGACTGGTGGAACTGCTGTAGCAGCTGTTAAGCTTATTAATATGTTTGAAAACAAAAATATTGTTGGAGCGGGGTTTATAATAAATCTACCTGAATTAAAAGGTGAAGAAATTTTGAATAAAATGGGTATAAAAACCCACTCACTTATGGAATTTTAAATTTTAGCCTTTGAAAAGTCTTTATGGTATAGCCTGTGTAATTCAAGGGCTAGTTCCATAGCTGGATGATCCACTCTCACAGATGCTTGTCCTAGTAACCCACTAATTGCTTCTTGCTCAGTCAAACCCATTGAAACTAAATCTGATATAGCTATTGAAAAAACGTCTAATATTGCCTGAGCATGATTTGGAGATGAATACATATTGTGGGGATCCTTTTATCTTTTTATTCTTGAACGCTATGAGCAAGATCAATGCCATTTAATAATAAAAATTAAAATTTTACTCTTTTAATATTTATCCGTTATATATAGAGAAATAAATTTCAAAATTTGCGTTATGTGCCATAAATATAAATACATTTTTTTAGTACTATTTTTATTTAA
>CAZNBI010000162.1:0-2849 GCA_964571065.1 uncultured Rhodobacterales bacterium | reverse complement strand
TCAATAGCGATAAGTGAAGCAAAAACTCTAAATATCCCTGTAGTAGCAGTTTTAGATACAAATTCAAATCCTGATGGCATTGATTATCCAATACCAGGAAATGATGATGCCTTAAGAGCAGTAACATTGTACTGTAACCTAATATCAGAATCTATTATTGATGGATTGCAAGCTGAAATGCTTAAGCAAGAAAAAGATTTTGATCCTGTAGAAAAACTTCCAGAGCAAGTTGAAAATGAATTACCTAACAATGAAGCGTCTGAGAGTAATAAAGATGCAGTTAATGAAAAAATAGGGTCTTCATCAAAAAATGAAATTAAAGATGAACTTCCAAATGAAGAGGAAAAGGTAAACAATAGTGTTAAAAAGTTAGAAATAATCCAAAAAAAGAATACAAATGAAAAAATAAAAAAAGAAAATGATAAAAAAGATGACAATACACACTTAAAAAATAAAGCCAAATCTAAAGATGATAAAAAATCATTAGAAAAAGTTGAAATGCCAGAAAAAAAATCATCAAAAAAAGAAAATACCAAAAATAGTATAAAAAATGATGAAAGTACTACTAACAAGAAAAAAACTAAACAAGTTAAGGCAGAAATAATTGATAATGAAGTGGAAAAGGAATTAAAAACAACTTCAAAATCTAAGTCGCCTAAAGCAAAAAAATAAATATCTTTCAATACCAAAGGAATAAAAAATGTCAATTACTGCACAAATGGTTAAAGAATTAAGAATTAAGTCAAGTGCCGGAATGATGGACTGCAAAAAAGCTTTATCTGAAACTAACGGTGATATGGATGCAGCGGTTGATTGGTTAAGAAAAAAAGGACTTGCAACTGCATCTAAAAAATCTGGTCGTGTTGCTTCTGAAGGTTTAGTCGGGATTTGTATTGAAGATAATTTTGGTTCTATTGTTGAAGTCAATTCTGAGACTGATTTTGTAGCAAGAAATATCGAATTTCAGGAATTTGTTAGCTCTGTTGCTAAAATTTCGTTAAACAATAAGGGTGATCTCGATGTTATCTTGAAATCAAAATATTTAGATTTTGATAAAAGTGTTCAGGAAGTTCTGACGGACAAAATTGCTAAGATTGGTGAAAACATGTCTTTAAGGAGAACTAATGTCTTATCAGTTTCAAATGGAATTATAGCTGGTTATATTCATAATAGTGTAAACGATAACCTTGGGAAAATAGGAGTTCTTGTATCACTAGAGTCAAATGCAGACAAATCTGCATTAAAAAAGCTTGGTAAAGAATTAGCAATGCATATTGCTGCAACTTCACCTTCAAGTATTTCTGTTAACGATTTATCCCCGGATATTGTTGAAAGAGAGAGAAGTGTTTTGATTGATCAAGCAATGTCATCAGGAAAACCAGAAGATATTGCAAAAAAAATGGTAGAAGGAAGACTAAAAAAATTCTACTCAGAAGTTGTTTTGTTAGAACAAACATTTGTAATGGATGGTGAAACAAGAGTTGTTGATGCAATAAATAAACTTTCGAAAGAACTTGGTGCTGATATTCAAATTAATAATTTTACTAGATTTAATTTGGGTGAGGGAATTGAGAAAGATGAAAAAAATTTTGCTGATGAAGTGGCTGAACAACTATCGAATTAATAAATTAATTCGTGTTAATCTGTTTAAAAATATATTATCTTTTTATAAATCACAGTTTTTAATGTTGAATGAAACTAAAGTATAAAAGAGTTTTACTTAAAATTTCTGGTGAAGCCCTCATGGGTGATGAATCATTTGGGATTGATCCATCAACAGTTTCAAGAATAACCAAGGAAATTCAGACAGTTGTAAAACTGGGTGTTGAAGTATGTTTGGTTGTAGGTGGTGGTAATATTTTTAGGGGCATCTCAGCTGAAGAGGCAGGGATTGAAAGAACTACTGGTGACTACATGGGTATGTTAGCAACAGTAATGAATGCTCTTGCAATACAAAATGCTTTAGAACTTATTGGTATTGATACAAGAGTTCAATCAGCGCTTCCAATTACTTCTGTTTGTGAGACCTACATTAGGAGAAGGGCTGAAAGACACTTAGAGAAAGGGAGAGTAATAATTTTTGCTGCTGGTACTGGAAACCCATACTTTACTACCGACACAGCAGCAGCATTAAGAGCTTCAGAAATGAAATGTAATGCAATGTTTAAAGCAACAAATGTCGATGGAGTATATTCTTCTGATCCGAAAAAAAATAAAAACGCCACTAGATATAAAAAGCTTAAATACATGGACGTACTAGGAAAGGATCTAAAAGTTATGGACGCTGCAGCGATTTCTTTAGCTCGAGAAAATAATGTTCCTGTTATAGTTTTTTCAATTCACGAAATAGGTGCTTTTTCAAAAGTTGTTTCTGGTGATGGAAAATTTACTATAATTCAGTAATTGAGGAGTAATAATATGTCATTTGATGAAAGTGATTTAAGAAGAAGAATGAATGGTGCAATAAATTCTCTCAAGGAAGAATTTATTGGCTTAAGAACTGGCAGGGCTTCAACCGCACTATTAGATACCCTTAAAGTTGATGCATATGGCAGTAAAATGCCGATTAATCAAGTAGCTTCGTTAAGCACACCAGAAGCTCGTTTAATATTGATACAAGTTTGGGATCAGTCTATGGTTAATTCAATCGAGAAATCTATAAGAGAATCCGATCTTGGACTTAATCCTCAGACTGAGGGAAGTTCTATCCGCATTCCTATACCGGAACTATCCCAAGATAGAAGAATTGAATTAGTTAAAGTAGCTGGAAAGTATTCAGAACAGGCTAAAATTTCTATTAGAAATGTTAGAAGAGATATAATAGAAAGTATAAGGAAGCTTGAAAAAGA
>CAZNBI010000161.1:0-2863 GCA_964571065.1 uncultured Rhodobacterales bacterium | reverse complement strand
GACTCATAGATAGCTGCATCACCATGAGGATGATATTTACCCATAACGTCACCAACAATTCTTGCTGACTTTTTATATGGCTTTGACCAGTCGTATCCCCCTTTTATCATAGCGTATAATATTCGGCGATGAACAGGTTTGAGGCCGTCTCTGACATCAGGCAAGGCTCGACTTACAATTACACTCATAGCGTAATCTAAATAAGATTTTTTTAGCTCATCAGCTATTGCTATTGTTTCGTGATTTTCGGTTATATTATCGTCTGACATTAAATTCCAAACAAATTATCATAACCCAATATAATGTATTAATACTTTAAAATGCAACTAAATATAGTTAATTTTACTTTAAAATGGAATTTCATCATCTAAATCACCTGCGCCCCCCATAGGCGGCTCAATTTCTTTCGCAGGTAAGCTATTTTGATTATTTTGATCAAGGTTTTCAGAAACATTATTAGGGGATAAATTATCATTTCTGCTACCTATCATAGCTAGTTCTCCTCTAAACCTACCAAGGACGATTTCTGTGGTATATTTATCAACACCATTTTGATCTTGCCATTTACGCGTCTGCAATTGACCCTCAATATAAACTGTGCTTCCTTTTTTTAAATACTGTTCAGCAATGTTGCTCAAGCCTTCATTAAAAATTACAACTCTATGCCACTCTGTTCTCTCTCTTTGCTCACCGCTCATTCGATCCTTCCACCGTTCAGAAGTAGCAATACTCAATTGAACAATTTTATTTCCATCTTGTGATGTTCTTACTACAGGGTCCTGCCCTAGATTGCCCAATAATATCACTTTATTAACACTGCCAGCCATTTAATTTTCTCCAAACAAATTTATTTTTAGTCTTTATATTTTATATAATTAAACTAAATTATTTATTGTAAATTACTAGCATTAATTTAAATTTAAATCTTTTATTTGTTCATGAAAAATAAAAAAAATATTCATCAATCTGACCCTGATATTTTGCGGATTAAGGGTGCAAGAGAGCATAACCTTAAAAACATTAATATCGACATTCCTAAAGGCAAGATTGTTGTAATTACTGGCGTAAGTGGCTCAGGAAAATCATCATTGGCTTTTGACACCATATATGCTGAAGGTCAAAGAAGATATGTTGAAAGTTTATCAGCCTACGCTAGACAATTTTTGGACATGATGCAAAAACCAGATGTCGACCTAATCGAGGGACTGTCTCCAGCTATATCAATTGAGCAAAAAACCACTCATAAAAACCCCAGATCTACAGTTGGAACAGTTACTGAAATCTATGATTACATGAGACTACTCTGGGCAAGAATTGGCATTCCATATTCACCTGCTACTGGTCTTCCAATAAAGTCACAATCTGTTTCTCAAATAGTTGATAGCATATTGAATATAGAAGAAAATAGTAGGATTTATTTATTAGCTCCAATAATAAGAGGAAGAAAAGGCGAATATAAGAAAGAAATCTCAGAACTTGCAAGAAAAGGTTTTCAAAGAATTCAAATTGATAAAGAAATTTATAATATAGAGGAAACCCCTGTTCTCGATAAAAATAAAAAACATGATATTGATGTTGTCGTTGACAGACTAGTAATAAAAAAAGAGCTTAGGGAAAACAAACAAAGAATAGCAGACTCAGTTGAGACATGCCTTAATTTAGCAGATGGTATTTTATATGTAGGATTTGCTGATAAGGATGAAAAAATAATATTTTCATCAAATTTTTCCTGCCCTGTTTCAGGATTTACAATAGATGAAATTGAGCCTAGGCTTTTTAGCTTTAATAATCCTTATGGCGCTTGCAAGAAGTGTGACGGTCTCGGTGTACAGAATAGTTTTGATATTACACTCGTTGTACCTAACACATCACTATCTTTACGAGGTGGTGCTATAGCGCCTTGGTCCTCTAGCACCTCTAAGTATTATATGCAAACACTTACTTCTATTTCAAGGTATCTTAAATTTAGCTTAGACACACCTTTTCAAGATCTTTCTAAAGAAGTTATAAACTTTTTATTATATGGTTCACAGAATGAACCTGTTTTGATGAATTATGATGACGGCTTGAGAAGTTATGAGATTAACAGACCATTTGAAGGTGTTATTCCAAACTTAGAAAGAAGGTACAGAGAAACTGAGTCATCTTGGATAAGGGAGGAAATTTCAAAGTTCCAAATTGATACTCCTTGTGAGGAATGCTTTGGAAAGAGGTTAAAGAAAGAAGCATTGGCTGTTAAAATTGATAAATATGATATTTCTAGTATTACAGAATTATCAATAATTGAAGCTGAAAAATGGTTTTCCAGCCTTAAAGATAAATTAACTGATACTGAAAATGAGATTGCAAGCCGTATCTTAAAAGAAATAATTGATAGGTTAAACTTTTTAATTAATGTAGGACTTGACTATTTATCTCTAAGTAGAAGTTCCGGAACTTTATCTGGAGGAGAGAGCCAGAGAATTAGACTAGCCTCTCAAATAGGTTCAGGATTAACTGGAGTATTATACGTATTAGATGAGCCTTCTATTGGCCTACATCAAAAAGACAATGAAAGGTTACTGGAAACTCTTATTGGTTTAAAAGACTTAGGAAATACGGTTATTGTTGTAGAACATGATGAAGAGGCTATAAGAAAAGCAGATTTTATAATTGATATAGGGCCAGGAGCTGGCGTTCACGGCGGCAATATCTCAGCATTTGGAGATATTTCTAAAATTATAAATTCAAAAAATAGCCTTACAGGAAAGTATCTCTCTAAAAAACTAGAAATTAAAATTCCAGAAAAAAGAAGGACAATTAAAAAAGATAAAAATATAACAATTTATGGTGCAAAAGGTAATAACCTTAAGAATATTGATGT
>CAZNBI010000160.1:0-2887 GCA_964571065.1 uncultured Rhodobacterales bacterium | reverse complement strand
GATATTTTAAAGTCAAAAAAAATTAATATAAATGAAGTTGAATTTAAAAAAGAAATGAATATACAAAAAAAATTAGCCCGCTCTTCCTGGAAAGGTTCAGGAGATATTTCATATGATAAATTATTTTTAGAAATTGAAAATAAATGCCAACCTACTAACTTTGTTGGTTATGATAATGAATTTTGCAACGCAAAAGTTTTAAGTATAATTATCAATTCTAGTTTTGTTAATGTTGCTGAAAAGGGTACTGAAGCTTTAGTGGTTTTTGATCAAACTCCATTTTATGCAACTTCTGGAGGTCAACTTTCTGATAAAGGAACATTAAATAAAAATAATGATCTTTCTGCAATAGTATTGGATTGCGATAAAACTAAAAATGGTATTTATCTTCATAAAATTTTTATTAAAAAAGGAAACCTACAAATTAAAGATAATATTCAACTTTCTATAGATGCAAATGAAAGAAAATTATCAGCAACTAATCATACTTCAACTCATATCTTACATCAGTCATTAAAAGATATTTTAGGTAAGCATATATCACAAAAGGGATCATTAGTTTCTTCAGAGAGATTAAGATTTGATTTTAGTCATAATAATCCATTAACAAAAAAAGATTTGTTTAAAATTGAGGATCATATCAATAAAAAAATTAGAGATAATTTTGAGGTTTTAATACGTGAAATGGACATTTCTCAGTCAAAAAACGAAGGTGCAACCGCTTTGTTTGGAGAAAAATACGGAGATATTGTTAGAGTTGTTTCATTTGGTAAAAGTTCAGACGCGAACAAATCTTATTGGTCAATTGAACTTTGTGGGGGAACACACGTTAAAAGAACAGGTGAAATAGGTTTACTAAAAATTATTAGTGAAGGCTCTGTATCTTCTGGCATAAGAAGAATTGAAGCAATTACTGGCACAAAAGCATTAGAATGGGTAAACGAAAAATATGATATTTTAAAAAATATAAGTGAATTAATGAAGTCTTCTGATGAAAACTTGGTTGATAAAATCATTTCTCTTAACGAAGATAAAAGGAAAATTGAAAAAGAATTTAATAATTATAAAAATAACAATTCGCAGCCTTCTAATAGTACTGAAAAAGTAGTTCAAATCGGTGATGTAAAATTTATTAGTAAAGTTTTTAATGATGTATCCCCTAAAAATCTCAAAGGAATAGCTGATAAAATTCTTTATAATCAAAGTGATTGTGTTGTGGCAGTAATTACAATTGAAAGTAATAAAATATCTTTAGTTGTAGGTGTAACAAGCGAGCTTAGCAATAGGATAAATGCTGTTGATTTAGTAAAGATTGGTTCTTCTCAGTTTGGTGGTAAAGGAGGTGGTGGAAGACCAATGATGGCACAATCTGGAGGAAATGACATAAATGCTTCAAATGCAACAATTGAGGCATTGATTAAACATATTAAAAAATTAAATTAATTAGACATTACTTTTTTAAAATTTTCATCAATTTTATTTAAAAATTGGGTTGTTGTTAACCATGGCTGGTCACTGCCAACAAGCAGAGCCAAATCTTTTGTCATATATCCACTTTCAACAGTTTCAATACAGACCTTTTCGAGGTTTTTAGCAAACTGCTCAACTTTTTCACTATTGTCAAACTTGGCTCTATAAGAAAGGCCACGTGTCCAAGCAAAAATTGATGCAATTGGGTTAGTAGAAGTCTGTTTTCCAGCTTGATGCTGCCTGTAATGTCTTGTAACCGTTCCATGTGCAGCTTCTGCTTCAACGGTTTTACCATCTGGTGTGAGAAGCACTGAAGTCATGAGGCCGAGTGAGCCAAAGCCTTGAGCAACCGTATCAGATTGAACGTCACCATCATAATTTTTGCAAGCCCATACAAATCCACCATCCCATTTTAAAGCACAAGCAACCATGTCATCAATTAATCTATGCTCATAAGTAATTTTCTTTTTTTCAAATTTAGACTTAAACTCTCTTTCATAAATTTCATTAAAAATATCTTTAAACCTGCCATCATAAACTTTTAAAATAGTATTTTTTGTTGATAGGTATACAGGCCAACCTAAATCCAATCCGTAATTAAAGCATGCTCTCGCAAATCCTTTAATAGATTCATCAAGATTGTACATTGTCATGGCTATGCCAGGACCAGGAAAGTTAAAAATTTGATGCTGTATTTTTTTACTTCCATCATCTGGTTCAAAAACCATACTTAACCTGCCTGAGCTTGGTATTATTGTATCTGTAGCTCTATATTGATCACCAAATGCATGCCGTCCAATAACAATAGGCTTGGTCCATCCAGGCACTAACCGAGGTACATTTTTTGCAATTATTGGTTGTCTAAATACTGTTCCGCCAAGAATATTCCTTATAGTCCCATTAGGTGATCGGTACATTTCTTTAAGGTTAAATTCTTTAACTCTATCTTCATCAGGTGTTATTGTTGCACACTTAACGCCAACACCATATTGCTTAATTGCATTAGCAGCGTCTACGGTAACTTTGTCAGTTGTTTTATCTCTATACTCAATTCCAAGGTCAAAATATTTTAAATCAATATCTAAATATGGGAAAATAAACTTTTCTTTAATCATCTTCCATATAATTCTAGTCATTTCATCTCCATCAATTTCTACTAACGGATTTTTAACTTTAATTTTGTTCATAGTATTTCCTTTAAAAATAATAACTTAACTGGAATTTCAGTATTTATATTTCTTAACTTAATAGTGTATCTGATTTATGTTATAATTATGTAAATTTATATGTTTGTCTTAAAATAAATTGTTTAAATGAAATTTATCCTATATTTAGTTTCTGGCTTTGCATTGATGTATGGAAGTTATTTTTTTTATACACTATATTCTAAATCTCATCAATCAAATACAAATATTTT
>CAZNBI010000159.1:0-2916 GCA_964571065.1 uncultured Rhodobacterales bacterium | reverse complement strand
GACCCTACGAGGACTCGAACCTCGAGCTCAGGATTAGGAATCCTGCGTTGTATCCAGTTCAACTATAGGGCCCTACTAAAAAATATTACAACTTCTTAGTTTATAGTTTATTTTTTTGGATAAAGCTCTAATATTCTATCTTGATAAATACCCGTTACAACATGCCTTCTAACTTTCAAAGTTGGTGTCATTTGAAGATTATCGACAGTAAAAGGTTCATCAGCTATTATAAATTTTCTAATTTTTTCGATTTGAGAAAGACCAGAATTAGCGTGATCTATAGCCTCAGAAATTTTTTCTTTAATTTTTTTCTTGTCGTTATTTAGCGATTTAATAATTTCATCAGATGGAACAATTACAGCAGATAACCATGGGTATCCATCTCCATATACCATCACTTGCTCAATCTCATTTTCAATTGCTAAAATACCTTCAACTCTCGTTGGAGCAATATTATCACCTCCAGAGTTTACAATAATTTCCTTTTTTCTACCTGTAATTTTAATATAATTATCTTCATCAAACTCAACAATATCTCCAGTGTGTAACCAACCTTTTTTAATTGCTTGTTTTGTAGCCACTTCATCATTCCAGTAGCCTTTCATTACTAAATTACCCCTAACAAGCAACTCGCCAAATTCATCAACTTTAGTTTCTACTCCTAAAACTGCTGGGCCAACTGTGTCAATTTTAATTAAATCAGGTCTGTTTACAGAAATGAGAGGAGAAGCTTCAGTTTGCCCATAACCTTGCAAAATACCAACTCCAAGGCCAAGAAAAAAACTACCAACCTCATAATTCAATGCGGCTCCTCCAGATACGAAATATCTTAATCGGCCACCAAGCCTCAATTTAACTTTTTGTCTCACCAGTCTTTCAACTAATTTGTCAAGCAACCACTCATGAGGAAGTAAATTCTGGTTTTCTAATTTTTTTCTTCCAAGTTTAACCGCAGTCATAAACAGGTATTCTGAAATTCCACCTTTGGCTTTTATACCATTTACAATCCTTGAATAAAGAACTTCGTAAAGCCTTGGTACTGCAATCATAAGAGTTGGTTTAACATCTTGCAGGTTTTGAGCAACTGCTTCGGTAGATTCACTGTAATAAATTTCTGCTCCTAAAAATATTGGCCAATGGAAACCACAAGTATGTTCGTAAGCATGCGACAAAGGTAGAAGTGAAAGAAAAACTTTTTCTTCAATTTTAACATCTTTAATTACATCACTACACGCTAAAATGTTTGAAAATATTGACTTATGTGTGAGCATCACACCCTTAGGTCTACCCCCTGTGCCAGATGTATAAATAAAACAGCAAACATCTTCATCTGATAATTTTTCTATTGATTTCTCAAATTTACTATCAATATCAACCTTCTTGATTTCCTCATTCCAGGAAAGTATTTTACAACCTTTAACAGTAAAATTTCTTGGATCAGCGTCAATTAGTATAATATTTTTGATAAATTTATTATTATCTGCGGCTAGACATAGTCTGGATGCCACATTCCCACCAGAAGTTATTGCTAATTTCGCTTGAGAATGTGTCAGCAGATAATTATTATCTTCTTCTGTGTTTGATGTATAGGCTGGAACTACAATTGCTCCTAAAGACATAACAGCCAAATCTGAAATTGCCCACTCAGGTCTATTTTCTGAAGCTATTAAAACCCTATCACCTTTTTTAACTCCATATGATTGTAAAACACTAGCTAACTTTCTAACTTGTACGGCTGCATCACTCCAAGTAACTCCTTCCCAAAAACCCTCTTTTTTTGACCAAAATAATGGTTTGTCTTTAAGTGAATTTGCTTGTTCAAAAAAAATACCTGGCAATGTTTTTGAGGAAATATTTTGCATTTTTTACTCCATACTAATTCTTCAGAATAGTAATAATAAGAATTAAAAAAATAATATATATTTTTAAATAATGAAATTCAATTTTACTTTGATATTGGATAATCTACTCCTATATAAATAAGGTATTCAATTGTTTTCTGGAGAAATTAATGCTTGGAGATTTGCCTCAATGGGATCTTAATGATTTATATGCGTCTATTAATGATAGTAAACTAAGTTCAGATAAAATTGAAATTGAGGAACTTACTGAAATTTTTATAAATAAATATCAAAATAAAATTGACGCTCTTTCCAGCAAAGATTTGAATGAAGCGATTAGTAATTATCAAATAATTAATCAAAAACTAGGAAAACTTTACAGTTACGTTTCGTTATCATTTTCTATTAATACTGACAAACCAGACTTTGGGAAAAAATACCAAGAAATTAGAGAATTAGGGTCCATTATATTTTCAAAGTTAGTTTTTTTTGAACTTGAAATAATGAACCTTAATGAAAAAACATCAAAAAAATATTTAAGTGATAACAATCTTTCTCTATGGAAACCATGGTTGAGAAAAATCTTTCAAAGAAAACCTTTCCAATTATCCAATGACCTTGAACAATTTATTGCTGAAAAGGGACCGAGTGGTAGAGGTGCGTGGGTAAGATTATTTGATGAAAGTTCTTCAGACCTAAGATTTCAAATTAAAGGTGATACACTAAGTGAAACTGAAATACTTAATCTCTTAAGTGATCCCGACCCAGATTTAAGAAAAGATGCAGGATTAGAATTTTCAAAAGTTCTTGATCAAAACAAGAGAACTAGATCTTTAATTCTTAATACGATTTCTAGGGACAAATATATTGAAGATAATAAAAGAGGTTTTATTAATCCTATTTCCTCAAGAAACTTAGATAATGATGTTGAAGATGAAGTTGTTAAAGCATTAGCTGATGCAGTAACAGGAAGATTTAAAGATCTAAGCCATAGATATTATAAACTAAAATCCAAGTGGTTTAATATGGATAAATTGAATTGGTGGGATCGAAATGCCCCTCTTCCAAACAAACC
>CAZNBI010000158.1:0-2922 GCA_964571065.1 uncultured Rhodobacterales bacterium | reverse complement strand
AAGGAATGAGTTTTTCATCATTTTCTGAATTATAAAGTATAGTTTAGAAAAACTTTATTTTTAGTAAATTTAAATATTTTGAATATGCATTTATATAAATTTAAATTATTAATAACAGCTAAATAAAATCATCCAGGTTAGAATAATGAATATTACATACTTCAAACAATTCATTATTGTTTTTGCAATTCCGTTTTTAATTGGCACTACTTTTAGTGGAGGGAAAATATCTACTAACGAAGATGTTGAAACGGAAAATAATAAAAGCAATAAAACAACTTCTGAAGAAAAAAGTAATAATTCAAATTTAACTCAGAAGTTATCTGATAAAGAAGTCCTGACATCATATTACTATGCCAAAGAAAGCGGTGTAAAAACTGTTTGGTTTCCAAAGGGTTTTTTTGAGCTTGATATCAATGATAATGATCTTAGTACTTGGATTGATGTTGATGGAGACGGTGAAAAAGAAATTTTTGTTGGTATACTTAAATATTCAGTAAAAAATAATACAGCTCAAAATGCCCCAAATAGTGATTTTCAATTCTTAAAACGTAATAAAAGAGGCAAGGATGCTAATGGCAAAATATATGATAGTTATTATCCAGAAAATACACTTATTGATGGAAAAGGGAAAGGATGCATTCATCCAAGAAAAGGGGTTGTTAATGATTTTAATTTAGATGGCAAATTAGATATTTTCATTGCTTGCACCGGATATGATGCAAATCCCTTTCCAGGCGAAATAAGTAAAATTATTTTAAGTCAGCCTGATGGAAAATATATTATTAAAGATACTATAATTGATGGTTTCACTCACGGTGCTTCTTCTGCTGATTTTAATGGAGACGGTGCAGCTGATCTAATTTTGGTAAGTGATGATATTCAAGTTTGGCTCAATAATGGTAAGGGTTCTTTTACAAGAGCTGATGGATATTTACCCAAAAGTATCAAAAATACAGTTGGTTGGGAACAAGTTGAACTGCCTGATATTGATGGCGATGGCGATTTTGATTTATTTTTAGGTGGAAATGAATATTATCTTAATTCAAAAATTAACAGTATTAGCACTGTAAAGAATTATAATTTTAATAATTTAGGTGGTTCTAATAATACAGCTTTTTTTATAAATTCAGGTAATAATAAATTTACTGACGATGCAAAAATTCCAGTTCCTGCAGTAAAAAATATGGAAATTATTGCAGATGTTCTTGTTACTGGGGAACCTGAGAGTAAAATTGCATGGATTTTAAGAACTGCTGGAAGTCCTGCTACATATTATAAAGGAGCATTTGTACAAAAGTTTAACTTCTCTGATAAATCAAGTGAAATTGTTTATAATTCTCTTAAAAGAGAAGATTTTGATCAAAAAAGAAAGTTAAGATGGGATCCTTGGATAATTTCTTGGAATGAAGAGGGAAAAACTTTTATTGGAAGCAAATGGCAAGATGATTTTTTTGGATTTGCATTTTATGCTGATGAGAATGATGTTCTTTATTTAAAACCTAAAACTTACACAGAACCAGATGCTTTGAAACCAAAACCAAAGACACTTAAAATTGGTGTTGATCTAATTGACGGTGATATACAAAATAACTTTTTCAAAATTTCTAATTCTGAAAGTATTCGACATGGGGATTACATAGAAAATTCAACTGATATATTTTTAGATGATAATTCATCAGAAAAATTTTCTATAAAGCCTATAGATTGTAATACTTCAAATTCTAAAGACTGTAACAACAATCAACAACACCTCATGATGATTGAAAAAAATAATGTAATAAATGAGAGCGTTAGACTTTATGAATGGTCAATGTTCTTACCAGAGGATCATGAGTTCCCTAATGGCTCTCAAGTTACGTATAGTAGGTTTCTTGGTGAGCAAAGTTGCCCTGAAGTTGCAGCTTCTTTTGTTGAATATGATGATGGTTTGTACTTGTCATTGCCTGTTGATGGAACTTTTCGAAGAGATGATACACTAATTATAAATTCAGATGAGTTGATTGGTAAATGGCAAAATTTTAAATTGGAAGTTAATTGGTCCAAAACGCCAGAAAATGGATATCTTAAGTTAATACTCAACAATGAATTTATTTTTGAATACAAGGGGCAAACGTTAAATTGTGATGAAGCATACTTTACGTATGGTCTTCTTCGATCTGATATAAAGGAAAGTAACTTAACGAAATTAATTACTTCAAATGTTTATTTTGATAATGTTAATATTACAAACTTTGAGAAGAATCAAACTTCACTATTTTCAGGAAAGTCTGTTGGTCAAAAAATAAATAATTTTGAGGCAAGTGACTTATTTGATGGGTTTTATCAATTTACATTTTATCGTTATAATGCTGATGAGGGAGCTACGAAATTAGGCTCTGGTAATATTGAGATTAATAATGGTGAAATAAAAATAGGATTGAAAAATAGATCTTTATTAACAGGACCAAAAAACTTATATGATACCTTTGAAGGTAAAATTGATAATAAAGGCAATGTCTCTGGTTCAATTGAATTAGATATTCTACACGGAAAAGATCGTTCTGAGATCTATAGTATCAATGGTGTTATAGATAAAAAAATTTGGGGTGAAGCGAAAGATGATGATTTCTTTAAAGTGTATTTACTGTTAAATAAAAATAATTAATTTATTGATCTTTGGATAAATTATTATTCACTTTGATAGTTAAAATTCTATGAGCTCTCAATTATTATTTTCTATAAAAGATGCAAGTGTTAGATATAAAGAAATACCTGTATTTCAAGATTTATCTCTTAACATCCACCAAGGAAAAAGAATTGCTTTAATTGGTAAGAATGGTGCAGGTAAATCGACCATTATGAACATTATATCTGGCCTAAAAGAGTTGGATGATGGTGAAAAGTGGGAAGAGCCTGGGATATCAGTAGGTTACCTTGGTC
>CAZNBI010000157.1:0-2928 GCA_964571065.1 uncultured Rhodobacterales bacterium | reverse complement strand
GCAAGCGCACATGTAACAAGTAGTTTTTCTAATTTCATCTGAAACTTTAGGTGATTTTTCTATAACTGGTTCTTGTGGCATAAATAAAATCAAAGCTATGCAATGATCTCCAAATGTAAAATTTAATACCTTATGAATATATAAAATTCTATTAACAAGTCTAATGACTTATTATTGTCAAATTGATCGATTTAAGTTATGATTAATTATGACTTTAAATCAATTGAAAATATTTCTTAAAATAGCAGAAGTAGGAAATGTAACCAAAGCTGCTGACTTGCTTGGTATGACACAATCTGCAGCATCTGCCTCAATTGCTTCAATAGAAAATAACTATCAGGTAAAACTTTTTGAGAGAGTTGGAAGGTCAATTATTCTTTCTGAGGTGGGTAAACGTTTTCTACCCGAAGCACAAAGAACATTAGCAAGTGCTAAAAATACAAATAAATACTTAAATTTGTTGAGTAAAAAAACTGTAGGTAGTTTAAAAATTTCAGCAAGCCAAACAATTGCAAATTATTGGCTGCCTAGAAAACTTGCATTGTTTCATTCACGATATCCGGATGTTTCATTGCATGTTTCAATGACAAATACTAGTGAAGTTCAAAATGCCATTATTGAAGGAAAAGCTGATATTGGATTTGTAGAGGCAGAAATAGCTTCAAGTGAACTAGAATTAATTAATGTGGACCACGATCAAATATCCTTAGTAGCTTCTGTCACAAAATGGGCATCATTTGGAATATCAGATGATTTAACTGATATATTGAAATTACCTTGGATTGTACGAGAAAAAGGATCAGGCACTAGAAAAGTTTTAGAAGATCTTGTAATTAAAAATAGTTATTCTTGGTCTGATTTAGACATTGTATTAGAACTTCCAAGCAATGAATCTGTAAGGGAAGCTGTTATTGCTGGTGTGGGAGTAACACTAATTTCTCAACATGTGGTTGCTTTAGCTTTGGAAACTGGTTTACTTAAAGCGAAATCTATAAACTTACCTCCAAGAAACTATCAAATGGCACTCAGAAAAAATAGAATATTTAGAAATGAAGAAAAACAGCTTATTAGGATGCTTCAGAATTAGAATTCAAATCTTATTAAATTATGTTTTTAAATTATATTATTTTTAGATAAGTACTCAATTATTTTTTTTGCAAGTTCTTCTGGTTTTTGATTATTCCCATTTAAAGTTATTTCCGCTGCATCAGGCTTTTCATATGGCGAATCTATACCTGTAAAATCTTTGATTAACCCTGATCTAGCCTTTCTATACAATCCTTTTGGGTCACGTTGCTCACAAACTTCAATTGGTGTGTCCATAAAAACTTCAACAAATTCATTAGCATTAAATAAAGAGCGAGTTTTATCTCTTTGTTTTTTAAAGGGCGAAATAAAAGCAGCTATTACAATTAATCCTGCATCTACCATCAGTTCACCTAAATGACCAATTCGCCTAATATTTTCATCTCTATCTTCATCTGAAAATCCTAAGTCAGAATTTAATGAGTGCCTTAGGTTATCTCCATCTAAAAGGTAAGTATGTTTATTTAGATTAATAAGTTTTTGTTCTAATATGTCAGCAACAGTTGATTTCCCTGATCCAGATAATCCTGTAAACCAAATAATACAAGGAGTTTGTTTCTTTATAGAAGATCGATTACTTTTATTAATTTTCATTTCATGCTTAAAAACGTCACTCTTAATATTAGAATTCATTTAATAGCCCACTATAGAAAATTTGATTTAATCTTTACATAATTCAAAACTTTAATTTTTCAATTAAATATAATTTATAAAATTTTCCAATTTTTATTAATTAAAATTTAAAACTAACTTTCCATCATTATCGAAAGACATGGAAGTATTTTTGGATGATAAATCTTCAAATCTCCAATCGAAATATGATTGAATAATTTCTGACATCTTGTCATTATCTTCATTTGGAGAAATCCAAATTGAAATTTCAATCCTTTCACCTTCCTTATTATTTGGAATTGATACTGAAACGGATTTCTGAAGATACAAAGGCTCTTTAAAATCGTCAGGGGCATCTTCTACCATAGTAGCTAATATATTCTCTGGATTGTCCATGTAATAACAATTTGTTATAGGTACACCATTTTCATTAATAATTTTTTTAAATTTTAAGTTTATTTTTCTTATCATACTTAAATTCTTAAATTTAAAATATCTAATTATCTGAGTTTACAATTATTTTCAGCAACTTTTCAAGGTTTGTTTGAAGAACCAATTATATCGGTCTCAGAAATTTGTTCTAAAATCATTATCAATTAGTTACTTACTTATCAATAATGTGATGAACAGGTGCTTTTTCCAATGACCAAGAATTCTCTTTCTCATTGAATTGAGAAAGAGTAAAACAATGCCAGTCTTTATCATCTAATTTTGGGTGATCTCCCCTGTAATAATATCCAGGCCAGCGAGTTTCTTTCCTATATAACGTATGTTGGGTTACACATTCTGAAGCTAGCACTCTATGATTTAGTTCCCAAGCTCTTTGAAGTTGATGTAAACTGTCTGCTCCAATATTGCTCATATCCTCTTTAAGCATAGTTAATAGTTCAATACCTCTTAAAAGCATTGGTTCGTTAGTAAGGTAGTCAGTGCTGGTACCTCCAACATACTCATCCATAATTTTTTCAAGTCTTTGCAAACCTTGAATAGGTAAAATATAACTTGGAGACACTGTGCCACTTGTAATTTCATTTCTACCGACAGTATAATTCTCAAGTGGCTTATATACTAATTCTTTGAGATTAGAATATTCTTCTTCACTTACTTCAGGATGATCATTTCCAAGGTCATTGACATAATTTATTGCGGATTTTCCAGCAATTCTCCCTTCAGTAAAAGAGCCTGAAGAAAATTTATGAGCTGTTCCTCCAATTGTGTCACCAGATCCAA
>CAZNBI010000156.1:0-2933 GCA_964571065.1 uncultured Rhodobacterales bacterium | reverse complement strand
TTTTTATGATATCTTTCTGAGATTTTTCTATATGATGGATCTTCTTTTAAAGCCATATCAGCAGTAGTCATCATTGTTGGTACTTTGATATCAGCATTTTCTGCATCAGGAGCCATATGCTCTTCTTTTTGGTTAACAGCATGCCAAATATGGGCTCCTGCTGGACTTTTTGTAAGTTCCCAATCATAACCTAATAGCAAATCAAAATAACCATTATCCCATTGTATTGGGTTTGCAGTCCAAGCTCCCTCTATGCCACTGGTAGTAGCATCTCTACCAACGCCTTTTCCATGATCATTTTTCCAGCCAAGTCCCATTTGCTCGATGGGTGCGCCTTCAGGCTCAGCTCCAACTAAATCAGGATTTCCTGCACCATGGGCTTTGCCAAAAGTATGACCGCCAGCAACTAATGCAACTGTTTCTTCATCATTCATAGCCATTCTTGCAAAGGTTTCTCGAATATCATGAGCACTCGCCAATGGATCTGGATTTCCGTCAGGGCCTTCAGGATTAACATATATTAATCCCATTTGCACTGCAGCTAAAGGGATATCCAACTCTCTTTTACCTTTGTATCTATTATTGTCTAACCATCCTTTTTCAACGCCCCAAAAAATATCTTCTTCAGGAGACCAAATATCAGCACGGCCACCACTGAAACCGAAAGTTTTTCCACCCATTGACTCAATAGCAACATTACCTGCCAAGACTAATAAATCTGCCCAACTAATTTTTTTTCCGTATTTTTGTTTAATTGGCCAAAGCAATCTTCGTGCTTTATCCAAATTTCCATTATCAGGCCAGCTATTTAGAGGTGCAAATCTTTGTGCACCAGTACCAGCCCCCCCACGACCGTCACCAGTTCTGTATGTTCCAGCTGCATGCCAAGTAAGCCTTATGAAAAATGGACCATAGTGGCCAAAGTCTGCAGGCCACCATGTCTTCGAATCTGTCATAAGGTTTTTAAGGTCATCCTTGAGAGCAAAATAATCTAACTTTAAAAATTCTTTTCTATAATCATGATCAATTTTTAGAGGATTAGACCTTTTATCATGTTGATGTAAAATATTTATCCTAAGCTGATTAGGCCACCATTCTTTGTTGGTAGTTCTTTCAGAATTATTACTTGTAACTGCCCCATGCATAACTGGGCATTTGCTTACACCATCCATATAAAATCTCCAAACTCTTATTAGAATGATTCTAATATAAGAAAAGGTATAATTAAGTCAATACTGACTTACCAATGTTCAATAATAATTATTCTATTTCAATGATAACGTCGTATTTATTAATTTTGCAGCCTTTTGGAGGATTTGGCAGTTCCTTTAAACTTATTTCGCTTTTTTTAATATCGATTAACTTTTGTGTTTTTTTGTTATAAAAGTGATGATGATCATCAAGGCGTGTATCATACCAATTTCTTCCAGGTTCAAAAATTATTTCATTTATTAACCTTTTTTTAGAAAAGTCTCTCAAAGTATTATAGATAGTAGCCAATGATATATTTAGATTTTGTTTTTGAATAATTTCATAAACATGTTCCGCAGTAAAATGTTTGGGAGGGCCTGAAAATAAAATTTCAGCTATTCTAAGCCTTTGACTTGTCAATCTTAATCCAGCTTGATTTAGTTTTTGTTTAATCAATTTATAACCTTTAAAATATAAGGAGTAATTAATCTCGTAAAAAAATTATGCCACTTTGTCAAGAAAGGTAATAAATTTATTTTAGATTTTATTATTATGTTTTTTAGGTTAGTTTGTCTCTTATTACTCTTTAAAGGAGATTAAATTGGAAATTAGTAAAATTAAATCTTTCACTTATGATCAATTAATTGCTTGTGGTGAAGGAAAACTTTTTGATGAAGGCGGACCTCCACTGCCCTCACCTCCTATGCTAATGTTTGATGAAATAACTAAAATATCTTCTGATGATGGGGAATTTAAAAAAGGTGAAGTTTTAGCTGAACTTAAAATTAATAAAAATCTTTGGTTTTTTGATTGCCATTTTAAAAATGATCCAGTTATGCCAGGTTGTCTAGGCTTGGATGCATTATGGCAACTATTAGGGTTTTATTTAGGATGGTTAGGAGGAAAGGGCGCAGGAAGAGCTCTCTCAGTTGGTGGAGTTAAATTTACTGGGCAAATTTTACCTGATAACAAAAAATTGATTTATAAACTAGATATTAAAAGGGTAATTATGAGAAAGTTAATTTTAGGAATTGCAAACGGAAAAGTGATTTGTGATGATAATTTAGTTTATGAGGCTGAAGATATTCGAGTAGGTCTATTTAAGGAATAGTATAAGTGAAAAGAGTTGTAATAACAGGAATGGGCATTATCAGCTCAATTGGAAATAACATACAAGAGGTGCAAAAATCTCTTTATGATGGAAAATCAGGAATTATTTTTGCAGAAGACTATAAAGAAATGGGCTTTAGAAGCCATGTTAAAGGGAATATAGATGTTGACCTTGAGGAAAAGGTTGATAGAAGACTTTTAAGATTTATGGGTGATGGCGCTGCATATGCATATATTGCAATGCAACAGGCTATTGCTGATAGTGGTCTAGAAGAAGAAGAAGTGTCAAATTTCAAAACTGGTCTTGTTGCAGGTAGTGGCGGACCTTCAACATCAAGCATGCTTAAGTCATTTGACACAGCAAGGGAAAAAAATCCAAAACGTGTTGGGCCATATATGGTTCCAAGATGTATGTCATCTACTGTTTCAGCAAATTTAGCAAATTCATTTAAAATAAAAGGATTAAACTTTTCAATTACATCTGCTTGCTCAACATCTGCACACTGTATAACTGCTGGGACAGATGCAATTAGAAATGGAAGTCAGAATATTATTTTTGCTGGAGGAGGTGAAGAAATTCATTGGTCTTTGTCTGTTTTATTTGATGCTATGGCAGCTCTTTCAAGTAAATA
>CAZNBI010000155.1:0-2936 GCA_964571065.1 uncultured Rhodobacterales bacterium | reverse complement strand
GATGCAAACTTACCTGCACCTATCATTAAAAGGCACGCGCATAAAAAACCAGCAAGAACTTTATTAAATGCTAAAGGATCATTCATATAAAAAACTCATTTATTAAATAATTAAATATTATGCTTTAGATATATTTTACTTTAAAATACAAATAAATCTCAACAAAATTTATTCCTAATGATGATATATATAAAGCAAGCAAAAGTTGCAAGATTAAGATCTAAATAAAATGTTAAAACCGTTAATTATAATTCCATCAAGATTAGGATCAACCAGACTACAAGAAAAAGCACTAAAAATTATTAATGGCCAACCTATGATTTGGCATGTGTGGTCAAATGCATTAAAGGCTGACTTAGGACC
Source organism: uncultured Rhodobacterales bacterium (assembly GCA_964571065.1). Classification (GTDB taxonomy): domain Bacteria; phylum Pseudomonadota; class Alphaproteobacteria; order Puniceispirillales. The sequence goes on along the minus strand of CAZNBI010000155.1, from coordinate 2,573 downwards.
AGTAGTGGTAGCCACTGATTCAAAAAAAATTAGTAATGTTATAGATGTTAAAGGTGGAAACGCAATTCTAACAGATACTAATCACCAGTCTGGTTCTGATAGGGTTTATGAGGCACTTTGTAAGTTTGACCCTAATTTTAATTATGATTTAATTATAAATTTGCAAGGCGATATGCCAATATTTGACCCCAAAGTATTGCAAAACTTAGTCTCAAAAATTAAAAGTGAAGATATTACTACTTTAGTTTGCAAAGCCAACTTGGATGAAATTTCTGATCCAAATGTAGTTAAAGCTGTAATATCATGGGATAAAAATGACAAAGATAATGGAACAGCACTTTATTTTAGTCGAACGCAAGTTCCATACAATGCATTAACGTACTGGCATCATATTGGGATTTATGCATGGAAAAGAAAAAGTTTAAAAAAATTTATTTCATTTCCCGTGTCTAATCTTGAGAAAACAGAAAAATTAGAGCAACTTAGAGCTTTAGAGAATGGTATGATAATAAAAGCAGTAAAAACTAAAGAAAACTTTATTGGGGTTGATACTCAAAAAGATTTAAATAAGGTAAGAAATAAAATTAAAAATAAATCTGAAAGTAATTGAATGTCTAAAAAAGTAAATAACCCAGATAATACGATAGCTTTTCAAGGTATCCCAGGCGCTTATTCTGAAATGGCTTGTTTAAGTAATTTTAATTCAATGGAAACTTTAGCATGTCCTTCATTTGAACAAATGATTTCTAGCGTTCAGGACAATAAAGCTAAATTAGCAATGGTGCCTGTAGAAAATTCAACTGCAGGCAGAGTAGCTGACATACACCACTTACTGCCTGAGTCTGGATTATTTATTATTGGAGAAACTTTTTTTAGAGTGAGTCATATGCTTTTGGGCCCAAAAGGTTCAAAATTAGAAAACCTAAAAGAGGTAAGAAGCCATGCACAAGGTTTAGCTCAATGCAGACAAAATATAAATAATCTAAATCTAATTCCTGTAATTCACCCTGATACTGCTGGAGCAGCTAAGGAGGTTTCAGAGTTAAATGATAAATTTATTGGTGCAATAGCATCTAATTTAGCAGCTAAACGATACAATTTAGAAATTCTTCAAGAAAATTTTGAAGATAGTAGCCACAATACGACACGGTTTTTAATAATGAGCAAATCATTTGAAATGCCAAAAGTCAGCAAAAATAAATACATAACAACAATTGTTTTCTCAACAAGATCAGTTCCTGCGGCACTTTATAAAGCCTTAGGTGGTTTTGCAACGAATGGGATCAATTTAACGAAGCTAGAATCGTATATGATTAACGGTAGTATGACAGCAACTCAATTTTATGTAGATATTGAAGGCCATCCTGAAACCTTAGCAATGAAACACGCTTTAAAAGAGTTGGAGTTCTACTGTGGTGAGAACAAAGTAAAAATCTTAGGAACTTATTTAGCATCACCATTGAGGAAAGGTTAAATAATAAATAGAATATTTATACTTGAAAGTTTCCTTGAACTGTATCATACAGACATGGGAAGCTGTTTGGACAGATGTCTTGCGAACTCGGTCAGGATCGAAAGGTAGCAGCCGTAACAAGTTTTATTTGGGTCAGGCAGTTTCCTGCTTAAATGATTCTAAGAGCATTTCAATTTGATGGTTAATGAAGACAAAAATAATGTTACAGATTCTATCCATAGAGTTCTTGCAAGAAAATATAGGCCTCTAAATTTCACTAAACTTGTTGGCCAAAATAATTTAATCAAAACATTGTCTGGTTCAATTGAAAGAGGTAGAGTGGCTCATGCTTACATACTTACAGGCGTAAGAGGTGTCGGCAAAACATCAACAGCTAGAATTATTGCAAAGTTGTTTAATTGCACAAATCCAGAGAAATCGTCTGAAATTGCAATCAACCCTTGTGGTTTATGTGACTCTTGTTTGGGAATAGCAGAAGGGAAAAATATAGATGTTCTGGAAATTGATGCAGCTAGTAATACAGGTGTAGATAATATCAGGGAGTTAATTGATGGAGTGGGATATAAACCTCTAACATCTAAATTTAGAGTTTATATAATTGATGAAGTTCATATGCTATCAAAAGGTGCATTTAATGCTCTACTGAAAACTTTAGAAGAACCACCAGAACATGTTAAATTTATATTTGCAACTACCGAAATTAGAAAAGTTCCAATAACAATACTATCAAGATGCCAAAGATTTGACTTGCAAATAGTCCCTTCTAAAATTTTGATAGAACATCTTAAATGGGTTTGTGAAGAAGAAAAGATAAATTTTACTTTAGAAGCTCTTCAAATAATTGTTAGGGTATCTGGGGGATCGGTTCGAGATGCTCTTTCTTTATTAGATCAGTCAGCCTCAATAAGTGGTGATAACATTAAATCTGAGACTATATCCTTTATGCTAGGTTTGCCAAGTAGGGTATCAAGCATTGAAATCTTAGAAAATATTTTTGATAGTAATATAGAAAATGCACTAAAGATTTATGACAACGTTATTAACCATGGTACTAACGGTGAAATCCTAATTGGAGATATGCTTGATATAATACATTTGT
>CAZNBI010000154.1:0-2953 GCA_964571065.1 uncultured Rhodobacterales bacterium | reverse complement strand
ACATCTTACCTATATGGAACCTATGAATTAAATAGTAATGAATTTCATTGTGAATCTGAACCATCTGACAAAAAGAAAGTGATTATCCTTGGAGGCGGACCGAACAGAATAGGTCAGGGAATTGAATTTGATTATTGTTGTGTCCATGCTTCATATGCTTTAAGAGATGAGGGTTTTGAAACCATAATGATAAATTGTAATCCTGAGACTGTTTCCACAGATTACAATACTCCTGATAAATTATATTTTGAGCCTTTAATTGATGAAGATGTTCTTGAAATTATTAATCGTGAAAAAACAAAAGGAAAGTTATTGGGAGTAATTACTCAATTTGGTGGTCAAACTCCACTAAAAATAGCCAAAAAATTAGATAAAGAAAAAATACCTATTTTAGGTACCCCATATTCATCTGTTGACACTACTGAAGATAGAGAAAAATTTAAGACTGTTGTTAGTAAATTATCATTAAAGCAACCAAAAAATGGTATTTGCTTCTCTGTTAAAGAAGGTATTGAAATTGCAAATAAGATTGGATTTCCAGTTGTTATCAGGCCGTCTTTTGTACTTGGTGGCAGAGGTATGGAAATCATTTATAATATTAAAGATCTGAAAATTTATCTAAATAAAGTTTTGAGCTTTTCTAATGAAAGTATTTTAATTGATCAGTATTTAACAAATGCAATTGAAGTTGACGTAGATGCAATATGTGATGGTGAGAGAGTTTTTGTAGCTGGAATAATGGAACATATTGAAGAAGCTGGAATTCATTCTGGAGATAGTGCTTGTGTTGTTCCAACTCAAAGCCTTTCAAAAAATATTCTAAATAATATTGATATTCAGTCTAGAAAATTAGCTCTTGAGCTTAAGGTAAAAGGTTTAATTAATATACAATTTGCCATAAAAGAAGATGAAATTTACCTTTTAGAAGTAAACCCTAGGGCAAGTAGAACTGTACCATTTATAGCTAAGGCAATTGGCATACCTATCGCAAAGATAGCGGCAAAAATTATGTCTGGTAAAAAATTGAATGAATTTAATTTAAGTATTAATAGTAATAATATTAAGTATGTGTGTGTTAAAGAAGCTGTCTTCCCTTTTGCAAGATTTCCAGGCTGCGATATATCACTTGGACCAGAAATGAGATCAACTGGTGAGGTAATGGGCATAGATGAAGACTTTTATAAAGCCTTTGCAAAAAGTCAAATTGCAGCTAACAACAACCTGCCACTAAAAGGTAATGTATTTGTGTCAATTAATAATTATGACAAACATCAAATTATTGAAGAATGTAAAAGATTAAAAGAATTAGGTTTTAATATAATAGCAACTTCAGGCACTCATGATTTTCTTTCTAAAAGAGGCACTCCAAGCATAGAAGTAAAACAAATTTTAGAAGGAAGACCAAATATTTTAGACTATTTAATATCAAATAAAGTTCAAATGATTATAAATACTATTGAAAATCAATCAACTTATAAGGATAGCATGATATTAAGAAAAAATGCAATTAATCAAAAAATACCATACTTTACTACTCTTAGAGCAGCAAAAGCAGCTATCAATTCTATAGATCAATTAATCAACTTTGAATTAAGTGTAAAACCATTACAGAGAACATTAAAATTCAAATAAAATAACTTTATTGAATTTTTTTTCTTTTTTATTAATGATTAATTAATAAATATATTTTGAGCTATTATGGAAAAATTACCTTTTACAGAAATCGGACTTAACAAATTAAAAAAAGAAATGTCTGATTTAAAATCTATAGAGAGACCTGCAGTTATTAAAGCAATAGCTGAAGCAAGATCTCATGGGGATTTATCAGAGAATGCTGAATACCATGCAGCTAGGGAACGCCAAGGTTTTATTGAGGGCCGTCTTCTTGAATTAGAAAATGTTATTTCTAGGGCTGAAATAATAGATCTAAATAAAATAAATGCTGATAAAATTACTTTTGGAACGTCTGTTAGGATAGTAGATGAAGAAACTGATCAAGAAAAAACCTTGCATATAGTTGGCGAATATGAATCAAATCTTGAAACTGGAAAAATTTCTTTGTCTTCACCAATTGCAAAAGGTCTTATAGGCAAAGCAGTTGGAGACAGTGCTGAGATAACTACGCCTAGTGGGAAAAAATATTATGAAATCTTAGAAATAAAAGTAATAGATACTGCTATACTGTAAAGATTATTTATCAAATATATTAAGAAACGCTTTTGAATTCAAAAAATCATAACTGTTTAATTATAAGTGACGGAACTGAAGGCATGGAAAACCAGTCAATGGCTTTAGCTACGTCTCTAGGTTTTAAAACTAATTTATTAAAAACAAAGCCTTTTTGGCTATGTAGATTATTTCCAACATTATTAGCTGGCAGATTTAAAATCCCGTTATCGAATAATGATACAATACTTAAATCCAAGAATTCTAAAATATTAATAACTTGTGGAAGGAGAATGGCTGGTATTAGTATAGGCCTCAAAAGAATTTATAAAAAAAATAATAAAAAAATTTTCACGATTCATATTCAAAATCCCAATATAGCTTCAACGTATTTTGACTTGCTAGTGGTTCCAGAGCATGACAATTTGACTGGTGAAAATATTATAGTCAGTGAGGGTAGTCTTCATTTAGTAGACAAGAAAAATATAAAAATTGCATATCATAAATTAAGTATAAGACATTTAAAAATATTGAAAGAACATATAGTTGTTCTAATTGGTGGCAATACTAGAACACAGAAAATAACATCTGAGTATGCAAATAAATTTATTAGTGAAATTAAAAGAATTCAAAAAATATTTAATAGTAAAATAGTTTTGTGCCCTTCAAGAAGAACACCAGAGAATTTATTAGAATATTTTAAGGAAAAAAAGCCTGAAAATATTATTATTGCAGCAAAAAAAAATAATGAAAACCCTTATCCAGGAATTATCTATAATGCAAAGTT
>CAZNBI010000153.1:0-2961 GCA_964571065.1 uncultured Rhodobacterales bacterium | reverse complement strand
ATTGGATAAAAATGAATAAAAAAGAACGTGGTCAAACTCCTATGATTGATATTGGATATATTCCAACTATGTGTCAACACTGTGATGATGCACCATGCATGAAAGCAGCAAAGAATGGTGCGGTTACGAAAAGAAATGATGGAATTATTATCATTGATCCAGAAAAATCTAAAGGTCAAAAACAGATAGTTGAGAGTTGCCCACATGGATCAATTTCTTGGAATGATGAACTTGAAATACCCCAAATTTGGTTCTTCGATGCGCACTTGCTAGACAAAGGTTGGAAAGTACCAAGAGCAATTTCAGTATGTGCGACTGGGGCTATGAAAGCTTTGAAAGTTGAAGATAAAGAGATGAAACAAATTGTGGAAAAAGAAGATTTAGAAATATTGAATCCTGAATATAATACAAAGCCAAGAATATATTACAAAAACTTATATAGATATAACAAATGTTTTATTGGTGGCAGTGTGGCAATAATTAAAAATAAAATAGAAGATTGTGTTTCTGGTGCAAATGTTAAATTAAATAAAAATAGCAAGACTGTCAGTGATATGCAAACAGATGATTTTGGCGATTTTAAATTTGATAAGTTGCCTGCTAATAGTGGTGAATACGAAATTCAGATTGAATATAAATCTGTTAAAAAATCTATCAAAGTAAACTTAAATGAAAGTTTGTTTTTAGGTAATATTTATTTATAAATTTTGTTTTACACATCTAGCTGTTTAGCCTGTTATATTGATAATAGATTAAATGTTAACGTTTAAAAATTTGGAGAGTTTATGCAACAATTAGATATAAATTTTGCAAGGTCTCAATTTCCAGCTTTTTCAGAGGAGAAATTGAAAAATAAAGCTTTTTTTGAAAATGCAGGTGGATCATATATGTGTCAGCAGGTTATTAAAAGATTTGATCGTTATTTTAAAGAAAGAAAAGTTCAACCTTATGGATTTTATGAAGCTTCAGCTCTTGCTGGTCAAGAAATGGATAGTGCTAGAAAGAGAATGGCAGAGTATTTAAATGTTAATACCGATGAAGTTTTATTTGGTCCTTCAACTTCACAAAACACTTATGTATTAGCTCAAAGTTTTTTAGAAAATATGAGTGAAAATGATGAAATAATAGTGTCGGATCAAGAACATGAAGCTAATGCTGGGGCATGGCATAGAATGTCAAAAAGGGGCATAAAAGTAAAAGTATGGCAAATTGATACTTATACAGGATCCTTAAATATTAAAGATTTGGAGAAAATCATGACTCCAAAAACTAAATTCATAGCAGTTACACATTGTTCAAATATTGTAGGTGAAATCAATGAAATTAGAGAAATTTCTAAAATTGCTCACAGAAATGGAAGTTTATTAATTGTAGATGGGGTGTCTTATTGCCCTCATGGATTGCCAGATGTAAATGAGCTAGGTGCAGACATATATTTCTTTTCAGCATACAAAACTTACGGACCTCATCAAGGAGTTATGGTTATTCGTCAAAAGGCAAAACAGGCTTTAACTAATCAGTCTCATTTTTTTAATTCTAAATACTCAGATAAATTTATGGTTCCAGCAGGTCCTGATCATGCGCAAGTTGCTGCTTGCAATGGGATTATTGACTACTTCGATGCAGTTTATCAACATCATTTAAAAGAAAATAGTGAGCTTAATGAAGATAAAAAACCTAAAATTGTAGCTAAGTTATTTAGAGAGCATGAAATAAAACTTCTTAAACCTTTGTTAGATTATTTTCGCGGAAATGAAAAAACTAGATTGCTTGGTCCGGGTGATAATGTTTTAAGGGCACCTACAGTGGCATTTACAGTTAAAAATAAAAATAGTAGTGAGATTGCTAATCAACTAAATCAATACAATATTATGGCAGGAGCAGGTGACTTCTATGCAGTAAGACCACTTAAAGCACTTGGAATAAATCCTGAAGATGGTGTAGTTAGACTTTCATTTGTCCATTACACCTCAATGGAGGAAATAAACATGCTTTTAAATGCCCTCGAAGATATAATATAATTAGGTTTTAATACTAATATGCATAATCAAGTCGTAATTATAGGTGGTGGGCCATCAGGAACTCTTTTGGCCTTAATACTTGCCAAAGCAAATATCGAGGTTTTAGTTCTTGAAAAAATGACTAAAGAGTATGTCCTTTCACGTATAAGGGCGGGTGTTCTGGAATGGAATACTGTTGACATGTTAATGAAAAATGGTGTTGGAAAAAGAATGAGTTCTGAAGGTCAAGTTCATGAGGGGACTTTCCTATCTTCTTCGAACAAGCAGTTTAGGATAGACTTTAAGAATACCATTAATAAGCAAGTAATGGTCTATGGACAAACAGAAGTCACTTTTGATCTATATAAAGAATTAGAAAATCATAAAGTAAAAATTATTCATGAAGTCGATGATGTTGAAATTAAAGATCTTAATAAAGAAACATCTTATGTTTCTTTTAAAGATAAAGATGGAAAGCCAAATCTAGTTAAATCTAAATTTATTGTTGGTTGTGACGGTTTTCATGGAGTTAGCAGAAGTCATATTCCAACAAAAATATTAAAAACATTTGAAAAAGTATATCCATTTGGATGGTTGGGTGTGCTTTCAGAAACACCTCCTGTAAGTCATGAGTTAATTTATGCTAATCATTCCAGGGGCTTCGCACTTGCATCTATGAGAAATGAAAACCTTTCTAGATATTACATACAGGTTCCTAATTCAGATAAAATTGAAAACTGGTCAGATGATAATTTTTGGGAAGAATTAAAGTTAAGACTTCCAACTGAGTCATCAGACTCTTTAATTACAGGTCCTTCTATTGAGAAGTCGATTGCTCCACTAAGAAGTTTTGTTTCTGAGCCAATGAGATGGGGTAATTTATTTCTTGCTGGTGATGCTTCGCACATTGTTCCTCCTACAGGTGCTAAGGGTTTAAATTTGGCTGTTTCAGATATTCATT
>CAZNBI010000152.1:0-2963 GCA_964571065.1 uncultured Rhodobacterales bacterium | reverse complement strand
CCACCCAAAAGAAGAAGAGTTTAAATATAAAATAATTACCAATCTAATGGAGTTTTATAGTGATTGAAAAAAATTGGAAAAGTTTGATTAATACAGATATTGTTGAAATTAAAAATAAAAATGAAAATCCCTTTTCTGCAACAGTAAATGTTGAACCTTTAGAGAGAGGTTTTGGTGTTACTATTGGAAATGCACTAAGAAGAGTTCTTTTATCATCTCTTCAAGGTGCTGCTATAACAGGAATACAAGTTCAGGGGGTATTACATGAGTTTTCAACAATACCTGGTGTAATTGAAGATGTCACTGATATAGTTTTAAATGTTAAAGGAATAAGTTTAAAAATGGAAGTTGATGGGCCAAAGAGATTAAGACTTAATGCAAAGGGCCCATTATCAGTTACAGCTGATATGATTGAATTAACTTCAGATATTGAAATTATGAACCCGGAACATCATATATGTACTCTTGATAAGGGATCATCTTTGAATGTTGAGTTTATTGTTGAGACCGGGAAAGGTTATGTTCCAGCAAATTCTAGTTCACAAGTTGAAATGCCAATAGGCTTAATTCCTGTAGATGCTTTATTTAGCCCTATAAAACAAGTTGCTTATAGAGTTGAAAATACAAGAGTTGGTCAACAAACAGATTATGATAAACTTCTTTTTGACATTGAGACAGATGGAACAGTTACTCCAGAAGATGCTATTGCATTTGGAGCAAGAATATTAACTGAACAATTAAAACCGTTCATTAATTTTGATGAACCAGAACCAGAAATTGAAGAAGATTTAGAAAGTGTATTGCCTTTTAGCAGAAATTTATTAAAAAAGGTGGATGAATTAGAGTTAAGTGTTAGGTCAGCTAATTGCTTGAAAAATGATAATATAGTTTATATAGGTGATCTAGTTCAAAAAACTGAACCTGAAATGCTTAGAACTCCAAATTTTGGCAGGAAATCATTAAATGAAATTAAAGAGGTTCTTAAAATGATGTCCTTAGAACTAGGAATGGATGTTGAGGGATGGCCACCAGAAAATATTGAAGAATTAGCAAAAAAACATGAAGATCCATATTAAAATAAAAATAAATAAAATAGGAAATTATAATGAGACATCGTCAATCTGGAAGAAAACTTAATAGGACTTCTTCACATAGAAAGTCACTTTTTAAAAACATGGCACAAGCTTTGTTCAAGCACGAGCAGATTGTAACAACTTTACCAAAGGCTAAAGAATTAAAACGAGTTGTTGAAAAGTTAATTACTCTTGGGAAAAAAGGAAACCTTCATTCAAGAAGACTTGCTTTCAACCAAATCCGAGATAAAGATATAGTTTCAAAGCTATTTGACAGTCTAGCAAAAAGATATTCAGATAGAAAAGGTGGTTATACTAGAGTATTAAAAGCAGGATTTCGTTATGGTGACTCAGCACCAATGGCAGTAATTGAGTTGGTAGATAGGGATGAAAATGCAAAAGGTGCTGGCGAGATTAATGCTCCTAAACAAGAAGCACAAGAAGAAACTGCTGCATAAAAAGATCAAATTTATATAGTATACTTAATTAAATTTATGAGGCATCATATTTATAATGTCAGATGCCCTTCAACCATTAGCTGAAAAATTAAGACCTAAAAATTTAGATGAAATTATTGGTCATGATAAAATTTTTTCAAAAACAGGCTCTTTAAAAAGAATAATAAAAAAAAAGCTATTGTCATCTTTTATACTTTGGGGCCCTGCAGGCTGTGGCAAAACTACAATTGCTAAAACTGTATCTAAACAATTTCGTACAGAAGATTTTGAGTTATCTGCCGTTCTTTCTGGTGTAAAAGATTTAAGAATTATTTTCGAAAAAGCTAAAAAAAATTTTTCTGAAGGCCGCCAAACTATACTATTTATTGATGAAATTCATAGATTTAATAAAGCGCAGCAGGATAGTTTTTTGCCACATATAGAAAAAGGTATAATCACTCTTATTGGTGCTACAACAGAAAATCCATCTTTTTCTATAATATCACCCTTACTATCAAGGTGTCAGGTTATAAAACTAGAAAAACTATGTAAGAAAGATTTAAATTTAATAAAGTTAAAAGCAGAGAAGTTTTTAGGTTTTGATTTACCGATTACTAAAGCTGCATGCGAAATACTTTTTGAAATGGTGGATGGTGATGCAAGGTATTTTTTAAACCTTATAGAAGAAATTTCCTCCCTAGGTGATGGGCATAAAAAATTAGAGCCTAAAGATCTTAAAAAATTATTTAATATGAAATTTGCTGAATACGATAAAAATAATGACCAACATTTTAATTTAATTTCTGCTCTTCATAAGTCTTTAAGAGCTTCTGACACAGATGCGTCACTCTATTGGCTTGCACGAATGATTTCAAGTGGAGAAGATCCTAATTATATTTTAAGAAGACTTTTAAGGTTTTCTATTGAGGACATTGGACTTTCTGAACCCAATGCTGTCCAATTAAGTATTGCAAGCTGGCAAGCTTATGAAAGACTAGGATCTCCAGAAGGAGAACTTTCAATCGCACAGCTTGTAATATATTTAGCTACATGTCCCAAATCTAATTCTGCTTATAAAGCATGGAATGAAGTTTTGAAGTTTAATAATAATTATCCTTATGGTGTTCCACCATTATCCCTTCTTAATGCACCAACAAATTTAATGAAAGAACTCGATTATGGAAAAGGGTATATATACGATCATGAAGTTGAAAATAGTTTTTCTGGGCAAAATTGTTTTCCTGAAAACATCAAAAGAGTAAAATTTTACACTCCAATAGAGCGTGGATATGAGAGAGAGATAAAGAAAAGACTTCAGTGGTGGGATAAATTAAGAAGTAAAAATGAAAAATAATTTTGATTACTATATTGGCATTGACTGGAGTGGTGCTAAAGGTACAAGTCATAAGGGAATAGCTGTTGCCATTTCTTCTGATAAAAATAATTTAATTGA
>CAZNBI010000151.1:0-2963 GCA_964571065.1 uncultured Rhodobacterales bacterium | reverse complement strand
CAGCCAAAGAAAACCCTGACAGCAAATTTGCTATAGTTGACTTTGCTTATGATCCAACAATACCAAATGTTATGGGTTTAATTTATAATACAGATGAAGCTGCATTTCTTGCTGGCTATCTTGCCGCAGGTGTATCAAAAACAGGTATAGTTGGTACTTTTGGGGGCATCAATATTCCACCAGTTACAATTTTTATGGATGGATTTGTTGCTGGTGTTAACCACTATAATAAAACCAAAGGTACTAATGTTAGCGTCCTTGGATGGGATCCTGCAAGCAAAGAAGGATTATTCACAAATAATTTTTCATCGTTAGATGATGGAAGAGCTTTTGCTCAAAATCTTTATGATGAGGGCGCAGATATTGTAATGCCTGTTGCTGGACCAGTTGGCTTAGGATCTGCTGCACTAGCTTCAGAATTAGGAACTGATAGCCTAAAAATTATTGGTGTTGATGTTGATCAATACGTTTTAGACACTAAAAATCAATCAGTTTATTTAACAACTGTTGAGAAAGGCATGGATGCAACTGTTCTTGGCGCAATTGAGTCTGCTAAAAATGGATCTTTTAAAGGAGGAGTTTACGTAGGAACACTGGCTAATAACGGTGTAAGAATAGCTCCATACCATGATTTATCTTCATCTGTTTCAAATGGATTAAACAATGAAATAAAGAAACTTAGATCATCAATAATTAATGGATTTCTTTCTGTAAAGAATTAAATCAAAAAGTGATCTGGGATATAAATAATCTCAGATCACTTAAATCTTCCAAATTTTTATTCTAATGTAGTTCAAACCAAAATGGTAAACATAGAATTAAAAAATATCAGTAAATCCTTTGGTTCAGTTCAGGCAAATCAGGACATAAATATTTCAGTTAATAGTGGTGAGATACTTGGACTCCTTGGTGAAAATGGCGCTGGTAAAAGCACACTAATGAATATACTGTGTGGGCTTTATAGGCCAGATGGTGGAAAAATACTTATTAATCAACAGGAAACTTATTTTAATAATCCTGGGGATGCTATAAAATCTGGTGTTGGAATGGTTCACCAACATTTTATGTTAGTACCAATATTTACAGTCACAGAAAATGTTATTCTTGGAAATGAAAAAACTGGAAATCTTAATTATTTAAAGATTAAAGATTCAGAAAAAAAAGTTAAAGAAATCAGTGAAAAATACTCACTTCTTGTAAATCCAAAAGAAATCACTGAAAGACTTTCAGTTGGTGCACAGCAAAGAGTTGAAATCATAAAAGTATTATTCAGATCTGCTGAATTAATAATTTTTGATGAGCCAACTGCTGTTTTGACCCCACAAGAGGTAAAAGAATTATTCAAGATTATGAATGCTCTCAAAAAGAGCGGGAAGGCAATTATATTCATTACCCATAAGCTACACGAAGTTAGAGAAGTTTGTGATAAGATTAGTATTCTTAGAGCTGGAATGATAGTTGGTGAGGCAGATCCAAAAAAAGTATCTAATAAAGAGCTTGCAAATTTAATGGTTGGTCGCCCAGTAAATCTCAGTTTAGAGAGAAAGAAAAACAAAACTGGCAAAACCATTCTTGAAGTTGATAATCTTTCTGTTCTTAACGAAAATAGGGAGTTAGCTTTAAACCAAATATCATTTAATGTTAAAGGAGGTGAAATTGTTGGAATTGCTGGTGTTCAGGGTAATGGGCAAACTGAATTAGTTGAATCAATTACAGGTTTGAGAGATTTTGTTGCAGGAAAGGTCTCATACTTTGAAAAAAAAATGGAATACATTACTCCTAGAGAAATACATAAATTAGGAATAAGGCATATTCCTGAAGATAGACAAAAGTCTGGTGTAATAGCTAACTTCACGGTAAGTGAAAATAAAATTTTAAATGATTATTACCAAAAGCCATTTTCAAGTAATTATATTATGAGTTGGGGAGATGTAGAAAGAGTTTCAGAAACAGTTGTGAAAAACTTTGACATTAGAACTCCATCAATTACAACACTTACTCAAAATCTTTCTGGGGGCAATCAACAAAAGCTTGTAGTAGGTAGAGAGTTATCAAATAAAGTAGATTTTTTAATTGCCTCCCAACCTACTAGGGGTATAGATGTCGGTTCAATTGAATATATCCACAAACAGTTAATAGAAACAAGAAATAATGGTAAAGGTATACTTTTGATCTCAACAGAACTAGATGAAATACTGACACTGTCAGATCGAATATTGGTATTATTTGAAGGTAAAATTATTAAAGAATTTTCATCAAATGCATCTACTGAAGAGATTGGATTAGCTATGGCGGGACAATCTTAAATGCAAGATTATCTAAAGAAAAAAATAATATCAGAGAATTTTGATTTTGAAGAAATTCTTCTTATACCAATTTTAGCAACACTTTTAGCTTTAATTATTGGTTGTTTATTCCTTCTTGCTACAGGAGAAACTTTTGAGAATATTTTAGTAGCTTTCACCAATCTTTTTATAGGGTCATTTGGTTCATTAAATGCTATTTCAGAAACCTTTACTGCAGCAACACCTCTAATTTTTGCCGCTTTAGGTATTGCATTAGCATTTAGAGCAGGACTATTCAACATTGGAGCCGAAGGACAAATTATTATTGGTGGAATGGCAGCTGTAATTATAGGTTTTTCTATTGATTTTTTACCAATTTGGTTGCATTTACCACTTGCACTTTTATTTGGAGCAATTTTTGGTGCATTGTATGCAGCAATAGCTGGATGGCTAAAAGCAACAACAGGTGCTCATGAAGTAATTTCAACAATTATGCTTAATCTAATTGCTCTTAGACTTTTGGACTATTTTTTGAGATTGCCAGTGATCCAAAAAGAGGGAAGAAATGACCCAATATCTAAATCAGTACTCGAAACTGCACAACTACCCCAAATTTTATCTTTTATTGAACCACAATTGAGACTTCATAGCGGTTTTATACTTATGCTAGTTGCAGTA
>CAZNBI010000150.1:0-2995 GCA_964571065.1 uncultured Rhodobacterales bacterium | reverse complement strand
GGCTTGTGGAAAGGCAAAACTGAAATTGAATAATTTTATCGTCGAGTTAGGGCATATTGCATTAGTTTCAGCCCTTGTTTTATCTGTTTATCAATTTGTAATAGTTTTTTTTAAAAATGAAAAAAACTATATTTTTATCCCAAATATTCCTGTGTTGGTATTTTCAACGACTTTATTTTCTTTTTTAACTTTAATATATGCGTTTTTAGTTTCAGACTTTTCAGTTGATTTAGTATCAAAATTTTCACATTCATCAAAACCTCTTATCTATAAAATCTCAGGAACTTGGGCTAACCATGAAGGATCACTTTTATTGTGGATTTTGATACTTACTTTTTTTAGTGCAATTAGTTCAAGTTTAAAATTACCTGAAAGATTTCATTCTCTTTTATCCTCTGTTCAAGGACTGCTAAATACTCTATTTTTATCGTTATGTATATTTACTTCAAATCCATTCTATAGATCAACATTAATACCCAATGATGGTTTAGGATTAAATCCAATATTACAAGACTTACTTCTGGCTTTTCACCCACCAGTTTTATACATAGGATATGTTGGTTTGTCTGTTTCATTTTCATATGCAATAGCTGCTTTGATTAATGGCGAAATCGACAAAAAATGGGCTGCATTAATTAGACCTTGGATAATTCTTTCTTGGGTAGCATTAACACTTGGAATTACCCTGGGAAGTTATTGGGCTTATTATGAATTAGGATGGGGCGGCTGGTGGTTCTGGGACCCTGTAGAGAATGCAGCTTTAATGCCATGGCTACTTGCTACAGCTCTTCTTCATTCAGTTATCGTATTAGAGATGAGAAATGAACTAAAAGCTTGGACAATTTTATTATGTATATTAGGTTTTTCATTTTCATTACTGGGAACATTCATTGTTAGATCAGGAGTTATTACCTCAGTTCATTCATTTGCTTCAGATCCTGAAAGAGGCCTTGTAATATTGACTATTTTGTTTCTATCAACAGCAATACCACTCTGTATTTTTGCTTTAAAAGCAAGCTTATTTCATAAAAAAACAGAAATTAATTTCTTTGCTAAAGAAATGACATTAATAATTAATAATTTTATATTAGTTGTTTCATCTTTTATTATACTAATTGGAACCATGTATCCTCTTTTTTTAGAAATTTTAAATGGTAGTCAAATTACTGTTGGCGCACCTTTTTTTGTTGCGTCTTTATCCCCTTTTATGATTTCAACTTTGTTTTTTATGGGTATTGGCCCATTAATTTATTGGAAAAAGAATTCCTTGGGTCATTTTATAAAAATATTTAGATATCCGTTATTGTTTACATTATTAATTTTTTTGTTTTTTATTACTTTTTTGAATTTACCTTTAATGTTTATAGTCTCTTTTTCATTATCCTTTTGGTTAATAATAAATATTATTTATTTGATATTAGATAATACGAATATTCTAACATTTTTTAAAAAAGACAATAAAATTAAATCACTATCAAAATATCATTTAGCTGTCTGTGTAGCTCATATAGGAGTTTCTGTATTTGCAATTGGTGCTGTTTCAGAAAACTATTTTAATGAAGAAGTAATTGAAAGTGTAAAACCTGGAGAAAAAATATCAATTGGCAAAAACTATTTGATATTTGACGGGATTACTCAAAAAATGGGTCCAAATTATATCTCAGAAATTGGTAAACTTACTCTCCTAAATATTAATGGAGAATTTATTACACAAATGTTTCCTGAAAAAAGATTATTTCCAATTGAAAGGCAATCAACAACTGAAGTTGCGATACACAGAAAAATTTCAGGAGATTTATATGCTGTTTTAGGTGATGGTGACAGCTCTAAAGGATATACTCTTAGAATTTATTATAAACCTCTTGTTTCGTTGATTTGGATGGGTGCTCTGCTAATGGCAGTAGGTGGCATTTTTTCTTTAATTGCTAATTACAAAAAAAGAAAAATACATCAAAATATTTAAAATGAAAAAATTTATTTTTTTTACCCCATTAATAATAATATTTTTAATTCTTTCGATGTTATTATTTGCACTACTAAGCCAAAATATTGGAAATAAAAAAACAATTAATTCTGTTTTATTAAATAAGCCAATTCCAACAAAAACTTTACTATCTTTAAATCTTAATGAACCTATTGATTTAGAAATGTATTCTGGATCACCTTTTCTAGTCAATTTTTTTTCATCATGGTGTGAACCCTGCAAATTAGAAGCTTCAAACTTAGAAAAACTGTCAGAGAGAATTCCAATTATCGGTATATCTTATAAAGATCAAAAAGAAGACACATACTTATTTCTTGATAAATATGGTAACCCTTATGATGAAATAAGCTATGACTCTGATGGCAATATTGCGATTAATTGGGGTGTTTATGGAGTTCCAGAAACTTTTATTATAAATGAAAATGGAATTATTATATTTAGACATCCAGGCCCAATTACAGCTAATGTTTTAAAATATGAAATAATGCCTATTCTGGATGAAATAAATTTATGAAAAATATTTTGTTAATTTCTTTTTTACTTTTGTTAAGTCCTTTGAATGTATTTTCCATTGAACCTGATGAAATTTTATCTGATAGCAAACTAGAAAATCGGGCTCGAAACTTGTCTAAAGGAATAAGATGTTTAGTATGTCAAAATCAGAGCATTGATGACAGTGACTCTGAATTAGCGAAAGATCTAAGAAAAATTATTAGGATTAAAATAGTTGAAGGAAAGAAAGATAAAGAAATTAATGATTTCTTAGTAGAAAAATACGGAAACTTTATTCTTATGAAACCTCCATTTTACAGTGAAACTTTTCTTTTATGGTCAAGTCCATTTATAATAGTGTTTATTGGCTTCATAATAATCTTTTTCTCACTAAAAAAAACAAGACCAGAAAATTAATTTCTTATTATGACTTTAATATTAATAACTCTTATTTTTAGTATAATAGTTTCAAGAATTATTTATAATTCGCTAATTAGAAAATATAATTTAGATAATAAA
>CAZNBI010000149.1:0-2995 GCA_964571065.1 uncultured Rhodobacterales bacterium | reverse complement strand
TCAAACTGAGAAGGTTTGCCTGTTTTGATTGAATCTATTAATTCTGAAATGCAGACATGTGGACCATCATTATCTTTATCACAATCAAAATATGAAATACCATGGCTGTCCTTCATTATAACTTTAACTGAATCAGAAAGATCTCCAATGAAGCGATTTGTATTCTCTGGATCATAAGAATACATCATTCCATTTGGGCCATAAATTAGTTCTTGGCTATGTCCAGGTGTATTCTCTGGTAAGCCCCAACTCAGACCAATAGAAAGGGAGTGGCCACCATCAAAACGTGCTAATAATTCTGCTGTATCAATACCAAATTTACTAATAGTCTTTAGTCTTTTTTTGTTTTTTCCATTTATTGTTCCATTTGCAGTTATGCTAATGGCTTCACTTTCGGTTAAATACCTAGCTAAATCAAATAAATGCCCAGTAAAGTCATGTAGAGGTCCACCATTTTTATACAATTCATGCATTTCTAATTTTGGACGAACCTCACGCATTTCTGTGAAACGCATATTTAGTGGATATCCTAAGCGACCTTTTTTTATTAAACCTTTCATTACTTTAAATCTAGAAATTCCACGATATTGGTGGCAAACTGAAAGTCTTACATTATATTTCTTGCTTGCCTTAATCATGTCGTCAGCTTCATCAAGTGAAAGAGCTATTGCCTTTTCACATAGTATGTGTTTACCCAAAGCCGCTGATGCTACAGTAACGTCTCTATGAAAACAAATTGGTAAACAAACACTTACAATATCAACATTCTTTTGAGCGACAGCATTTTGCCATGATGTATAAACGTTGGCACCATATTTTTTAGCAAGTAGATTTGCACGTTGAATATTCTTATCACATACAGCAACAATATTTATATTATTATATGTTTCCCACGCAGAGGAATGTTTATTGCCTGTATCACCGCATCCTATGATTGCAATATTATGTTCCATAAATTTTATAAGAGATTAATGCTTTTATTTAAATAAGAACCGTTTAGATTACATGCTTTATCTGCATCCTCTGCATTATCTTGTTCTGCAGTTAGCCAGATATCTCTATCAGATTTATCTGAAAGCCAATTCCATGCAGGTGTGAAATCTATAATACCTTCTCCAAGGTGGCAAGTATCAACATTTCCATCCCAAGAAAAGAAATCTTTAAAATGTAAAATCTTAATAGAAACATCTAGTGAATTTAAAAGAGGCATAATCTTGTAACCACTCTTGACCGCCCATCCTAAATCTGGTGCATAACCAAGTGACTTTATTTCAGCTTCTAAAAGACGCTTCCAGATATACATATTATTCCGAAATTCCCAATCATGATTATGATAAAGAAGCAAAATATCACGATCAGCACATCTTGCAGAAAATTCCTTAATTTGATTTATTTCAGCATTCAAGGTTTCGTCCTCAGTCACATTGAGGCCAGAATATACAAGTTTTTTAATACCTAACTCTATAAGAACATTAATAATATTTTCTAATCCAGATTTCTCATCATCCGCTTGTGTTAAATCTGCTAAATTACCTCCAACATGGCTTGCGCTTATTTGAATATTATATTTTTCTAAAAGTACTTTGATATCATCAGTTTTTCTTTTTATTAACCGTCTGAAACCAATCTCTAAACCATCAAAACCTGCCTTTTGTGCATTATCAAAAATATATTCAAATAAGTCGTGCTGAGGGTCGCCCCACGTAATAGTCTGAATTGCTTTTTTTAACATAGAAATAACCTGCAAAAAAACCCACTATATACAATTTAAGTCATGGATTTTAGTTATGTCAAAGAATACTTGAATTTGTATTTTCAAATATTTAGTTTGAGCTGCAAAATTAAAAATTAATTTACTGGTTCAACTTGTCTAATAACTAAAATAATAAATATTTTGATATATAATTTATATTAAGAATTGTGATAAAATATTGTCATCAGTTATATCTTTGTATGCATAATCTCCAGCATCCAGTCTGGATAGCAAAGCATCAAAATCTTCGGGTTTTGAAGTTTCAATGCCAATTAGAACAGAGCCAAAATTTCGCGCAGATTTTTTAAGGTATTCGAAACGAGTAATATCCTCGTTAGGCCCAAGAGTTTCCAAAAAATCTTTAAGTGCTCCAGGTCTTTGAGGTAACCTTAAAATAAAATATTTTTTAATACCAGAAAATCTTGCTGCTCTTTCCTTAACTTCTGGAAGCCTTTCAAAATCAAAATTACCTCCAGTTGTGATACAAACCACATTGCGACCTAAAATTTCATTTGAGATATCTTTCAGAATATCTATAGATAATGCACCAGCAGGTTCAAGAACAATTCCTTCCAGATCGAGCATTTCAAGCATAGTTGTGCAAATACGATTTTCAGGTATAGTCAAAACATTCTCTATATTAGTATTTTTTAAAATACTAAAATTTAGTTTACCTACTTCCGCTACAGAAGCACCATCAGCAAAATTATCAATAGAATTTAACTTTGTTGGTTTACCAGCCTCCAATGCTGCTTTTAAACTTGCAGCACCAGAAGGTTCGACAAGCTTATATTCAGAATTATTTTTAAAAAAAGAAATAATCCCGGCTGAAAGACCACCACCTCCAACTGGCATAATAATTTTGTCAGGTGTAAATCCCAGCTGCTCCTCTATTTCAACGGCAACTGTGCCTTGGCCTTCTATTACATCTTTATCGTCAAACGGTGAAAGAAAGTATGCACCCTTTTCTTTACTGTAACTTTTAGCTGAAAAAAGGCAGTCATCAAAGTAATCACCTATCATTTTAATTTCAATATTGTTTCCACCAAAGATTTGAGTTTTAGAAACTTTTTGATGTGGAGTTGTCGTAGGCATGAAAATAGTAGCTTTAACATTAAAATTAGCTGCCATATAAGCAACTCCCTGGGCATGATTTCCAGCACTTGCACAAACAAAATGCTTTTCATTCCTTAGTTTATTCATTGCATTAAAAGCACCACGAAGTTTGTAAGACCTTACTGG
>CAZNBI010000148.1:0-3082 GCA_964571065.1 uncultured Rhodobacterales bacterium | reverse complement strand
GGCCGGATGGCAGAGTGGCTTATGCTCGGGCCTGCAAAGCCCGCTACCCCGGTTCGATTCCGGGTCCGGCCTCCATAAATTATAAAGTTTATCAAAATTTTTAATGGAATTAAAAAATTTTTTAACAAGAAAAGCACCAAAGTCACATGATTTAGTTCTTATAGGCGGAGGTCATTCTCAAATTACAGTTTTAAAAAAATTTGGGATGAAACCAATTCCAGGTTTGAGAATTACATTAATAAATAAAGATTTTATATCACCATATAGCGGTATGCTACCAGGATATATAGCTGAAACGTATGACAGGTCTCAAACTGAAATTGATTTGTTGAATTTATGTAAATTTTCAAATTCAAGGCTCGTTATTGATAAAGTTATTGGTTTAGATTTAGATGAGAAACTAGTAATTCTTGAAAATAGGTCCCCTATTTTTTTTGACACATTATCAATTAATTCAGGAGGGGAACCAAATCTAAGCTACATTAAAGGTGCTAATGAATTCAGTATTCCTATAAAACCAATCTCGAAGTTAGTGAAAATTATTGATGGTATAAAAGAGAAGATAAAAAAATTAAATAGAATATCTGTTTCTGTTGTTGGAGGAGGAGCTGGAGGAATAGAATTAGCTTTAGCACTAACACAGTATTTAAAAACAAAACAAAATATTAAGGAAATTAAAGTTAATCTAATTTCAAAAGGCCAGTATTTAGCTAAGGCAAAAAATAAAATTTCTCAAAATACTATTTTAAGTTTTTTAAAAAAAAATAATATCAATGTCATATTGAACGAAGAAGTTATTGAATTTGGTCAAAATTTCATAAAGACTTCAAAAGGAACTATAATAAATTCAAAATTTAATTTTTTAGTCACACCAATTTCTGCCCCAAAATGGATATCTGAAACTGGATTAAGAGTGGATAATTCAGGATTTATTAGTGTAAATAAATTTTTACAAACATCTAATGAAAACATTTTTGCATCTGGTGATGTGAGTTCTTTTGAGAATAAAAATCTCCCAAAAGCAGGTGTCTATGCTGTAAGACAAGGGCCAATTTTATTTAAAAACTTAAGAGCAAAAATTTTAAATTATAGTTTGACAAGTTTTAAACCTCAAAGCTCTTTTTTGTCATTAATAGGCAACGGTAAAGATGAAGCTATTTTTTCATGGAAGGGCATCTCATTTAAAAGCAAGTTCGCTTGGATGCTTAAGAGATATATTGATGAAAGCTTTATGAAAAAATATAATCATTTGAATTTAATGAAGATGGAAAGTATTCAACCTCATCCAAAATTAATTTCTAAAGAGAACAAAGGAGACCCTGCCTTAGAAAAAATCAGATGCTTAGGTTGTGGAGCAAAAGCCCCATGGATTTCTCTTAATAAAGGTATTAATTCTTTAACAGATAATTTAAATTCGAAGAGTAATAAATTAAATAATGTCACAATTACCAGTGACGCTTCCATTATAGATGTGCCTAGTGGTAACAATCTAGTTCAGTCAGTTGATCTCATTTCTGCTATTGTAAATGACCCCTATACCCTTTCAAGAATTGCTGCAATTCATGCAATATCTGATGTATTATCTGCAAGTGCGACACCTATGAACGCTGAAGCTATTTTTATATTGCCTCCAGGCTTACAGAAAATTCAAAGTCGTTTAATTTCGGAACTATTAAATGGGGCTACTTATGAATTTAATTCTCATAATATAAAATTAAATGGCGGACACACTAGTGAAGGAGAAGAATTGCAAGTAGGATTTTGCATTAGTGGAATTAGGCCTAAAAGTTTTAAATCGAAAGAACCAAAAGTTGGAGATAAATTAATTTTAACCAAGCCACTTGGTACAGGGGTAATATTAGCAGCTAACATGAGACTAAGAATTAATCCTATTGAATATAAAAACACAATTGAAACAATGCTCAATTCAAATTTAAATGCAGCAAATATTATTAGAAATGAAAGTATATCAGCTATAACTGATGTAACAGGTTTTGGTTTAGCTCGTCATACTCTTAATCTTACCAAACCATTTGGAGCATATTTAAGAATCAAAGATATTCCTGTGCTTTCTGGTGCACTTGAACACTTGTCTAATAATATTAACTCATCATTGGCATTCTCAAATAAAAAGGCAATAAATTTTACAAGTAAAATTTCGAAACAAGATCACATTATTTTTGATCCTCAAACAAGTGGGGGACTATTAGTTTCTGTAAATAAAGTTAAAGCCAATCAAGTTTTAGAAAAATTAAAAAAAAGTAATCACCATGCTTCAATAATTGGTGAAGTTATTGAAAAACATGAAATAATATTAAATTAGTTAAAGATGAAAGATATAGAATATATTGATGACTGGAGAAAAATAAAAAATGCCGAAATTATAGATGTAAGATCTCCATCGGAATTTAATAATGACCATATACCAGGCGCTATAAATATACCAATTTTAAATGACAAACAGAGACACGATGTTGGAAAAACTTATAAAGAAGTAAATCCATTCAAAGCAAAAATAATGGGGGCTTCAATTATTTCTAAAAATATTTCTAAATTTTTAGATAATGAGTTTTTTTCAAGAAAAGGATCTTGGCAAGCTTTAATATACTGTTGGAGAGGAGGTCAAAGAAGTAGATCTCTAGCTTTGGTTTTAAATGAGATTGGTTGGCGTATTTCAATATTGAGAGGAGGTTATAAAAATTATCGAAAATTAGTTTTAGATGAATTAAATGATCTTAGTAAATATCAATTTAAAATTCTCCAAGGACAAACTGGGTCAGCAAAAACAAAAATTCTAAATTGTCTTAATAATATGAATGCTCAAGTTATTGATCTTGAAAATTTAGCGTGTCATAGAGGATCACTTCTAGGAAGTGAAATCAATAAAAAACAACATAGCCAAAGATACTTTGAAAGCCTTCTCCATAATGCTATTGATAAATTTGATTGTACTAAACCAATATTTATTGAATCTGAAAGTAGTAAAATTGGAAAATTACATTTGCCCAAGAAGTTATGGATAAAATTAAATGAGTCAGACAGATTATTATTAAATGTTCCAATCGATGAGCGTATTAAGTTT
>CAZNBI010000147.1:0-3103 GCA_964571065.1 uncultured Rhodobacterales bacterium | reverse complement strand
TTTTAAAATTATAAATGGAATATTTAAAATTTAATACTAATTAATATTAAAGTTTTAATATTAGATTGAAATTATTATGAGAAAAATATTAATTATAATTATCGTCAGTATTTTTAATTATAGCAATGTTTTAGCTAATTGTAGGTTAGCTGATGATGCTAGTAGAACTGTAGGAGCAGGTGGATCTATTACGGAGATAGTTTATTTTCTAAACTCTGAAGATAAATTAGTTGCAAGAGACTTAACATCAAATTTTCCTCCAATTGCAAAAGATCTTCCTTCTATAGGATATGTTCGAAATTTATCTGCAGAAGGTCTTTTGTCATTATCTCCTACTTTAGTCATTGGTGAGTCTGATATCGGTCCACCAAATGTTGTTAAGCAAGTTCAAAATACATCCTTAGATTTTAGAATTATTCCAGATATTTATAGTGCTAAAGGGATTATTGAAAAAGTTTTATGTTTAGCCAATATTTTAGGTATTGACGAAAAGGAAGTTAATATAAAAGAAAATGAGCTTAATACAAAGTTTGAAATAATTTCTAATTTATCAAATTCAAAAAATTTAAGAAAAAAGAAATTAATGATAATATTAATGATGCGGGGTACATCACCAATTGTGGCTGGTTCTGAAACTTCAGGTGACGGTTTTATAAAAATGACAGGTAATTTAAATTCATTTTCAAATTTTGCTGGTTGGAAGCCTGTAGGTATTGAAAGTATTGTTGAAAATAACCCCGATTATATTATTATTACAAAAAGAGCATTTACCCCTTTTGAAAATGAAGAAAAGTTTCTTAAACAAACAGGTTTAATTGCTACAAATGCAGGTAAAAATCAAAATATAATTGTTGAAGATGGAATGTCATTTCTCGGTTTTGGTCCTAGAACATTAGACACGGCTATCAAAATTGGCAATTTTTTGACAGATAATTAAATTCAGTCAAAGCAAATGTTAGTTTTTATTAGCTCGAAACAATTTGTAATCATTACAGCTTTGATTTTTACTAGTATTTTTGCTTGTTTAGTTGGCTTTTCTAATGGAAGCTTCAAAATTGAATTTTCTAAAATTGTATTTAATAATTTAAGTTTACTTGAAAAAGAGGTTCTTTTAAATATACGTGCACCAAGAGTAGCGTTAGCAGTTTTTGTTGGTGCTGCACTTGGGGTAGCTGGTGCTACTCTTCAAGGGTTATTTCGAAATCCATTAGCAGATCCTGGATTAATTGGTGTTTCGGCTGGAGGAGCTCTTGGGGCAGTTTTATCAATAGTTTTATTACAGACATTTTCTAATGATAATAATATGGGGATATTTTTAATTCCGTCCTCAGCAATATTTGGTTCATTAACTGTAATTGGCATTATATATATTATTACAAGTGGATTTAATAAGTCTGGAATAATGTACATGTTATTAGTTGGTATTGCACTCAATGCAATAGCAACTGTTGGTATTGGTTTTTTGACTTTTATAAGTTCAGATAGCCAATTACGAAATATTACATTTTGGATGATGGGAAGCTATGGAAGTGCCAATTGGATACTTTTGCTGCCTGCAATCTTTGTTATATCAGCTTCTACAATAATCTTAATAAGTATTTCTAGGAAGCTTGACATAATGCAATTGGGAGAAATTGAGGCCTACAGGGTTGGTGTAGATATTAAGAAAACTAAAATGATTATAATTATTTCTACAGCAATTATGATTGGTGCAAGTGTTTCTCTATCTGGTATTGTAGGATTTATTGGCTTAGTTGTTCCTCATTTAGTTAGGTTGTTAGGTGGAGCAAATCATAGATATCTGCTTCTTGGATCAGCCCTTATGGGTGTAATTATATCAGTTAATGCGGATTTATTTTCACGAATTGTTATTCAGCCAGCTGAGATACCTATTGGACTTGCAACAAGTGCTTTGGGTGCACCTTTCTTTCTTTGGTTAGTATTAAGGTTAAGAGAAAGATGAGCATAAAAGCACAAGAAATATCATATTTATATGGTAAAAAATTAATTTTAAATAAAGTTGATATTGAAATTTTACCTGGTGAAATACTTGGGATTGTAGGGCCTAATGGTTCAGGAAAATCTACAATTTTAAAATTATTGGCTGGTGACTTTTATCCTTCAAAAGGTCAGATAAAATATGATAATAAAAATATTAAATCATATTCAAATATTGATAGGGCCAAATATCGCAGTGTTTTATCTCAATCTCAAGAGATCGTTTTTGAATATACAGTGCAAGAGATAATAGAAATGGGCATCATTGGTGGTTTTGGTATAAATCATCATATAGATACTTGGAAAAATTTTGAGTATGTAATTGATACATTAGAGTTAAAAAGTTTTTTAAAAAGAAGCATAAGGACATTATCAGGTGGTGAGAGGCAAAGAGTTCATATAGCAAGATCAATAATCCAAATATGGCAAAGTACAGAATATGAGAAGCCAAGATATATTTTGTTAGATGAACCCACATCAAGCCTAGACTTAGGAATGGAAATAAAGATTTTAGAAATGTTAAAAAAAGAGGCCAAAAAAGGATTGGGTGTAATGATAATATTTCATGATCTTAATTTGACATCACATTTTTCTGACAAAGTTGCAATTTTATCAAATGGTAAAATTTTGGAATCTGGCATTCCCTCAAAAGTTTTTAAACCTATATTAATAGATGAAGTGTTCAGGATAAAAACGAGTATCACCAAAAATCCACTACGAATATTTCATTTTTAATTGATAATTTTATTGGAAAGATTGATTTATTAAAATGTTTAAATTATTACTGCTGAAATTAGTTGATTTTTTTAAAGCAAGATCAAATTTTCATCTTTTAATCATATTTATTATTTTTGGGATTAGTGGTAGTGTTTCTCTTTTTATATCAGAATATATTATCCTAATTTTTAATTTAAAAGCATTAATTGAGTATAGTTTAGTTTATTGGTTTTCAAAACTCATATTGCTCTTATTTAGTTATCAATTTATTTTATTGATTATTAGTTTTATTTTTGGTGAGTTTGATTATTTTTCAAAATATAGCTTGAAATTTGTTTCTTTTTTTAAAAATAGAGTATTTTTTTCATTCTTGTCAAAGTATATGTGA
>CAZNBI010000146.1:0-3108 GCA_964571065.1 uncultured Rhodobacterales bacterium | reverse complement strand
AAAAACTAATTTGTATTTTTTGAGTTAATTAAATAAATACCAACGCTTACAAAAAGAAGAGATAAAATTATTGTTATACTTATCTCTTCTTTAAATATTAACCAACCAAAAAACACACCGAATATAGGTCCAAAGAAACTATATGAGGCCATTAGAGAAGCTGGATAAATAGATAAAACCCAAAACCAAATAAGAAAACCTGCAGCAACAATAATTAAACTCTGGAAAAGAAAAATAAACATTATTGATATCGTAATGTCTCTCAGGCCAAAACCTAGGTAAGCTGTTAACGGAAGTATAATGATAGCCGAAACAACTAGCTGATAAAGAAGTTGCATTTCAGGGGTTGATCTTTTTAAGTTAGTCATTCTTACCATCAAGATAATTGCAGCCCATAAAAAGCTAGCCAATAAAGCAAATATATCACCTAGGATACTCCCATTTGATATGTTAGCTTTTGATGACATAGCAATTGTAACAGCAGCTATTGAAATTAAAAAACCAATTATTTTTTTTATATTTAGTTTTTCTTCTTCAAATAAGAAATGAGCACAAATACCTAACCATACAGGCATAGAGTAAAATAGAATTGAAGATCTAGATACTGAGGTTAATTCTAATGCAAAAAACAAAAGCACAAATTCAAGGGCAAATAATGAACCACAGATTATACCTGGAACAAGACTACCATCTGATATGGAAAGTTTTTTTTTAAAAAGTAAACAAAATATTATTACAGGTATAGCAGCTACTAAAGAGCGTATTCCAACCTGAAAAATAGGATGCATTCCCAAATTAACTATTTTAACAAGTGACTGATTTAAACCCAGCAAAATTGAGAAAATTATAAGCAAAGAAGCTCCAAAAAAATCTATTGAATTTTTTTTATTCATAAATTGTTTACGTTTAATTACAATAAATAATTTGGTTATTAATTTTTTTCATATTTATTTTCTTATTATCAACTAAGAGGTTCAAATGTGCCTTTGTTTCACATATAGCAAAAAATAAATCATGGTCATTTTTTATTGAGCCAAATAATAAATCCATTGCCGTTTTTACATTAATTGATTTTATTTTAATACTTTTGTAAAGAAGGTCTAAACGATTTTCGTGGTGATTAATTAAGCTTGATGCCCTTTTAACAGGATCAAAGTAAGGAAACTCGTGCCCAGGAAAAACAATCCATTCTTCATCAAAATTATTTTTTACATTTTCCAAATAATTAATATATTTACCTAAAATATTGTTTTCACTATCCTCAATACCAACTGAAATATTTGGACTAATTCTAGGCAATAGAAAGTCAAAGCATAAATAAATTTTTCTTACTTCATCATATAAACTTAATTGCGAAGGAGAGTGACCAGTATCAAATCTTACATTCCATTTTCCATATTCAGTTTCTATAAAAAAACTTCTATCAATGCCTTTAATAAAAGGAGTTTCTTTTATCATTGATTTATAAAAATTTCCTCGTGTCTTAGCATTTAAAACTGCTTTTCTAGCAAGCCCAAATTCCTCATATTTATTTGATAACATTTGCCCATATTCTTTATCACTTAAATTAATAATTTTTTCAGCTCTTAATATTTCATTCTTTGGAGCATAAACTTTAATATTCAATTTTTCTGATAAAAATTTAGAAAGTCCTATATGATCAGGGTGATGATGAGATATTAATAATTTTGAAACTTTAATTTCTTTTTCAAAGTTTTTTATAATACTGTTCCAGCATGTCATTGTTTCAAAGTTATTTAGGCCTGTATCAACAATGACTAACCCTTCGACGCTATTTATTGCAAAAATATTTACATGGTCCAATCTAAATGGAAGAGGTAACCTTGCCCAATAAAGATCATCAATTATTTTAGTGAATTTATATTTTGAAGGTGGCTTAATTTTATATTCTTTTAAATCTTTATTTTGCATTAAATAACTCTGAATTTTTAAATTTTTGCTGTCTCCAAGCTTCGTAAATAACAATACTAACCGCATTACTTAAATTCAGACTTCTAGAATTTTTTACCATTGGAATAAAAAGTTTATTACCTTCCGAAAATTTATTTAATACATCGTTTGGCAACCCTTTCGTTTCTGATCCAAAAATTAATGTATCACCAATACTAAACTTTACATGAGTAAAGTTTGTTGATCCAAATTTTGTCACCGCATATACATTTTGGCTTTTAAGTTCTGTTAGGCATGAATTAAGTTTATCATAGGATCTTAAAATATTTTCATTATGATAATCTAGCCCTGCTCTCCTGAAGGATTTTTCATCTATGTCAAATCCTAATGGTTTTATTAAATGCAATTTACATCCTGTATTTGCGCATAATCTAATTATATTGCCAGTGTTTGGAGGAATTTGTGGATGATGTAATATTATATTGAACATTAAGCAAATTTGGATTTTATAAGTTCAATTAGTTCTTCTTCATTTTTTAAAATATCCATAGTGGTTTTATTTATTAATAAGGAGTATTTTTCATCTTTGTAAATAAGACAACAAGGCAATTCATTCTTATAATTGTTTAATCTTAAATCATTAAGATGATCTTTGTAGTAAAATTTAATTTTATGGGGAAAATTTTGTATAAAATTATCCCATTTTCTTTTTTTCTTAAAATTGTGGGTGATGGCACATAAATTACAAGAGTATGTTCCAGGAGATACTGTTTTGTGAATATAATCAATTAAACTGTTTAATCGACCTTTTTGAGCATTGTATATAAAAATTAATTCCATATTATACTTTTTAACATTTGTGCTAGTGATTATATTGTGAATATAAAATGATAAGTCTATATGGTATATGATTAAAAAATATTTTTTATCTCTTGTATTTCTTTCCTTTTTTACAAATTCATTAGCGACAGAGCTGGGAACACCTGTAGATTTAAAAAGCACTAAAATTAATTTATTTCCAACTGACCTCGAAAATATCTCATTGAATAAATTAAAGTTTGTTTCAGGAATTGAAATAAAAAGCAATCATCCTGATTTTGGTGGATTATCTGGGCTAATAATAAATGAGGACAAATCCCTAATTGCTGTTGGTGATCAGGGTATTTGGCTTACAGGGAAAATCAAAATTGATGAAAA
>CAZNBI010000145.1:0-3128 GCA_964571065.1 uncultured Rhodobacterales bacterium | reverse complement strand
GATTTATCTCTTTCATTTAAAGTTACACCTCTAGGTGCTGTGTTTGGGTTGTTGTGCTCGGGTTTATGGATACTAGCTGCAATTTATTCTATTGGCTATATGCGTGGAAATAATGAAAAAAATCAAACTAGATTTTATATATTTTACTCATTATCGATTTTCGGAGCATTGTGTGTTGCATGGTCGAGTAATTTATTAGTTTTGTTTATTTTTTATGAGTTTTTAACATTTGCAACTTACCCACTTGTTGTTCACAAAGAAACTGAAGAGTCAATTAAAGCGAGCCGTCTTTATTTAGGAATTCTAGTTGGATCATCATTAATGTTATTTTTACCTGCTATTATTTGGGTTTGGTACTCGGTTGGAACATTAAACTTTGCAGATGGTGGCATTTTAAATAATACATTTGATCCTGCTTATGCTCCAATTTTACTTTTTTTGTTTGTTTTTGGAATTGGTAAAGCGGCGTTAATGCCACTCCATTGGTGGTTGCCTGCAGCAATGGTAGCTCCAACTCCAGTATCTGCATTACTTCACGCTGTTGCAGTTGTAAAAGCAGGTGTTTTTTCAATTTTAATGGTAATATGTTATATTTTTGGTCCTGAGTTTATGAACAGCAGTGGATCAGGAAAATTTTTAATTTGGGCCTCAACAATAACTTTATTTTTATCTAGTGTAATTGCTATTAGAAAGAATGATATTAAAGCTCGTTTAGCTTACTCAACTGTAAGTCAACTTTCGTATATAATTTTAGGTGGTGCAATTGCTACTAATTACTCATTGATTGCGTCAGTATCAAATATAATGATGCATGGAGTTGGAAAGATAACATTATTCTTTTGTGCTGGTGCAATTTATGTTTCTACTAAAATTACAAAAATCACTGATTTAAATGGTATTGGTCATAAAATGCCATTAACTTTTATTGCTTTTTCTATTGGTGCACTATCCATTATTGGAATACCTCCATTAGGAGGTTCATGGAGTAAGTTTTATTTACTTCTTGGGGCTGCACAGTCTGAGCTAACTATCATCATTATAATTTTGGCTATATCTACATTATTAAATACTTACTATTTATTGGACCCTGTTTTTAGGGCCTTTTTTATGGAAAAAAATGAGAGTGTGAAGTCAGTTAATCATCCATTAACAGTCTACCCTGCCCTTTGTTCTGCATTTTTGGTAATTCTATTATTCTTTTACATTGATCCTTTATTGCAATTAGTTAACTTAATTATTTATTGACCATGAACATTTTTAATAAACTTGTAAAAAATTTTGGAAAAGCAAATAGCATAGCTTTATTAATTTGCATTATACTTCTATTGCTTGAGTTTGCAGGTGATAGACATGGTGAAACTGAGTATGAGGACTTTTTATTTTTCCCAGCATTTTTTGGTTTTATTTCATGTATAATTATCTTTAGGATTGGTGTTGCTTTAAGAGCAGTATTTATGAGAGACGAGGATTATTATGATAAATAGTATTCCTCCAGGTCTAGTTATGTTTTTAGGGGCCTTCTTAGTACCTTTATTCCCTCATATTTACAGGCAATTCTATATGATTTTTCTTGTATTGTTATCAGCCATCTCTCTCTTTTCTGCTGAGGGATCACATTTGATCATTCAAGTACAAGATATTCAATTTTTATTACATCATTCTGATAATCTTAGTTTTCCTTTTGCAATTGTCTTTCATATCGCTGCATTTTTAGTGATAATTTATGGAAGTCATATAAAAGATTGGAGAGAGCAATTAGCTATATTAAGCTATGCTGGTGCTGCAATTGCTGCTCTTCATGCTGGTGATTTATTCACTTTATTTTTATGGTGGGAAGCTACGGCCTTTACTTCTGTTATTTTAATATTTGGTGGTAAAACTTACAGAGCTTATAGATCAGCAATTCGTTATATAGTTATTCAGGTTGGATCTGGAATTTTATTATTATCAGGAGCTATTTTATTATTTCAAAGTAATAATGAAGCAATTTTTAAAGAATTAGATATTAATTCTACAGCAGGATTATTGATTTTTATAGCTTTTGGTATTAAAGCTGCATTTCCATTTTTAAATGGATGGCTTCAAGATTCTTATCCAGAAGCCAGTGAAGCTGGAACAGTCGCTTTGTCAGCATTTACAACAAAGTTAGCAATTTACGCTTTAGCAAGATCATATGCAGGTGTTGAAATATTAATCTATATTGGAGCGTTGATGACTTTCTTTCCAATATTTTTTGCCGTTATAGAGAATGATTTAAGAAGGGTTCTTGCTTTTAGTTTGAATAACCAATTAGGGTTCATGGTTGTTGCAATTGGAATAGGTACTGAATTAGCTATAAATGGTGCAGTTGCTCATGCTTTCGCTCATATCATTTATAAAGGATTATTATTTATGAGTATGGGAGCAGTTTTATATAGGGTTGGTACTTGTAAGGCATCTGAATTAGGAGGGTTATTTAAGTATATGCCTATTACTGCAGTTTGTTCAATTGTTGGTGCAGTTTCTATTTCAGCCTTTCCTTTATTTAGTGGATTTGTTGCAAAATCACTTATTATGTCTTCATTAGGTTATGAAGGGCTTACTTTTATATATTTTATGTTGCTTTTTGCATCAGCTGGGGTCCTGCATCACTCAGGAATAAAAATACCATTTTTTGCTTTTTTTGCTCATGATGCAGGATTAAAACCAAAAGAAGCTCCAATTAATATGCAAGTTGCAATGGTATTAAGTTCAATTCTGTGTATTTTAATTGGAATTTTTCCATCCCTATTTTATCAAATATTACCTTACAGCACTTATTATCAACCATATGACTTCAGTCACGTTCTTTCTCAACTGCAATTATTAATGTTCGCGGTATTTGCTTTTATATGTTTATGGCACTTTAAAATTTATCCGCCAGAGCTAAATTCTACAGTTTTAAATAGTGATTGGTTTTACAGAGTATTATTTTATAAAATAACTAATTTTTTTGTTATAAGACTATTTGGTTTATGGGAAATCGTTTCATCATCATTGATAAAAGTCGTAAAATTGATTTATGTAAAAGTTCAAACAAGTTCAATACAATCAGGGAATTCAGCTGTTAAAGTTGGCAGAAGCACTGTTTTAATTTTATTTTCACTTGG
>CAZNBI010000144.1:0-3244 GCA_964571065.1 uncultured Rhodobacterales bacterium | reverse complement strand
CTACACTCTACATGCTTAGAAAGCATTTCTGCAGCACCAGAATTTGGATGCCTTAAAATTAAAAAATCAGGATGCATAGCGTTTAATGTAGCAGCTGTATCTATTAGAGTTTCTCCTTTTTTAATTGAAGAAGATGATACTGAAATATTCAAAATATCTGCTGACATAGACTTTGCAGCAATTTCAAATGATGCTTTTGTTCTGGTTGAATTTTCAAAAAATAAATTTATTACAAGGTTGTCTTTCAAAATTTTATTTTTTCTATTTTTCTTTTTTTGATTAAAGTATTGCGCTCTTTCTAAAATTGATTGAATAGTTTTTTTATTCATTCCTTGAATGCCTAATAAATGAATATTATCAAAATAATAATTGAAATTATCCATTTAAAACCTCAAGATTTTTGTTGTTGTATACATCTAAAAGTGACTGGAGTATCCAACTTGCTGCTACTGCATCTAGTTTTTTTTCTTTTTGTTTTCGTTTTAAATTTGTTTCTTTGAGTAGGTTATCAGCTGCAACTGATGATAGCCTCTCATCATGAAAACAAATAGGTATTTTATACTTTCTTAAGAAAGCGTGAGCAAAATCTCTCGTAGAATCACATCTCGGACCTTGAGTGCCATCAATATTTAATGGCCAACCAATTACCATTCCCCCAATATTCTCTAATTCAATGATTGAGGTTAGTTTTTCAACTGTAGTTCCAAAATTTTTTCTTTTTATAACTTTTAATGGATTTGCAAATTTAAGACCTTGATCACTTATTGCAACTCCTATATTTTTATCTCCAAGGTCCAAACAAATGATCTTATTATTGACGATTTTAGAAAAAAAATTTACATGATTATAGATTGTCATTTCAATTGATAACAAATTCATTTAACGAGTTAAAGGTTATATAACATGCCAATAGATAAAGATACAGTTTCTAAAGTATCAAATTTAGCAAGAATTAAAATTGATAATAATCAGCTTGAAAAAATTTCTAAAGAGTTAGAGGCTGTAATGGGATGGATTGATTCATTAAGTGAAGTTGAAACTTCAGGAATTGAGCCTGTTGCAAATGTAACTGGGCAAAAGCTTCCACTTCGAGAAGACAAGGTTACAGATGGTGGTTATTCTGATAAAATTTTAAATAATGCCCCTGAAAAAGAGGGTGGTTTCTTTGTCGTTCCAAAGGTCATAGAATGAGTGAGATAGTTAGTAAAACCATCCTTCAAATCAAAGAAGGTTTGAAAAAAAGAGAATACAGTGCCTTAGAAGTTACTGATGCGTTTATTTCAGAATCAGAAAGTAACAAAAAATTAAATTTTTATAATACTTTTACAAAAGAAAAAGCACTTGAGATGGCTAAAACATCTCAGTCTAGAATTGATAGTGGTGAAGATAAAATACTAGATGGAATTCCTATAGCTATAAAGGACCTTTTCTGTACTGAGGGAACATTAACAACAGCCAGCTCTAAGATTTTAGGTAATTTCATTCCAAACTATGAGTCAACCGTTACTCAAAACCTATGGGACGCAGGCGCAATAATGCTTGGAAAGGTCGGATGTGACGAGTTTGCAATGGGTTCTTCAAATGAAACTTCTTTTTTTGGAGAAGTTATAAATCCCTGGTCTAAAGTAATTAATAAAAATCTTTCTCCTGGTGGTTCTTCCGGAGGATCAGCAGCCGTTGTCTCTGCAGGCGCAGCACTTGCTGCCACAGGAACTGATACAGGCGGGTCAATAAGGCAACCAGCAGCTTTTTGTGGGGTAACAGGTATTAAGCCAACATATGGCAGATGCTCTCGATGGGGGATAATTGCTTTTGCATCTTCGTTAGATCAAGCTGGTCCAATCACAAAGACCGTGAATGATTCTGCATTAATGCTTAATGTTATGTCAGGTTTTGATCCAAAGGATTCAACTTCAGCAAATAAAAATACTCCTGATTTTCTCAAAGCTTGTGGAAATTTTAATTTAAAAAATTTAAAGGTTGGTATTCCAAAAGAGTACCAGATTTCTGGAATGTCATCAGAAATTATTAATCTTTGGGAGACAGGATACGGTTGGCTTAAAGATAGAGGAGCAGATATTATTGAAGTTTCGTTGCCACATACAAAGTATGCTCTACCAACATATTATGTAATTGCTCCAGCAGAGGCTTCGTCAAACTTAGCTCGTTATGATGGTGTAAAATATGGCTACAGGAATTCTCAAAATCATCTTGATGATTTATATGCCAATACTCGTGCTGATGGCTTTGGTGATGAGGTAAAAAGACGTATACTGATTGGAACATATGTTCTGTCAGCAGGTTACTATGATGCTTACTATAGAAAAGCACAAAGAGTAAGAAACCTCATTATTCAAGATTTTAATAAAGTTTTTAAAGATGTTGACGTTATTCTAACACCAACCACACCAAGTGCTGCATTTGAAGTTGGTTCTCAACAAGATCCAATTAGTATGTATATGAATGATGTTTTTACAGTTCCTGCAAGTCTTGCAGGTCTTCCAGCGATGAGTGTGCCATCTGGTCTATCGATCAATGGTCTCCCTTTAGGTTTACAAGTTATTGGAAAACAATTTGATGAAGAAAATGTTTTAAAAGTTGCTTCAAATATTGAGGATCAAGCTAAGTTTCCATTCCTAAATTGAATTTATAGAAAGACTTAACATTATGGAAAAATTTTTAATTCACGGAGAAAAAAATGATTACGAGATTGTTGTTGGTTTAGAAGTTCATGCTCAAGTGAATTCTCAATCTAAATTATTTTCTGGTTCTTCAACAAATTTTGGTTCAAAGCCAAATGAAAATGTAAGCCTGGTAGACGCAGCTATGCCTGGAATGTTGCCTGTTATTAATGAGTTTTGTATTAAGCAAGCTATTAAGTCTGGTTTGGGATTAAACGCAAAAATAAATAAATTTAGTGTTTTTGATAGAAAGAATTACTTTTATGCTGACCTTCCACAAGGTTATCAAATTTCACAGTACTCGGATCCTATAGTTGGAGAAGGAACGGTCGAAATCAATTTTCCAGATGGAGCAACTAAAAAAATAGGAATTGAAAGAATTCATCTTGAACAAGATGCAGGTAAATCGCTCCACGATCAGCACCCAAGTAAATCATATATAGATCTAAATAGGTCAGGGGTTGCTTTGATGGAAATTGTTAGCAAGCCTGATATTTCTTCACCAGAAGAAGCTGGCGCGTATATAAAAAAAATTCGATCAATTTTAAGATATCTTGGAACTT
>CAZNBI010000143.1:0-3248 GCA_964571065.1 uncultured Rhodobacterales bacterium | reverse complement strand
GGGCTTCCAAGAACAGTATAATCTAACCTCAAATCTGATCCAAAATTGCCAACCGTACAAAATCCTGTAGATATCCCCATTCTAATTCCAAGCCCATTTGTAACACCCATTTTTTTCCAGTGCTTTTGAAGTTCTTCAACTCTTTGCCTCATCAATACTGCCATTTCAACACATTTTAAAGCATCCTGAACCTCACCTTCAGTTTCAGGATCTCCAAAGAAAACCATAATTGCATCACCAATAAACTTATCAATTGTTCCACCACTCTTAACAGCAATTGTTGTCATTTCAGACAAATAAGAATTAATAACCTTAGCAAGTTTTTCAGGCTCCATTGTGTCCGTAAGATCCGTAAATTTAATAATATCAGAAAAGAAGATTGTTAAATTTTTTCTAGCATGCACACTTTTTACTTCTTGTTTGTCTTCAAAAATACTTTTGTATATTTGTGGAGAAAGGTATTTTGCAAGCCTAGTAGCTAAGTTTTCTAATTGAGCACTTTTCTCTTCAATAATTTGATTGTCAATTTTACTTTTCTCATATAATTTTTCACGTTCTTTTCTCAATTCCCATTCGGCAGTTCTATCAACAAATTGACCTTGAACTCCATTTAGATAGTCAAAATTTTCACTTCTTGTTTTTGCAGATAAAAGAGAAAAAATTCTTTCTTCACCATCAATATTAATAAGAATTTGAGGAATTAAA
Source organism: uncultured Rhodobacterales bacterium (assembly GCA_964571065.1). Lineage (GTDB taxonomy): Bacteria > Pseudomonadota > Alphaproteobacteria > Puniceispirillales. The sequence continues at coordinate 2,543 of CAZNBI010000143.1, read as the reverse complement.
ACTTTCCCATTTTTATCTAGCTCTGATTGAAATTGTGATATTTGTTCCTCAGGGACACCTAATTGCTCCAAAACATCAGGAAAATATACATTCGTTATATTTCCTAAAACTGGAAAAAAATTTACAAAGTTTTTGTTAACCTTTTGAACCTCAAGTTTATCGTTTGCGTAATATGCAGCAGTAATAGCATTTTCAAAATTAAAAAAACTTAGATCAATAACTTTTTCTTGATTAAAGAAATCCTGAACATTCATAAATTTTTCTCAATAAATTATAAAATTGATTATTACTATATGCTTTAAAATTAATAATTAAATATACTAAGTTACTCTATATTATTGTTTTATTCTATATCCAGTCTTAAATATTCTATAAATCACAAACATACATAAAGATGCAAAAATGACAATTGCTATTAGACTTATTTCAATACCAACATCTGAACTTCCAAAAAAAGACCACCTAAAACCTGATATTAGGTAAACCACTGGATTAAAAAAGGAAACTTTTTGCCAAAATTCTGGTAACATTGATATAGAATAAAAACTACCCCCTAAAAATACTAAAGGTGTAACTATAAGCAAAGGTACAAGATTTAATTGTTCAAAATTTTCAGCCCATATACCAATGATGAAACCAAATAAGCTAAAAGTAATGCATGTTAAAAGTAAAAATGAAATCATCCAAATTGGATGCAGTACACTAATTTCGATGAAAAATTGTGATGTAATAAAAATAATGATGCCAATCATTAAAGATTTAGTCGCTGCAGCACCTACAAATCCAATAACTATTTCAAGTGGAGATAATGGCGCAGAGAGAATTTCATTTATAGTGCCCATAAACTTAGGGAAATAAATTCCAAATGAAGCATTAGATATACTCTGAGTTAAAACTGTTAGCATTATCAAACCAGGAACTATAAAGGCTCCATAAGGTATATCTGAAATGTCTTGCATTCTAGATCCGATTGCTGTGCCAAAAACGATGAAATATAATGAAGTTGAAATAACTGGAGAAACCAGACTTTGAAGAAGAGTTCTGAATGTTCTTGTCATTTCAAAAACATATATTGCTTTAATAGCCTGAAAATTTATCATTTTTTAACCATGTCAACGAAAATCTCTTCTAAAGAAGTTTGGCTAGTACTCAAATCAGATAATTTAATCCCTGCCTTTTTAATATCCATTAACAAACTAGTAATGCCTGTTCTCTCATCATTGCTTTTATAAGTATAAGCTAATTCATTACCATTATTAGAAAGCTGAAGCTGGTATGAAGAAAGTGATTTAGGAATTTTTTTAATCTTTGAAGAGAGTTCTATAATTAGCATTTTTGAACCCATTTTACTTAATAATTCTTTTTTTTCCTCAATTAATAATAGTTCACCATTATTGATAATTCCAACTCTATCAGCTATAGCCTCAGCTTCTTCAATATAATGTGTTGTTAAAATTATGGTTACACCTTCTTTTTTCAAATTTTTGATTATTTCCCACATTTCTTTTCTTAATTCTACGTCTACACCAGCAGAGGGCTCATCTAAAAAAAGAATTTGAGGTTCATGACTTAAAGCTTTTGCAATCAAAACTCTTCTTTTCATCCCACCGGACAATTCCATTATCTTTGTATCTCTTTTTTCCCAAAGTGATAGCTGTTTAATCAAATTTTCAATAAGTATTTTATTACTTTTTTTTCCAAATAATCCTCGACTAAATTTAATTGAATTAGAAACAGTTTCAAAGGACTCTAATGTGAGTTCTTGTGGAACTAATCCAATCATACTTCTTGTTTTCCTGTAATGATCAATTACGTCAAAACCATTAACTTTAATTTTGCCAGAAGACGGGCTCACAATTCCACAAATCATTGAAATTAGTGTTGTTTTTCCAGCACCATTAGGGCCTAAAAGAGCAATAATTTCACCTTCTTTAATATTAAGGGATAAATTTTTTACTGCGTGTTCACCAGTAGCAAAAACCTTGTTAACTTCATCAATTTCAATTATGGCGCTCATTAAATTAATCTATTTTTTTAATATTTACTAAACTTGTATGAGCGCTAGGACCCTGTCCTAATCTGGATGTGCCCTTGTCAAAAGTTAAAACATTTGGATTGCCCTGTTTTTCTAAACCATGATTATCCGTTTCAAACCAAGCACCTGTAGGCAAGGATATAACTTTTTCTCTTATATTATCAGTTAGAAGAGAACGTGCTAAACATGAGCCTCTACTATTAAAGATTTTTATGATTTCACCATTTGTAATTTTTAATTTTTTAGCATCATTTATATTGATAAGAACTGGTGTAGGTCTTTCATTTGGAACATCTGCAATAGCACATTCTAATTGACTATGCAGTTTGTCATTTGGTTGTGGGGAAACAATATGAAAAGGATATTCAGTATTTTTTGGAGATCCTAACCATTCATCAGGTTCAACCCATATAGGATGCCCAGGACATTCTTTATATCCAAAACTTTCAATCTTTTCAGAAAATATTTCTATTTTTCCAGATACTGTTTGTAGTTTATTTTGTTCTGG
>CAZNBI010000142.1:0-3253 GCA_964571065.1 uncultured Rhodobacterales bacterium | reverse complement strand
ATTCCTATTCTTGGTTTTTGAGATTTATAATTAGTAATTAGTTTTTTTAAAATGCTTTTATTAGATCGAAAATAAAAACTATTTTTATTAAAATCATCTTTACTGTTTCGAAAAAATTTACAAAGAGATGCAATAGGGATATATGATGAATAACCTTTATGAACAGCCTCTTTATGATTTTCTATAAATTCGTGAGTTTCAAGAGATCGAGATAAAAGCCCCTTAAGTCTTCTGTCCATCAAAAGGCCAACCTTTAACTTTTTACTAATCAGGTTATTTATGAGCGAAGAATACATGATTTCATCACCTATACCCTGCTCTCCTAATACCAGAACTGATTTGAAATTTCCTTTTGGATGCCACAAGTTCATTTTATCTGAAAGATAATCGATATTCCTAACATTTCTAGAGCCATTTAAAATCCCATAATCGAAATTTTTCCATCCCTTTGAAAAATTGCCCTCCTTAATGTTTATCAAAGATAAATTATAAAAACCCATTTCAGATTTTGTTTCTCTAAGAAGGGTTTTTGCTTGTTTTATAAGTCCTAGTTCTATTTTGTTTGATGATATGTTTACTAGAATTTTATCTCTTAACTTTTTATCAGAGTGTTTTAAAAGATAATCATATTTTTTTTGTGATTCATTAAACCGTCCTGTGGAAAATAAAATTTGACCAATTAAATCATGAACTTCAAATAAGTTAGGATTAATAATTGCCGCTCTCTCAGCCAAGTTAAGTGCTTTATCAAATTGTTTTTCTAAAAAGAATATTTTTGCCAATTCAAAACATGTTTCTAAATGTGAAGGATTTTTTTTAAGAGAAAGAAAATAGTATTCCTTGGACTTACATATATCTTTTGTATCTCGATATAAATTTCCTAGGTTAAAAAAACTTTCGTAATCATTTGGAAATAAATCGGTTAAAATTTTAAAATATTTTGCTGCAAAAGAATATTTTTTTTGCTTTGCAAAAATTACTGCGAGGATATTGCATAACCAAGGATCAGAAAAACCCTGTTTTAAAAGGGTATAAGCTTTTTTTTCCGCTAGAAAAAAATCTTGTGACTCAAAGGTTTTTAAAAGATCAATTTTAAGACTTTCTGTTAAAATCATTTTTAATCTTTGTTTTGAGCTTCCATATAACTATCTAAAAATTCTCCTGTAGATTTGAAGCTATTTACTATTGACTCCATTGCACCATATTGCTTTTTATATCTTTCACGTGACTTCTCAATAGAAATATCTAACTCCTCTAACTCAAGGCTAAAATCGGATAATTCTTTATTAAGTGAATTTGTTCTTGTTGTTAAAGCACCTGTTGAAGAGAGCAAACTATCTAAATAGTTTCTTAAAGTTGATACATAACTATTACCTATAGAGATATATGCATCACTACCAGGTGAAATTACTCCTAAACTTAAACCAAATGCATCTCCTGACATGGTTCTGAAACCTGTTGCAGTCTGTTCTAGTGAAGAGCCTGCCAAAGAAGCTCCAACATCACCGCCTGTTCCAGCAACATGCGTCCCTCCCTGAAGACCAAGATAATTGTTTAATCCACCATCTATTGAGTTAATAACAATTGAACTTTTTGATCCATATTTATTTGAAGTAATTTTATAAGTATTATTTACAAATGAAACGGTAACTGACTCTCCTTTTACCGCAAGTTTATTATCTGCATTTATTGCAGTTTCAAGAGCTGAAGCTAAAGCAGAGGTTGTTGAAAAAGGTCCACCAGTAATATTTATTGTACCTGATGTAACCTCATTCAAAGTCATTGTAAAACTTTGATTACCATTAGATGGAGAATAGTTTGAGCTCGTAATATCCGTTGAAGGTGAAGAACCTGTAAGGGTTGCCTGAGTACCTATATCAAAAAAGTAATAACCTGGCTTATAATTCGAACCGGTCAAAAAAGGTGAAATCAACGAAGATGTACTGTGCAAACGATCCGAGAATAAAGCTGTCAAAGCTTGTGGATCATCTTTGAATGCTAAATCAAAAGTTCTCTCATTTATTTTAAGTCCACCAGATTTAGTTGTAGAAACACCAAGGTTAGCTAAGTAGACTGGATTTTCACCGTAACCAAAGATAGGTTCAGTTGTAATTTTTTTGAGCCTATCTGAAATTGCTCTAACTGTTGTTTCACTTGCTAATGCACCTTTCTCTCCACCATTTAACCCTCTTTCAGTCAAAACTGCTAGTTGAGATGCTAAATTATTAATTTCTTCTACTAAACTCTCTAGTGCTTCAAGAACTTTATCTTTTGAAGTAGAAACACTAACAACAGCTGCAGAAGTTGTTGTATTTAATAAGCTGAGTTTTGCACCATCTATAACATCAGTAATTTCATTTGTTGAACGTGAGATATTAACACCATCAATAGTGAAGGAAGCATTTTGTGCAGATGCAGTTTCAGTATTTGTTCTTACAAATGCATCTGTTGAGCTTCCACCACTTCCCCCATAAGTGATAGAATTTCCATTGCTATCATTCAGAGTAAAAGAGGTAGTTGATGGCACCGATGCAATTTTATATTCACTAAGAGAGGTTAGACCATTTAAAGCTGTACCGCTAGCAATATACTTAAGAGTATCCCCAACTTTAAATCCATGTGCAGAAGACGAAGTTATTGTAGCACCTTGAGCACTTGAAATGCTTGATGTGTTTGATGTATGAGATTTATGTTGAATACTATTTAAACCTGAATTTGAGCCTTCGACTGCTGAAATTTTAAAAGAATTTGCAAGTCCAGTATTTGAACGAAGCACAAGGGCGAAATCAGATTTATCTTTCATAACAACCTTTGCTGTAATTCCAAGGGATGCATTATTAATTTTATTTTCAATATCTGTTAAACTATATGCAGAAGGAGAAATGCTTACTGTTCGCTCTGGGTAATTTGTATCTGCTGTAAAAACACCATTATTCCAAGTCCCTCTTTGAAATAATAGATCACCGTCACCAACTAAAGTTGTTGCTGACTCAAAACCATCAAAAACTAATGTTTGTGATGTTGCTAATTGTGAAACATTTACTGAACTTGACATTTCTTTTACAGTTGCAGGATCTGTAACAGTTAATTTTACTGAAGTACTTGTACTTGATCCTTGAAATACATTTGTACCTTCCATTGCGTCAATTGTTTTGGAAGATTCAGAAATAGACTTTTTAAGCTCGGCAATTGCTGAAACCGAAACCTCATTTTTTTCAATTTTATCATTTATCTTTTTCTCTTGAGGTGCTCT
>CAZNBI010000141.1:0-3259 GCA_964571065.1 uncultured Rhodobacterales bacterium | reverse complement strand
GTAAATCACAATCTAATCCTAGAGAAGAAATTGAAGACATCATTAGTGAAGAGGGACAGAAAGAAGAAGCATTTGATGCTCATGAAAAGTTATTATTAAAAAACATTTTAGGTCTTCGTACTATAACAGCAGCAGATGTAATGGTTCCCAGAGCAGATATTGTAGCTGTAGATATTGATGAAAGTTCAGAGAATATAATTAAGAAAATGACAACTGCTGGTCATAGTAGACTTCCGGTTTTTAAAGGTGATTTAGATAAAGTTTTAGGAGTTATTCATATTAAAGATATTACTTCTAAGATTTCTGAAAAAGAAAATATTAATATTAAAAATTTATTGCGACCTGCAATATTTTCATCTCCTTCCTTGCGTTTGCTGGACTTGCTTCAGGAAATGCGTCTTAAAAGGTTACATTTAGCTCTCGTTTTAGATGAATTTGGTGGGGTTGACGGCTTGATAACAATTGAAGATCTAGTAGAAGAAATAGTTGGTGAAATTGAAGACGAGCATGATGATCAAGATGAGCCAATGGTCTTGCACTCTGGAAAAGGAATTTTGTTAGCTGATGCTAGAATTGAATTGGAGGAAATAGGAAAATTAACCGGCAATTTGAAAACAAGTGAAATAGATGCAGAAATAGATACCCTAGGTGGATTAATATGCTCTATAATTGGAAGAGTTCCTGGTAGGGGTGAGTGTATACGTCATGAAAGTGGAATTGAATTTGAAATAATAGATGGCGATGCCAGAAGAATTAGAAAAGTAAAAATTAGAGGTCTAGATGAAAACAAAATTATCACATCTAATTTTTTATTAAGTAATGAGTAAAATAAATTTTCTAAAGCTGAAAAGTTCTAGCTTATTTAAATATTATATATTTTTTATATCTGGTTTATTTGCTTCATTTTCATTACCTCCTATTAACCTGTTTCCTTTTATTTTTTTTCTATCTTTGCCCATATTTTTTTTAATTAAGTGTAGAAATTGGAAAGAGGCCTCAATCATTGGTTTTTTATCTGCTTTTGGGTGGTTTGTTTTTTCTCTATATTGGCTTAGTAATGCATTAATTGTTAGTGGTGGTATATACTTGTGGATTGTCCCTGTAGTATTTTTTGGTTTGCCAGCATTTTTATCTTTGTTTTGGGGGGTGGCTTTTTTTTTAACTTTTGTATTAGGAAAATCAGTTACTGAAAAACTTCTTTTTTTAATACTATTGCTTCCATTTTTTGAGTGGCTACGTGGCACTATTTTTTCAGGCTTTCCATGGAATATGATTGGTTTTTCCTTAAATAATCCATTAGAAATATCACAAACTATTTCTATTTTAGGACCTTTTGGGCAAAATACTTTAATTGTAGTTCTTATCTCTATTCCGGTATCTTTATTTTTAAATAAGAAAATTTTCACTTTCTTTACACTACTATTATGTTTTTTTATTTTCTCATTTAGCTTTTACAAACTTAAAACAAATGAATTAAAGCTAACTGAAAATTGGGTAAGGATAGTCCAACCAAATTTTTCTCACACTGAGAAATGGGATAAAAACAAATTCTATGAAAATTTAAATGAACTTATGAGGTTGTCAGAAAAAAAAGATATTACAAATTTTGTTATTTGGCCTGAGACTGCAATAGTTAATTTTCAAGAAAATATAAATCAAGAATTACAAATTATCACAAAGTCAATTTTTAGAGGTGAAGAAGGTTTTTTGATAACGGGCATGCCAAGAAAAGAATATATAGAAAATAAAAAACATTATTTTAATTCTATGTATGTTTTTAATAATTTAGGTGAGGTGGTATCCGTTTATGATAAAATAAAACTAGTCCCCTTTGGTGAGTTTAATCCCTTTAAAAATATTTTAAACTTTTTTGGAACAATTGCATCTAATCAAGAATTTTCAAAAGGAAAATTTACTGATAGTTTTTTTAACTTTGGTGATTTAAATTTTTTACCTTTAATATGCTATGAGGCAATATTCCCATCAAAAATTAAATACTTAAATCACTATGATGTAATAATAAATATTACTAATGATTATTGGTTTGGAAATACGTTTGGACCTCACCAACACCATAGTTTAGCAAAGCAAAGAGCTATTGAGACCGGCATACCTGTTTTGAGAGTGTCTAATAGCGGTATATCGAGCATAATTGGACCCAATGGTAAAGAATTAAAGAAATTGGATTATGATAAAAAGGGATTTATTGACTTTCAAGTGCCTGAAAAATTTGAACCAACACTATATTTAATGTATGGAGAAAAGATATACTATTATATTTCGATAATCTTAATATTATTAATTTTGATTAGATCCCAAGTGTCTAAATTAAATTTCATCAAAGAAAAAAAATAAAATTCTGCTAATTATTTTAACTAATCTTTTTTTATATTGATTTTAACAGAATTTTTAACTTATAAAATTTATAAACATAAATTTAAGATAAATTAGGGGGTTTTTATGAAAGGAAATTATTTATTTACTTCAGAGTCTGTTTCTGAAGGACATCCAGATAAAGTATGTGATATAATTTCAGATACAGTTTTAGATCTCTGTTTGTCAAAAGACCCCCAAGCTAGGGTTGCTTGTGAGACAATGACAACAACTAATAGAACTGTGTTAGCTGGTGAACTTAGAGTACCAGAAAATTGTATGTCCAATGATGGAAAAAAATTATCTGATGATTTTAAGCATGAGATTGAAGATGCAGTAAGGAATGCTGTTAAATCCATTGGTTATGAGCAAGAAGGGTATCATTGGAAAAATATGGTTGTAGAAAATCATCTTCATGGTCAGTCACCTGATATAGCAATGGGTGTTGATGCTGGAGACAATAAAGAAGAGGGTGCTGGTGACCAGGGAATAATGTTTGGATTTGCTTGTAGAGATACAGATGTTTTAATGCCAGCGGCAATACATTATTCACACAAAATATTACAATCCTTAGCCATTGCAAGGCATAATGGTGAAGCTAGTATTTTAGGTCCGGATAGCAAATCACAAATTACGTTAGAGCATATTGATGGGAAGCCTGTAAAGTCAACTTCTGTGGTTGTTTCAACACAACATATTGAGGAAGCATCTCAATCTGAAATAAGAGAACTAGTTAGAAAACACGTTGAAAAAGTTCTTCCTGAAGGATGGATGTGTCCGGAGGAAAGATTTTTTGTGAACCCAACTGGAAATTTTGTTGTTGGAGGTCCGGATGGAGATTCAGGTTTAACAGGTAGAAAAATTATTGTTGATACTTATGGTGGTT
>CAZNBI010000140.1:0-3293 GCA_964571065.1 uncultured Rhodobacterales bacterium | reverse complement strand
ATTATTTTTGGTGCCAAAATGGAAGCTGGAGATGAGGTGCTTAAAAATCCAGAGAATGAAGAAGAAGAAGCAATGAAAGCCCAAATTTTAAAGAGAATGGCTTCCAATCCAGGTTGGTTTACTGAGGTTAAAAATAGCCTTAAAGGAGTTTCTGAAGAAACTACAACAGGGGTTTTAAGATTACATCAAATGTCAGAGAAAGGTGACCTTCCATTTCCAGCGATAAATGTTAATGATAGTGTAACAAAATCTAAATTTGATAATGTTTATGGATGTAGAGAAAGCCTTGTAGATAGTATAAAAAGAGCTACCGACGTTATGTTAGCTGGTAAAGTTGCTGTGGTTTGTGGTTTTGGAGATGTTGGTAAAGGTTCTGCAGCTTCTCTTAGACAAGGCGGTGCAAGAGTAATGGTTACTGAAATAGATCCAATTTGTGCACTACAAGCTTCCATGGAAGGTTATGAAGTGGTTACAATGGAACAGGCTGCATCAAAAGCAGACATTTTTGTAACAGCAACAGGTAATAAAGACGTAATTACTGTTGATCATATGAGAGATATGAAAGATAGAGCAGTTGTTTGCAATATTGGTCACTTTGATTCTGAAATTCAAATAAGTGGTTTAAATAATATGGTTTGGGACGAAATCAAACCACAAGTTGATGAAGTAAAGTTTCCAGATGGGAAAAAAATTATTATGCTTGCTAAAGGGAGATTAGTTAACCTTGGATGTGGTACTGGCCATCCAAGCTTTGTTATGTCAGCTTCTTTTACAAATCAGGTTCTGGCTCAAATGGAAATTTTTAACAATACCGCAGCTTATGAAAACAAAGTTTATACTTTGCCAAGAAAATTAGATGAGAAAGTTGCTGAACTTCATTTGGCTAAAGTTGGAGCAACACTTACAAAACTTAGTGATGAGCAAGCTAGCTATATTGGAATTTCTTCAGATAGTGCCTTTAAATCTGATGAATATAGATATTAAAAGAGATAAAAAATAAAAGATTACTACAATCTTGTTGGATTAAAGCTCTTAGCAAAAAAAATATCAATAAGCTGTTCAGAAGGGGATGTAATAACCCTTTCTGGACCTCTTGGTGTTGGAAAAACTACATTTGCTAAATATCTCATAAGGTATTTAGTTGATGAGAATATTGAAGTTACTTCTCCAACATATAATATTATCCAATCCTATAGAAGATTTGATGAAATCGAGATTCTACATATGGATTTCTATCGATTAAATGACAAAACAAATATTTATGATTTGGATATCATCGAGTCATTTGAAAATGCTATATCTATTATTGAATGGCCTGAAAAATTAATTGAATTTATACCAGAAAAAAGGTTGAATATTAAATTAAGTTTTGTTGATGATGATGACGATCTTCGTAAGATAATATTAGCTAATTAGTATGATTAATAATAATTCAAATGAAACATCTAGATACGTTATCTATGATTTTGAAACTACCGGTAGAAATTCAAACTGGGATCAAATTATTCAAGTTGGGGCAATTTTAGTAGATGATAAACTTACTGAATTAGATCGACTTGAGATGAGATCATCACTAAAACCTGGATTAATTCCTGAACCAGGTGCGCTTTTGGTCAATAATACTTCTCCAGAAATGTTGGCTAAATCAAATCTATCTCATTATTCCATGATTAAAGAGCTATCAAAAAAATTAAGTGAATGGTCACCTGCCATTTTTATGGGTTATAATTCTATTGATTTTGATGAGGAGTTTTTACGAAAAACATTATTCAAAACACTATATAATCCGTATTTCACACAATTAAATGGAAACAAAAGATGTGATATCCTTAATATTGTACGAAGTGCTTCTATATTCCTTCCTGAGGTAATAAAATTTGAAAAAAATAACAAAGGTAATCCTATTCTAAAACTTGATCAGATTGCTCCTTTAAATAATATAAATCATGAAGCTCATGATGCCCTAGGAGATGTGCTTGCTACTAATGAAATAGCAAAAATTTTAAGTTTAAAGGCAGAAGATATCTGGAATTCTGCCTTAATCAGTTCAACGAGGTCTGAGGTTAACGCAAAGATCAAAAATGAACTTTTATTTTGTTGCAGCGAATTTATTTATGGTAAAACCAAACCCTTTTTAGTCTCTTTTGTTTGTGAACATCCTGTTTTTAAGTGGCCCCAGTGTTTTGACCTATCAAAAGACCCAAAAGAATTTTTTAATATGTCAAAAAATGAATTAAGTATTGAAATTAAAAAATCACCAAAAGTTATCAGGACAATTAAAGATAACAAAAATCCTATAATAATGGATTACAATGATTATTTAAAAAGTAGTGAATTTTTTGAATTTAGTGAAGATGAATATATAAAAAGAGCAAAAAATTTGCAGGAAAATAATTCATTTCGTTCAACAATTTTGCATATCCTTCAAGAGGAATTTGATAAAAATAATAGTTTTGAGTCACAAGAGGAAATTTTAGCTGAGGAAAGTTTGTACAAAGGTGGCTTCTTTTCAAATGCTGATAAACAGTTAATGAACAAATTTCATAAATCCGATTGGTCAGAAAAACTTAAAATATGTGATGATTTTGATGACGAAAGATTATTTTACTTTGGAATGAGACTTATATACGAAGAACAGCCTTCTATTCTTCCAAAAGAAATTTTTAATAATATTCATTCATCAATAGCTAATCAAGTACTGAGTATGAATAATGAAAAGTGGTATACTATTCCAAAGGCTTATAAAGATTCAGATGATTTAAAAGTTAAATATGATAATGAAAATAACAAAGAAATATTGGAAAAACTTAGAAAATTTGATTTGCTTATTGATGAGATACAAAGAAACTTTCAATAATAATTTTATTAATCTATATTGACCAAATTAAAACTCATAATTACATTAAATTAAAAGGAGTTTACCTATATGGCATCAATAATAATAAGCGATAATAGTTTTGAAAAAGAAGTGCTTAAATCTGAAAACCTTACTTTAGTTGATTTTTGGGCAGAGTGGTGTGGTCCATGTAAGATGATAGGACCTGCGTTAGAAGAAATTTCTGAAGAAATGAAGGATGATGTCAGGATTACAAAATTAAATATCGACGAAAACCCCGCAACACCTCAAAAATATAATGTCAGGGGTATACCGACTTTACTTCTTTTTAAAAATGGTGAAGTTGTTGCAGAGAAAGTTGGCGCCCTACCAAAAGCACAATTGCAAGAATGGATCAGCAGTAACGTTAATTCGGAATAGTTTGATTGTTTTTTAAAAACTCACCAGCAAGATATAA
>CAZNBI010000139.1:0-3304 GCA_964571065.1 uncultured Rhodobacterales bacterium | reverse complement strand
GCTGACATTTGCTCTATAGTAGCATTTGTTCCATCTGCGTATGTAACGTCATCACCATAAAGAGGCTGTGGCATTGCGATTAAATTCCCCCCATAATATTTATTGTAATAAAGACCATCACGTACTTCCATATCTTCAGGTGGTTCTTTGTAACCAATCAACAAAGAATACAAATAATCGGCTCCGCCAACCCTTGCTTTTTTTATCAAAGATAAATCAGGTGGGTAAGCACCTCCATTTGCTGCTCTTGCAGCATTCATATTTGGATAAGGAGGCACAAAATAATCAGCGGGAACACCAGGCCGCTCAAACATTTCTCCTTCATCATCCGGACCGTCTACTACCGTGAAAGTTGATGCAAAAGCTTTAATCTCATCTTTATTATAACCTAAATCAGACAAGTTTCTATATGCTATGTATTTTAGTGAATGGCAAGATGAACAAACTTCGATATAAACTTGAAGTCCACGTTGTAAAGAAGATTTATCATATTTTCCAAAAGGGCCCGAAAAACCCCAATCCCTACTTTTAATATCAGCGACGGGCCCAGCAGAATAAACTGGCAAAGAAAGAGACGTAAATATTAAAAATAAAATAAATTTATTCATTATTTTTTATCTCTAGGTGTAGCAGGTGCCATCCCAGTAGATGCAGATGAAAAAATAGGGTCACTGACAGACTTTGGCAATGCCCTAGGTGTTTCTATAATGTTTAGAAGTGGAAGAATAACTAAAAAATGAATAAAATACCAAGCTGTGCAAGTTCTGCCTAGAACAATATATATGCCTTCAGGATTTTGAACTCCCAAATAACCTAAAGCTAACATATTAACAATAAATAACCAATAAAATATCTTATACATAGGTCTGTAATGAGCACTTCTTACAGGAGATCTGTCCAGCCAAGGCAAGATAAACAAAATTCCAATAGCACCAAACATAGCCAGCACACCTAATAATTTATCAGGTATTGCTCTTAAGATTGCGTAGAATGGTGAAAGATACCACTCAGGAACAATATGAGCTGGTGTTGACATTGGATCAGCCGGTACGTAATTATCAGGGTGACCTAAAATATTTGGAACAAAGAATACAAAAACACAGAAAATTGCAAGAAAAACTGCCAAACCAAAAAAATCTTTAATGGTATAGTAAGGATGAAAAGGGATCATATCCTTTTCACTTTTGATGTCTATTCCTAAAGGATTATTAGAACCAAACCTGTGAAGAGCTACAATATGTAACAAGATTACCCCAGCAATAACAAATGGTAATAAATAATGTAGCGCATAAAATCTATTAAGTGTTGGATTATCGACTGTATAACCACCTAATAACCAGTTAACAATTGGTTCGCCCACAAAAGGAAGAACACTAAAAAAATTAGTTATTACAGTAGCACCCCAAAAGCTCATTTGTCCCCAGGGAAGTGTATAACCCAAAAACGCAGTAGCCATCATTAGAAGATAAATGACAACCCCTAATATCCAAAGTAATTCTCGGGGAGCTTTATATGAACCGTAGTATAAACTTCTGGCCATATGAATATATACAACTATAAAAAAGAAACTTGCTCCATTCATATGTATGTATCTAATTAACCAACCACCATTAACATCTCTCATTATTCGTTCCACTGAATCAAAAGCATGATCTACGTGAGCTGTGTAATTCATTGCCAAGGCAATTCCAGTTATAATCATTATAACTAATGTAACTCCTGCTAAAGAGCCAAAATTCCACCAATAATTTAAATTTTTTGGTGTCGGATGTTCGGTCCCAACTGCTTCATTGATAGCAGTGAATATAGGTAACCTTGTGTCAATCCAGTTAATAACTGGATTTTTGAATTTAGAATTTGGAATTGAACTTTTCATATTTATCCTAATTTATCCTATTTTAATTACATTTTCTGAAACAAAACTATATGGTGGCACTTCAAGATTTTCAGGCGCTGGACCTTTTCTTATTCTACCAGATATATCATAGTGAGAACCGTGACAAGGACAAAACCAGCCTCCATAGTCACCTTTACCATCTCCAATTTTCTGTCCAAGAGGAACACATCCCAAATGAGTACAAACACCCAATACAACTAGCCATTCGTCTTTTTTAACTCTTTCTTCATCAGCTTGTGGATCCCTTAGTGAACTTATTTCAACTTTCCTTGCATCATCTATTTCAGTACCTGTTCTTCTTCTAATAAAAACTGGCTTGCCTCTCCATTTCACCGTCAAAGCTTGACCAATTTCTAAAGCACCAATGTTAACTTCTGTTGAAGCCATTGCAAGAGTATCCGCAGCTGGATTCATTTGATTAATTATAGGCCAAATAGCCGCACCAGCTCCTACTGCACCCATTGAATATGAAGCTATAACAATAAAGTCTCTTCTTGATTTTTTTTTGCTCACTGAAAATATACCTATTTATATTTTTGTGTTTGTAAATAATTTAATCCTTTTTGCGATAAATTCAACAAAGGTGCAAGGACTTATTAGGATAAAATTAACTTTTTTTAATGTAAGATACTTTCAACAATTAGGACTAATTAATTCCAGATTACCTCTGGAGGAAGGCTCATTAAAATAGCTTCAACATTACCACCAGTTTTCAGCCCAAAAATAGTTCCTCTATCGTAAAGCAAGTTGAATTCAACATATCTACCTCTTTTCATAAGTTGGTCTCTTCGATCATTTTCATTCCATGGAACTCCTAAATTCTTCCTAACTATTTTTGAGTAGGATTTTAGAAAAGTCTTTCCAATATCTTTGACAAAGTTAAAATCATTTTTCCAATTTCCATTATTTAAATAATCAAAAAAAATACCACCATCTCCTCTTGTCTCATTACGATGCTCTAAATAAAAGTATTTATCTGCCCATTCTTTGAATTTTTTATAATATTCATTATTGTGCTTATCACATACGTTTTTAAGATCTTTGTGAAAAAGCTTTGACATTTCTGGAGCCGGTTTCATAGGAGTAATATCACTTCCTCCTCCGAACCAACTCTTTGATGTAGAAATAAGTCTTGTGTTCATATGAGCTGCAGGAATAAATGGATTTTTTGGGTGTGCCACAACTGATATACCACTTGCCCAAAATTTCCCATCTTCTTCAGCTCCAGGTATGTTTTTTCTAAATTGCTCAGAAAATTTTCCATGTACAGTTGAAATATTTACACCTACTTTTTCAAAAACTTCTCCTTTCATAACACTCATTTTTCCACCACCACCACCATCTCTTTTCCAATTTTTAATTTGAAAAGTATTGTTTGAAATATTTTTTTCAATATTTTGAAATTCA
>CAZNBI010000138.1:0-3317 GCA_964571065.1 uncultured Rhodobacterales bacterium | reverse complement strand
TCAGCCGGGTCAACAGGCTTTTCAGAAGCTGTTGCTTTAGCTAAAGCAGGCGAAATGAAAATACTTGCTGTCACATCATCAAAAAGAGTTCCAGCATTTGAAGACGCTCCAACTCTGGTTGAACAAGGCTATGATGCTACATTTGTCAATTGGAGAGGTTTCTTTGCTGCACCTGGACTTCCAAAGGATAAAGCTGACGCATACAGAAGTGTTATTGCAAAAATGTATGATACTAGCGAATGGGAAGAAGTCAGAGCTAGAAATGGATGGGTAAACATCCATAATCCTGGTGATGAATTTGTCTCATTTCTTGAAAATCAAGAAGATGTTATAAAAAGCTTGATGACAAAGCTTGGTTTTCTGTAAAAAATCAACCTTGGGGGTGCAAGCCCCCAAGTTTTTTTAGTGCTTAATTTAGAAAAAATTATTGCTCTTATAATTTTAATTATATGCATAGTTTATGCATATACTTCGTTTGTTATCATGCAAGCAAATCTACTACCTTTTGAACTAAATATGACTGTGCTGCCTAACAGTCTTCCAAAGGTCATTTCAATTTTTGGAATAGTTATTTCATTATTTTTAATACTAAAAAAAGATGAAGACATTGAAAAAGATGAGGATCAGTCAAAAATAGACTTAAAAAAAGTACTAAATTTTTATTATGGTAAAGCATTAAGCATAATATTTTTAATGATTTTATATACTTTATGTTTAAGACCTGTAGGCTTTATTCTTTCTTCGATTTTATTTTTATTTTTTAGTAGTTTCATCTTAGGTGAAAGAAAATTTATAAAGTTAATAATCATATGTTTTATTGGTACAACTATTATTTGGTTATTGCTTGAAAAAGTTTTAGGGATTTATATGAGGCCATTCCCATACTTAATTCAAACATTGGTTAGCTAGAATGTTAGAGGGATTGTATTTAGGAATTACAGCTGCATTCACATTCTTTAACTTGGTCATGGTTGTTTCTGGATGCATAATTGGGACTGTTATAGGTATGCTTCCAGGCTTAGGACCAATGTCAATAATAGCTATTATGATACCTATTGCAATTTCTATTGGAGACCCTGCTTCAGCATTAATATTATTGGCTGGTGTTTACTATGGAGCTATTTTTGGTGGGTCAACTTCTTCAATACTTATAAACGCACCAGGCGTTGCGGGTACAGTTGCAACTAGTTTTGATGGATACCCTCTTGCAAGAGCTGGGAAGGCTGGTAAAGCACTTACAATAGCTGCAATAAGTTCATTTATTGGAGGAACATTTGGAGCAATACTTTTATTTGGTTTTGCACCCTTTCTATCAAAAGTAGCCTTAAGTTTCCATTCGTCAGAATACTTTGCTTTAATGGTACTGGGCCTATCAGCAATTGCCGCTTTTGCTGGCAAAGGTCAGGTGGCCAAGGCATTAATGATGGCTATTTTAGGAATAATGTTAGCAACTGTTGGTGAAACAGCATTATTTAATGCACCAAGATTTACTGCAGGTATAATGAATTTTCAGTCTGGAGTTGGTTTTATTACTCTAGCCATGGCTATGTTTGCATTGCCTGAAGCAATTTACCTTATTTTAGATCCGCTTAGATCAAAAACAAAAAGTGGCTCAAAGATTAATAATTTAAGAATTACATTAAAAGAAGCTAAAATCATATTTCCAGTGATCACAAGGCAATCATTCCAAGGATTTTTTATTGGGGTCTTGCCTGGTGCAGGAGCTACAATTGCCTCTTTCCTATCGTATGCAGTAGAAAGAAATTTAGCTTCAACTGAAGAACAAAAAGAATTTGGAAAAGGTTCAATTAAAGGTTTAGCGGCGCCAGAAACAGCAAATAATGCAGCTTGCACTGGATCTTTTGTTCCTCTTCTAACTTTAGGTATTCCTGGGTCTGGAACAACTGCTATATTATTAGGAGCACTAATTGCTCTAAATGTTCAACCAGGGCCAAGACTAATGGTTGATAACCCTGAAATTTTCTGGGGTGTTATTATTTCTATGTATTTAGGTAATATTGTATTGTTGATACTCAATTTGCCTTTAATTCCATACATTGCAAAACTATTAACAATTCCAAGAAACTATTTAATTCCATTTATTTTATTTTTTACATTAATGGGGTCTTATATAGGTCAAAATAATGAAACCGAACTTCTGCTTCTCATATTTCTTGGCTTTTCAGCTACCATTCTAAAGTTTGCAAATTACCCTCTTCCACCTTTATTAATTGGATTTATTCTAGGTTCTATGCTTGAAAATAATTTTGCCAGAGCAATGAATATTTACGATGGGTTTGGATTTATTTGGGAACGTCCTATGACTGCAATATTACTATTACTATCAGTTTTATTGATTTTTTTACCAGCAATAAGATCACGTCTGGCATTAAGAAGACAAATAAATCACTAAAGGTATGTTGTCTGGAATAAAAGTTTTAGATTTAACTAATGTGCTTGCTGGACCATTTTGTTGTCATCAATTGGCGCATATGGGAGCAGAAGTTATTAAGATTGAAACTGTTGGCCGTGGAGACTTAGCTCGGCAATTAGGAGCTAGCAAAAATTTAAGCTCTCAACTAATGGGTATCTCTTTTTTAGCTCAAAATGCTGGGAAAAAATCACTGACAATAAATCTAAAGTCCCAAAAAGGAAAAGAAATTTTCCTTAAACTAGTTAAAGTTTCTGATGTTGTTGTTGAAAACTTTAGACCTGGTGTCATGAAACGCTTAGGGCTTGAGTATGATTGCTTAAAAAAAGTTAACTCCAAATTAATATACTGCTCTATTTCTGGTTTTGGTCAGACTGGGCCAATGAGCAAACGTCCAGCTTATGATCAAATTATACAGGGATTATCAGGATTGATGAGTATCACAGGAAGGGATGGCGATGGTCCTTTAAGAGTAGGCTCACCACTTGCAGATACAGTTGGAGGATTGACTGCAGCAATGGCAATTTCAGCTGCTTTAAACAAACGGCCAAGAGGTCAAGTGATAGATGTGGCAATGCTTGACTCTTTACTTACAACTATGGGCTGGGTAGTTTCGAACTATCTTATAGGAGGTGTTATACCAACACAACAGGGCAATGAAAATATGACTTCTGCTCCATCAGGAACATTTCAAACAGGGGATGGTCTATTAAACATTTCCGCTAATGAAGAGAAACAATGGAAAGCCCTGGTTCATCATCTAGGATGTGAACATCTAAGTAATGACAAACGTTTTATAACAAGAGACAATCGTAAAAAATACAGAAAAGAATTAAAAATTGAATTAGAAAAATTTCTTTCAAAAAAAACAGCAATAAAATGGGAG
>CAZNBI010000137.1:0-3330 GCA_964571065.1 uncultured Rhodobacterales bacterium | reverse complement strand
TGATCAGCTATAGATCTAGTTATAGCTTGCCTTATCCACCAAGTCGCATATGTTGAGAACTTGTATCCTCTTCTAAATTCAAACTTATCTACAGCTTTCATCAAACCAATATTTCCCTCTTGAATCAGATCTAAAAACTGAAGTCCTCTATTTGTATATTTTTTTGCAATCGAAATGACTAACCGAAGATTTGCCTCCACCATTTCTTGTTTAGCTCTAGAAGCTTCTCTGTCGCCCTTATGAATATTTTTCACTAGCTCTTTGAAATCAAGAGCTGACAATTTTACATCAGTACAAATTTCAATAATTTTGTTTCTTACTGCTTCAATGTCTTCACTATTTTTATCTAAAGTTTTTAAAATTTTGTCATTTTTCTTTAATTTTTCTGGCCAATTTGGATTAATTTCATTTCCTGTCCAAGAATTTAAAAAACTTTTTTTACTTACACCAGCTTTCAAAAAAATTTCTAATATCTGACTTTCTAATTTAATAAGGTTTTTATTTTTTTCATAAAGACTTAGCTTTAATTCATCTATACGATTGGTGTTCAACTTAATTGATTTCATCTGATCAAGAAGAACAAACCTTTCATCTAAAATCTTTTTTTGTAATTGAGATGGAATTTTTTCACCTTTTAACAGGTGATCAATAGATTTTGTCTGTTTCTTTAATATTTTTTTTGAATTAGAAGAAAATTCACCTAGCTCATGCATTACCTGATCTCTTACCAAGTTTTCTAACATAGCTAATGACATTGATGAGTTATCTTGATCATCCTCCATTTCATCATCTAATTCTTCTTCATCATTAACTAAATTTTCCTCATCTTTTGCTTTCTTTTCATCTTCACTATCATTATTAACTTTTTTTAATTTATCATTATTATTTTCTTCATTAACTAATCTAATTTTACTATTATTTTCTTCATTGATATTGCTTGGCTCCTCTATCTCAATACTTTCATCTTGCTCTACAGAGGCATCTAAATCTATAATATCACGTAAGAGTTTTTCACCTGTTTCAAGTTCTTTTTTCCATTTGTTAATACAATCAATTGTTGTAGTACATTCATATACTGTTCCAATGAGAACTTCTTTTGCAGCTTCAATTCTTTTTGCAATTGCAATTTCTCCTTCTCTAGAGAGCAACTCTACACCACCCATTTCCTTTAGGTACATTCTTACCGGATCATCAGTTCTTCCAGTTTCATCATTAAGATTGCCAGATGATGTATCATCTTGATTATCTTTTTCTTGCAAATCATCAGTATCTTCATCTTTATCAACTATAGTTATTCCTAATTGATCAATTGAAGCATGAAGATCTTCAATCTGATCAGATGAGAGGCTTCCCTCAGGAATTGCCTTATTAATCTCATCCCAAGTAAGTATTTTCTTTTCTTTTCCTTTTTTAATAAGTTTTTTTATATCAGTGTTAGTCAAGTCAATTAAATTATTTTCATTATTTAACTCAACTTTATCTTGGGACTTACTTGAAATTTTTTTTGAAGTTCTTGGCATCTAATTCCTCGAATATGATTAGTTTCTAAATTCTTTGCTTGTCATTTAATTTTCGGTTTAAAAGATCAGAAAAATTATATTTAATTTCGTTAATTGTTTTTTCAGAAGGATTATAACCTATCCATTTAATAATTGCTTTTGCACCAATATTATTAATGCTCTCAATTAAATCCTTTTCTTTTAAATAGTTTATAAATTCAATTTTATCCAGGTCCTGATTGGTTATTATCATATCAAGTAAGATTAATAAAATTTTATTTTTAGTTTTATTATTAAAATCGATTTTTACTAATTCTTCTGAATAATCTAATGCTAATTTTGGATGATTTATTAAAATTAAAAAAATAGCATCTAATAAATTTTTTTCACCAATAAATTTTTTGATTTTATTAGAGCTTGCGAATGATCTTTTAGAATTGATATTGTTAATATTTTTATTTCTGCTTTCACTAATTCGTTTGTAAACCTCATCAGAATAAGATTGCTTTAAATTTGTATCATTTATTAAATTAACTGTTTTTTTGGCTTCTGACCATAATAAGGCTCTAGTATCTGGATTAGTAAGATCATGTTTTTTCTGAAGAATATTCCAAATTGTATCAATAAGTGATTGAGGTTTATTAATTATATCTACAAATTCTTCTTTCGAATTTTTTACCATTTGATCAGGATCTTTAGATTTTGGCAGCCATGCAAATGTAACCTCTAAACCAATTTTCATAATTGGCAGTACTTTATTTATGAATCTCCATGCAGCGTTTTCCCCTGCAATGTCACCATCTAAACATAAGACTGGTTTCTTATTTATTTTCCATATATTCTCAATTTGATTTTCGGTTATTGATGTTCCTAAAGGAGCTACAGCCTGGGCTGTTTTTGACTGAAATATTGAGATAACATCCATATAACCTTCAACAATAAGTATTGGATTATCCTTTAAATATTCTCTTTGTAAATGTGAAATACCATATAAAATTTGACTTTTTTGAAATATTATAGAATTTGGAGAGTTAATGTACTTAGCTTTTGAGTTAAATAAAGCACGTGCTCCAAAACCTAAGGTGTTATTTTTTATATCAAAAATCGGAAAAATCAAACGACCTTTAAATACTTCTTGCATCTCATTACTTGAATTTTTTCTTAAAAGACCAGCTTTAAATATTAAATCATCATTATAACCTCTGTCATTTAAAAACTTTTTAAGACCATATTGTGGCGAATATCCGATTTTAAATTTATTAAGAGTTTCATCATCTAAACCTCTTGATTTTATATACTTTAAAGCATTTGACCCTTCTTTTGAAAAAATTTTTTTTGAATAAAAAGATGAGGATAAATTAGCAATTTCCAAAAGCTTCTGTTTTTCATTTAAAATGTTTTGGTTTTCTAAATTATTAGATGGTATTTTTAAACCAGCAATATCAGCAATAGTCTCTAAAGCTTCAATAAATGATTTTCCTTCAAAGTTTCTGATAAATGAAATAACATCTCCGTGAGCACCACAACCAAAACAATGATAAAAACCTTCTTCATCGTTTACATTAAATGATGGGGTTTTTTCATTATGAAAGGGACATAAACCTAATAGATTATTACCTCTATTTTGCAATTTAACATTTCTACTAATGATTTTAGAAAGGTCAATAGAATCTCTTATTACTTTAATTTGCTCATCTGATAACAAAATTCAAAAGCTCTTTTTAAAATTTTTATATATTTAACCTAATTTTTCTCTTGCAATTTTAGCAACTAAAGAAAAATCGCATCTTCCAGCATACTCGTTTTTTAGTATATTCATTAAATTTCCCAT
>CAZNBI010000136.1:0-3364 GCA_964571065.1 uncultured Rhodobacterales bacterium | reverse complement strand
TCTTTTATGCTACTAGCATTAGTTTCTTTAATTATTTTTTCTACAGCTTCGGAAATTTCTATATTAGACATTTGCTTAGGAAGAAAGCATGATATTATATCTATTTCTTTCTTTTCAGATTCCAATAACTCTAATCTTCCAGCTTTTTCATAAATATCTGCGGATTCTTTTCTTTGTTTTATCATAGTTTGCAGCAAAAGTTTAACTTCATCATCTGAAATTCCAGAGTTGTTTCCATTTGATCTTGCTGCAATATCTCGATCTTTTACAGCTGCTAAAACCAATCTCAGCGTTGATACAGATTTTTTATCTTTATTTTTTAAACACTCATTTAGTTTTAGTTTAATTTCATCTCTTAACATTGATAACTCCAAAGAAAATTAAATAATCCTATATAAAATGACAAATTCATTAAATAATATATTACTTTAACTTGACGAAACAATTTTAAAATGCATAACCAATCATAAACTTTACACCTGTATTTAACAAAACTGGACTTAAGATTGGGCAAAAGTAAATTACATCAGTCTTATATAGAAATTCTCAAAAAAAACAATCTTACAGCTATATTAATTTTAGAAACCGGAGAAGTTTTTCATGGATCAGGATATGGAAAACCAGGAATAAAAATGGGGGAAGTTTGCTTTAATACTTCAATGACAGGCTATCAAGAAATAATTACTGATCCATCTTACAATGGTCAAATAATCAATTTTACATTTCCACATATTGGGAATATTGGAACGAATCATGAAGACAATGAAGCTAAAAAGTCATATGCTTCAGGAATGATCACTAGAGAACTCCCAACAGGAAGTAGTAATTGGCGTTCAAATAAAGATCTCAATGACTGGTTATTTGAAAAAAATATTATTGGGATTTCAGGACTAGACACAAGACAACTTACAAAAATTATTAAAGATAACAATGCTCCTATGGGTTTGATAAGTTACAATTTAAATAAAAAATTTA
This sequence comes from uncultured Rhodobacterales bacterium, assembly GCA_964571065.1. Taxonomy (GTDB): domain Bacteria; phylum Pseudomonadota; class Alphaproteobacteria; order Puniceispirillales. The sequence goes on along the minus strand of CAZNBI010000136.1, from coordinate 2,389 downwards.
ATGTAGACTCACTTAAACAGAAACTGTTATCACATCCTAAGATAAAAGGGTCAAATTTAGTACCTGCAGTATCATCAAACAAATCTTTTAATTGGGACAAAAGCACGTCATGGCCCAAAAAAATAAATTCTAACAAAAACAAAATTTTTCATATATTAGCTTATGACTTTGGAATAAAACACAATATTTTAAGATGCCTAAAGGATCTAAACTTCAAAATAACAGTCGTTCCTTATAATTTTGATTTTGAAGAACTTAAAAGTTTAAACCCAGATGGTATTTTTCTATCTAATGGCCCTGGTGACCCTTTTGAAACATATAAATCAATTAAGAAAAATTTTGATAAATTGTTAAACTTAAATCTTCCAATTTTTGGTATTTGCATTGGCCATCAACTTTTGGCTTTAGCTTTTGGGGCTCAAACTGAAAAAATGAATCAAGGTCACAGAGGTGCAAATCATCCAGTTTATAGATTAAAAGATAAAACTGTTGAAATAACTTCACAAAATCATGGATTTAAAGTTGTTGAAGAAACCCTACCTTCATTTCTAAATATTAGTCATAAATCTCTTTTTGATGGTACAATTGAAGGATTAGAGCATAAATCCAAGCCTATATTTTCAGTTCAATATCACCCAGAGGCCTCTCCTGGTCCTCATGATAGTAGATATTTATTCCAACGATTTTATAATTTAATATCAGATAGATCTAAAAATGCCCAAAAGGAGTGACATAAATTCAATTTTAATTGTGGGAGCTGGTCCTATAGTAATTGGGCAGGCATGTGAATTTGACTATTCAGGAACTCAAGCTTGCAACGCTCTAAGAGAAGAAGGTTACAAGGTAATCTTAATAAACTCCAATCCAGCTACAATCATGACGGATCCAGATATAGCTGACTTGACATTTATAGAACCTATAACACCAGAGAATATCGAAAAGATTATTCAATCAGAAAGACCAAATGCAATATTGCCAACTATGGGTGGTCAGACAGCTTTAAATGTATCTCTTAAACTTGAAAAAAATGGTGTTTTAAAAAAATATAATGTCGAAATGATTGGCGCAAAACTTCCTTCAATTGAAATGGCTGAAGACAGAATAAAATTTAAACAAGCTATGACAGAAATAGGACTTGATACAGCTAAATCAAGATTGGCCACTAGTATGGATGAAGCTCTTGAAGCTTTTGATTTAGTGGGTTTGCCAGCAATTATTAGACCCTCATTTACTTTAGGTGGTGAAGGAGGAGGCATAGCATATAACAAAAGTGACTTTGAAGGCATTTGCAAAAATGGGTTAGATTTATCACCAGTAAATGAAATTCTTATAGAAGAATCACTTATAGGATGGAAAGAATTTGAAATGGAAGTTGTAAGAGACAGTAAAGATAACTGTATCATTATTTGTTCTATTGAAAACATAGATCCAATGGGAATTCATACAGGGGACTCTATTACTGTAGCCCCTGCACTAACACTTACTGATAAAGAGTTACAAAAGATGAGGAATGACTCTTTTTCCATTATACGAAAAATTGGTGTAGACACAGGTGGTGCGAATGTTCAATTTGCTGTTAATCCAATTAATGGAAGACAAGTTGTTATTGAAATGAACCCAAGAGTAAGTAGGTCTTCTGCTCTTGCGTCAAAAGCCACAGGCTTTCCAATTGCGAGAATAGCTGCATTACTCTCTGTTGGTTACACACTAGATGAATTAAAAAATGATATTACTAAATCTACACCTGCTAGCTTTGAACCCAGTATTGATTATATCGTTGCAAAAATACCAAAGTTTGCATTTGAGAAGTTTCGAGGTGCGGATGAAACTCTAACAACATCAATGAAGTCTGTTGGTGAAGCAATGTCAATTGGTAGAAATTTTAAAGAAGCAATTCAAAAAGCTTTAAGGTCTATAGAAAATAACTTAGACGGTTTTAATAATATAGATCCACCCTTTGATTATAAAATTAAAAATAATACTTCTGTTTTGAAAGGTTGGTTGAGTACCAATTCATCAGATAAAATATTGAGAATTGCACAAGCCATAAGATTAAGAATAGATATAGAAGATATTTGCAATTATTCAAAATGGGATAAATGGTTTGTAAATCAAATATTTGAAATTATCGCTTTAGAAGAGGCGATAATTTCAAATAATATTAAAATGAACAAAGAAAATTTAAACCTTCTAAAAAATCTTGGTTTTTCCGATAAAAGAATAGCATTTTTAACTAGTATGAAAGAAATTCAGATTTCAAAATTAAGACAAGAATTTAATATATACCCTCAATATAAGCGAATTGATACTTGCGCAAATGAGTTTAATTCAAAGACATCTTACCTATATGGAACCTATGAATTAAATAGTAATGAATTTCATTGTGAAT
>CAZNBI010000135.1:0-3369 GCA_964571065.1 uncultured Rhodobacterales bacterium | reverse complement strand
CATTGCAAAAGGTGGTCTACAAATTTTCCATTGATCATCATTTTTTAGAGATGACATTATGATTTTTAGACCGCTTGAAAAGCCAACAGAACTACATGCTTTTTGAAGTAATGCTCTTTCATTACTAAGCTCTTGCTGTAATTTTTCAACAACACCAGAATTTTCATTGAAAGCTTTATAAACTTCAACACATTTTTTGGCAGTTATGTTTGCAGTAGCTGTAATAGTGCCAGCTCCACCAGCCTTCAAAACAGGTAAAAAATAAGTTTCTGACCCAGCATAAACATCAAAATCATCAAAATTTTCACACATAGAAAGCATATTATTTTCGTCACCACTACTGTCTTTGATTCCTGTAATATTTTCAGGATACTCCTTTAAAAGCATTTCTATAAGTTTGTGACTTATTGGAATTTGAGAGACAGCAGGAAAATGGTATATTTGAATTTTCAATTTTTCATTAGCAACTTTTTGAATAATCTCTGAAAAGTAAGCAAACAAACCTTCATCTTTAGGGTTTTTGTAATAAAAAGGTGGTAAAATTAGACAATCATAAATACCTGCTTCAACACTATAACGTGTTAAATCTATTGCATCAGGAAGTGCACAAGAACCCGTCCCAATCATGACTTTATCATTTTCAAATTTTTCATTTACAAGAGTGTCAATAAATTGCTTTTTCTCTTGAATATTAATCGAATTTCCTTCTCCAGTTGTGCCAAAAAAGACTACACCATCCAGACCCTGATCAAGCAAATCTTGTCCATGCTTTATAGTAAGTTTAATATCTAAACTAAGATCTTTTTTAAAAGCTGTTAAAGAAGCAGCTAATGCGCCTTTGATTTTATTTTTTGATGATGATGACATTTGAATATTACCTTTATTATTTTGATCAGAATATTAGTTGAAATAAATGTTTATTGATAAAAAAGCAAATTTTGTTCATTATAATTCAATATAATTAAATTATAATGCTAAATATATGAAACTTGAATACATGACTGGATTTGGCAATGATTTTCAAACCGAAGCTTTGCCAAATGCTTTACCTGAGGGCAGGAACTCTCCTCAAAAATGTGCTTACGGTTTATATGCAGAACAATTAAGTGGTTCCCCATTTACTGCGCCAAGAAGCATAAATGAGAGATCATGGCTTTATCGTATCCGACCCTCAGTAAAACACACTGGAAAATATATTAAAACTGAATATCCATTTTGGAAAACTGCACCAAATATAAATGCAGATAGTTTTCCTTTAGGACAATATAGATGGGATCCATTCCCATTGCCAAAGAATGAAACTGGTTTTATTGATGGCATTCGAACTATAACAACATCAGGTGACGTAAACACACATGCAGGCATGGCTGCATCTATTTATGCCTTTAATAAGTCTATTGATAATATTGTTTTTACAAATGCTGACGCAGAAATGCTTTTTGTACCTGAAAAAGAAAGCATATTACTTTTTACTGAAATGGGCAAAATGTTTGTTAGCCCTGGTGAAATTGCAGTCTTGCCAAGAGGAATGATGGTTAAAGTATCCTGTGAAAAACCATCACGTGGTTATATTTGTGAAAATTATGGAGCAAAATTTACCTTGCCAGATAGAGGGCCAATAGGTGCAAATTGCCTTGCAAATCCAAGAGACTTTAAAACTCCTGTAGCCAGTTTTGAAGACATTGATAAAAAGCATATATCAATCATTAAATGGTGTGGTTCATTTTATAAAACCGAACTTGATCACAGTCCACTTGATGTTGTTGCATGGCATGGTAATTACATTCCATATTGTTACAATCTTAAATTTTTTTCACCTGTTGGAGCAATAAGTTTTGACCATCCAGACCCATCTATATATACAGTTCTCACTGCACCAACCGAAACTGATGGCACTGCTAATGTAGATTTAGTTATTTTTCCTGAAAGATGGGCAGTTGCCGAGAATACTTTTAGACCTCCGTGGTATCATAGAAATATCATGTCGGAATTTATGGGCTTGGTATATGGACAGTATGACGCAAAACCTGAAGGGTTTGTCCCTGGAGGAATTAGTTTACATAATATGATGCTACCTCACGGTCCCGATGCAGAAGCATTTGAAAAAGCAAGCAATGCTAAACTAGAGCCTGTAAAAATTACTAATACACTTGCATTTATGTTTGAAACGAAATATCCGCAACACTTGACTAAATTTGCATCGGAAGCAAAAGAGCTTCAGGATAATTATATTGAGTGCTGGAGTGATATAAAGAAAAATTTTACAGGAAAAATATAAATAATAAAAAATGAAATTAGCAACCCTTAATGATGGAACTAAGGACGGTCAACTTATAATCGTATCAAAGGATCTTAAGACATTTGTAAAAGCCCAAGATATAGTAACAACTATGCAAAATGCTATGGATAATTGGGATAGTGTGAAAACTTTACTTGAAGATATTTCAATCGAGCTAAATGCAGGGAAGTTAAAATCTAATACTTTTGATGCCACTCTTGTTCACTCACCATTTCCACGTTCTTTTCAGTGGGCAGATGGGTCAGCATATGTCAATCACGTTCATCTTGTAAGGAAGGCTAGAGGCGCTGAAATGCCAGAAAGTTTTTGGACTGATCCTTTAATGTATCAAGGAGGATCAGATGATTTCTATCCACCTATGTCTCCAATATTACTACCTGACGAAAGTTGGGGAATTGATATGGAAGGTGAAATAGCTATTGTAACAGGTGAAGTTAAAATGGGAACCTCTTCTGAAGATGCATTGTCTAAAATTCGACTGATAATGTTAGTCAATGATGTTTCACTAAGAAACCTTATACCAAATGAGTTAGCAAAAGGATTTGGGTTTTTTCAGTCTAAACCATCTACAGCATTTTCACCAGTTGCAGTTACACCCGATGAATTAGGTCAAATTTGGCAAGGTGGAAAAGTTAACCAAGTTTTAGAAGTTGACTTAAATGGTGAACCACTTGGACGCGTTGATGCTGGAATAGATATGACATTTAATTTTGGTGAGTTAATATCTCATGCTTGTAAAAGTAGAAACCTCGGTGCTGGAACAATTATAGGATCAGGAACTGTTTCAAATAGAGATAAAAATGGTGGACCAGGAAAATCAATTAAAGACGGAGGTCTTGGTTATTCATGTATTGCCGAAATTAGAATGGTTGAAACAATCTTGGAGGGAAAACCTAAAACTCCATTTATGAAGTTTGGGGACACTACAAGAATTGAGATGAAAGACAAACAAAATAACTCAATTTTTGGGAAAATTGAACAGCAAGTAAAAAAGGCTTAATTACCTAACAATTCTATTTGACAATTGTAATACTATAACACAAAGATATGATTATAGGGTTTTCAGATTT
>CAZNBI010000134.1:0-3405 GCA_964571065.1 uncultured Rhodobacterales bacterium | reverse complement strand
AATATATGGATTTTTTTCTTCTTTGGGCAGAAGTTTTAGTAAGATGGCTACATGTAGTCGCTGGTATAGCTTGGATTGGCAGTTCTTTTTATTTTATTGCACTTGATTACAGCCTTAATGATAAAAATAAATTGCCACCAAAAGCTCATGGCGAAGCTTGGCAGGTTCATGGAGGGGGTTTCTATCAAATTGTAAAATATCTAGTAGCTCCCAAAAACTTACCAGATCAATTGACGTGGTTTAAATGGGAAGCTTACACTACTTGGATATCTGGATTTTTTTTACTAATTTTAGTTTATTATGCACATTCTCAGTTATATCTAATTGATACTTTTAAATTAGACATTAATGAATTTCAGGCAATTTGCCTTTCACTAGCTGGTATAATAATTGGTTGGTTAATTTATGATTTCATATGTCGATCAAAAATTGGTGAAAATACTGTTGCTCTATGTACAGTTGTTTATTTTTTTATTGTTATTTGTGCTTATTTTTATAGCGAAATTTTTAGTGGCAGAGGAGCTTTCACGCAAATAGGAGTAATGATGGGTACTATAATGGTAGCTAACGTTGCAATGATAATTATTCCTGGTCAAAAACAAGTTGTTAATGAATTGTTAAAAGGCAACAAACCTAATCCAATTCATGGAATGCGAGCCAAACAAAGATCTCTACATAATAATTATTTAACTTTGCCAGTAATATTTGTGATGCTTGCCGGCCATTATCCAATGGTATTTGCTACAAAATATAGCTGGCTAATTTTAGCAATTGTAATAATAATTGGTGCTTTAATTAGGCATTTTTTTAATTCAAGGCATGCAAAGAAAAAAACACCCTGGTGGACTTGGGCTGTTGCTACTTTAATGGTTTTCTTTATAATTTATTTATCAAATATAGGGAAACCAAATATTTCAGATGATGAAAAATTAGCAAGCTTGCAAAAAAATATTAATCATGAAGTTTTGTTAAATGCCGCTGATGTTGTTGAGGTTCATTGTGCAATGTGCCATGCTGAAAATCCTTCATGGGAGAGAATGAGCATGCCTCCTAAGGGTCTAGTCTTGGCAAATGAAGAAGATATAATTTTGAATATAGACAGCTTATATCAACAGGTTGTTTTATCAAATGCTATGCCACCAGGAAACATTACCTGGATGGAATATAGCGAACGTGAAACTATTAAACTGCTATATCAAGAAATTTTAAAAAATAGGAATAAATCTAGTTTATGGCAAAGATTAAAAGAGATTTTATAGGTTATGGGAATAATTACCCTGACTTTAAGTGGCCTAAAAATGCAAAATTAGCGGTACAATTTGTATTAAATTATGAAGAAGGTGCAGAAAATTGTATTTTAAATGGTGATAAATCATCTGAAACATTTTTATCTGAAATTATTGGAGCTCCCGCATATGAAAATGCAAGGCATATGTCTATGGAATCAATTTACGAATATGGCTCAAGGGCTGGCGTGTGGAGAATTTTAGATTTATTTCGTGTAAATAATATACCTATCACTGTTTTTGGAGTAGCAAAGGCTCTTGAACAAAATCCTCTGTTTTGTGAACAAATCCAAAAAGACAACCATGAAGTTTGTTGCCACGGATTAAAATGGATTAACTATCATGGGGTCCCAAAAGATATAGAAAGAATTCATATGCAGGAGGCAATTGAGCTTCAAAGAAAAATGTGTGGTTCCCGACCTTTAGGATGGTATACTGGACGAACTTCTGAAAATACGAGAAAATTAGTAGCTGAAGAAGGAGGTTTTTTATATGACTCAGACGATTACAGTGATGACCTCCCTTTTTGGAGCAAAGTAGAAAGCAAGCCTCATTTAATAATTCCTTATACTTTAGACGTAAACGATATGAGATTTGCTACTAATCAAGGATTTAATACATCTGATCATTTTTTTAATTACTTAATTGATACATTTAATACCCTTTACAATGAAGGAAGTACCCACCCAAAAATGATGTCAGTTGGATTACATTGTAGACTTATTGGCAGACCGGGCAGGTTTCAGAGTTTAAAGAAATTCATTGAACATATAATAAATTTTGACAATATATGGATAACGAAAAGAGTAGATATAGCTAAATTCTGGATTAAAAACTTTCCTTACGATGGAGAATTATAATTGAGTGACATGATTTCAACATTAATAAATTTAATTTCTCCAAAAATTGGTTCATACGGTGTTTATGCCAATGATGAGTTTTTTGCACCTTTAGAAAGAATGCTATCAGAGTCTGATCCAATATTTATACCTGATAAATATGATAATCATGGAAAATGGATGGATGGATGGGAAACAAGAAGAAGAAGAACACCAGGTTACGACTGGTGTTTAATAAAATTAGGTTGTCCAGGAACAATAAAAAAAATCGAAATTAACACAAAGTTTTTTACAGGAAATTACCCTCCTCACGCTGAAATTGAAGGTATTTATTCAGAAAAACAGCCCGACGAAAAAGATAAAAACTGGAAAACTATTTTACATAAAACAAGTATCAAAGGCGATGCTGTAAATAATTTTAATGCTGAGAATGAAAACATCATAAATTGGGTAAAGTTAAAAATATTTCCTGATGGAGGTGTGGCCAGACTGAGGTTATGGGGAAATGTTTTTGTTGATTGGGATAAAATATCAAAAAAACAAATATTAGAACTGTCAGCTTTAAAAAATGGTGGAAAAATCATTTCTTATAATAATGCACATTATGGTGATATTTCTGCAATTCTATCTCACGGTAGAGGAAAAAATATGGGTGACGGATGGGAAACAAGAAGAAGGAGAGAACCAGGAAATGACTGGTTAATAATTAAATTAGGCAAAAAAGGCTTTTTAACTAAAGCTGAGGTAGATACAGCTTTTTTTAAGGGCAACTATCCAGAAAGTTGCTCTATTCAAGCTATAGATACCGATGATATAAGCAAAATTAAAAATGAAAATTGGGTAACTATTATTCCAAAATCTATTTTAAATGCTGACAAAGTACATAAATTTTCAATTGATACAAAATTTCATGACATTGAGTTTAGCCATGTAAGATTAAATATATTTCCTGATGGTGGTGTATCAAGATTGAGAATTTTTGGTCATATATAATTGAATCAAGGATAAAAATTGGAAATTACAATTGAGAAACTTACAAAGGCAAAATTTCAAGAATTTGGAGATATCTTGTCACTTAAAGACAATTATACCTATAAAAAAATAAATAATGGGTATACCAATAGATATGATTTAAGTAAATTTATTACAAATGAAAAAGAAATTAATAATAATATTTCTATTTCTATTTTTCAGGGTCTTCAAAGGCCAAGTCCATTAATTTTAAATATGTTAGAATGCCACCCAATTGCAAGTCAGTCATTCATGCCTTTACAAAATGG
>CAZNBI010000133.1:0-3449 GCA_964571065.1 uncultured Rhodobacterales bacterium | reverse complement strand
ATTATATTTATAATATTTTTTAGTCTAAACCAATCTCATTCAATAGAATTACCAAACCCGTTGGAAAAAAATGATTTCCATTACTCAGATCCTAAAAAGGCAAAATTAGGAAGTTTGTTGTTTTATGACAAAATACTTTCAGGAAATCAGAATATATCATGTGGTACTTGCCATCATCATGATTTTGGAGGATCAGATGGGCTTTCCTTGGGTGTTGGTGAAGGAGGAAATGGTGTTGGACCAAAAAGAGATGCTGGTATTGGAATTAATAAAATTAAGAAAAGAGTCCCAAGAAATTCTTCAGCTTTATGGAATTTAGGTGCAAAAGAAATTAATACTCTTCTTCATGATGGAAGTATTAGCATATCTGATATTTATGGAAATAAGTTTAATACTCCTGCTCAAGAATGGCTACCTCCAAATTTAGATAATATCCTAGCAGTTCAAGCACTATTTCCAATGACCAAACAATTTGAAATGGCTGGAAATTTTGGAGAAAATGAGATAATTGGGCTTGCCCATCGAAAAATTGACACGGCTTGGCCAGCAATTACAAATAGAATAAGGTCAAATCAAAAATATGTAGAATTATTCAAATATGCATTTGATGATATAAATGATTTTAGAGATATACAGATCTCTCATATTGTGAATTCTATCGCGGCATTTGTGATCTCAGAATGGGCATCATATGAAACGCCATTTGATGATTATTTAAGAGGGAATACTTTTGCACTAACAAGCAACCAAGTTAGAGGTATGGAATTATTTTATGGCAAAGCTAATTGCTCAACCTGCCATTCTGGATCGCTTTTTACTGATCAAAAATTTTATTCTATTGCTTTACCACAGTTTGGCCCAGGAAGGACAAGATTTTTTGACCCTTATACTCGTGATGTGGGACGAATGGCTGAGAGTGATAACATAGACGATATGTATAAGTTTAGAACACCCTCTCTAAGGAATGTAACTCTTACAGCACCTTACGGACATAATGGAGCATATCCAACTATCAAGGGTATCATCAAACACCATTTAGATCCAATTGATATGTATAAAAAATGGACAACTGATAAAGCAAACCTCACTAAAGCACCATGGCTTGAAGAAATTGACTTTGTTGTGTTTAAAGATAAAAGAGAAAAGAAAAGATTATTGTCTAGAATTGATATTGAGGAGGTTAAACTCTCAGAAATAGAAATAGATTATATAATAGATTTTTTAACTTCTCTTACTGATAAAAATGGAAATAATAGACCTATAGGAAGACCTGAAAGTGTTCCAAGTGGTTTCTCCGTAGATTAGTATTTTTGTATGAAAAAAATTCTAATATCTGGTGTTTCTGTAATTGACTTTATTTTCCAAGTAGAATCAATTCCAACTAGTTATGAAAAATATAGGGCAAAAAATGCTTCTATTTCAGGGGGTGGCGTTGCCGCTAATGCAGCTGTAGCTATAGCCAAATTAAATGGTAATCCATCTCTTGTTTCACGTTTAGGCAAAGATGAAATCGGGTTAATGATCAAAAATGGCTTACTAAAAGAAAAAGTAAATATAGATAATGTTGTTATTTTTGATGGTCATAAGTCTTCATTTTCATCAGTTTACATAAATAAGAATGGCGATAGACAAGTAATGAATTTCAGAGATGATACTTTACCAGTTGATGCTTCCGTAATCACTAAAATTGAAGAGCATGATGCATATTTGGTAGACTCAAGATGGACCGAAGGAGCATTACAAACTCTTAAGGTAGCAAAAGAATATGGTGCGCCAGGAATAGTAGATGCCGAAGAAACAGTAACAAAAGAAATTATCAAAGAAGCATCACATATAGCTTTTTCAATGAGTGGCCTAATAGAATTTACCAAAATTGAGAGTAAATTAGACGCTCTAAAATCAATCAAAAATATTTCTTCAGCTTGGGTATGTGTAACTGACGGCGAAAATGGAGTATATTTTTTAGAAGATAATGAGTTAAGGCATATACCAGCAAAAAAAATTACGGTTAAAGATACACTTGGAGCAGGAGATGTTTGGCATGGTGCTTTTGCTTTAAGTCTTGCAGAAGGTAATGATGTTGTTAATGCAATAAAATTTGCAAGTAGTGCTGCAACTCTTAAATGCAAATTTTTTGGTGGAAGAGATGGTTTTCCAAATAGAAAGCAAGTAGATCAATTTTTAATGGAGCATAAATAATGCAACTAACTCCTGGTAAACTACAAGGGATTAAAAGACTATCCAACAAAAATGGAATTTTTAAAATGACAGCCGTAGATCAGAGGCCACCAATAAAAAAACCAATTGCTAAATATTTAAATGCTAAAGATGCGCCATGGGAAGAAGTAGCAAAATTCAAAAAAATGCTTGTAGAAAGCCTTCAAGAAAATAGTTCAGCACTTTTACTCGATCCTCATTTTGCAATACCATATTCTATGGATATTCTTAACCCTAAAAAAGGATTAGTTGTGACTTTAGAAGATTCAATTTTTTCTGAAACAAGTGGTGGAAGAATTTCAAGAAGCATAGATCATTGGTCAGTATCAAAAATAAAAAGGATGGGTGCGGATGCTGTAAAAGTACTAGCTTGGTACCGACCTGATGCAGAACAGAAAGTACTCCAAGCTCAACAGGATTATGTTCAACGGGTAGGAGAAGAATGCTTGAAACATGATATACTTTTTCTTTTTGAATTATTAGTTTACCCTCTTTCAAAAGACCAGAATCAAACAAAAGAATATGTGGAAATGAAAAATAAAAAAACAGATCATGTACTCCAGTCTGTTGAAGAATTTTCAAATCATAAATATGGGGTCGATGTTTTCAAATTAGAAAGTCCTGTTAATGCAATTGGGATTTCTGATAATGATATAAATGCATTTGAAGAAATGGGAAAGTTAGCAGCAAGACCTTGGGTTATGCTTTCAGCAGGTGCAGGAAAAGAAGACTTTAAAAAAGTTTTGGAATTAGCTTTTAAAGCGGGATGCTCAGGCTTTCTTGCTGGAAGAGCCATTTGGCTAGATGCATTTTTAAATTATCCAAGTTGGGATATTATTAAAAAACAACTCTTAGGCCCATCAAATAATTATCTGAAAGAAATTGGCAAAATTGCTGACAATAATGCTTTGGCTTGGAATAAACATAAATGTTATGGAAAGAATGGTAGTAATTTTCCCTTCAATAATTATGAATTCAGAACGCAATACAGAGAGATAAATTAGAATGAAGGTTGGGGTACTAGCTCTCGGTAGAGCAACTTTCGATATTGAATTTGCTAATCAGAAATTATCTGAGTGTATAAGTTTTTTAAAAAAAACATCCTATTCAATAGTAGGTGGTGATGAAATCTTATTGGAGAGTGATACAACACAAAATGAAGCTGAACGTCTTCTAGATGAGAATGTTGACTTTGTTATTATTATACAAGTCACCTTTACAGATGCTCTTAT
>CAZNBI010000132.1:0-3461 GCA_964571065.1 uncultured Rhodobacterales bacterium | reverse complement strand
TATCTTCCAAAAAAGTTGTTCACCATCTCCAATAACTCTATTTTTTGCAGACGCAACTATTGCACTTATTGTAATTTTTGACATTATTAAACTGCAACTTTTCCAGAAATATGCGGATGTGGATTATAATCTATTATCTCAAAATCATCATAAATGTAATTTTCAATATTGTCTTTTTTATTAATTTTCAAAATAGGCAGATTTTTTAATTCTCTTTTAATTTGTAAATTTGCTTGTTCTTTATGATTGTCATACAAATGAGCGTCCCCAAGTGTAATGATGAATTCACTTGCCTCCAAACCACATGATTTCGCTATCATCTCTGTTAACAAAGAATATGATGCAATATTAAAGGGGACCCCAAGAAAAATATCAGCACTTCTCTGATAGAGTTGGCAAGATAGTTTGTTATCAGCTACATAAAATTGGAAAAGACAATGGCAAGGAGGTAAAGCCATTTCCTCAACATATTCAGGGTTCCATGCAGAAACAATCATCCTCCTAGAATTTGGATTGTTTTTTATATCTTGCACTACTTTAAGTAATTGATCTATGGAACCTCCATCTCGTGTAGGCCATGAACGCCACTGACTACCATATACTGGGCCTAAGTCACCATTTTCATCTGCCCATTCATCCCAAATGCTCACACCATTTTTATTTAAATATTCAATATTTGTATCACCTCTAATGAACCATAGAAGTTCATATACAATTGACTTAAAATGAAGTTTTTTGGTAGTTAATAATGGGAACCCTTTAGACAGATCAAATCTCATTTGCCATCCAAAAATTGATCTTGTTCCTGTTCCTGTTCTGTCTTCTTTTTGAACACCATTTCTAATTACATTTTCGAGAAGGCTTATATATTGTTTCAAAAAAATTGCTCCATATATAATTATAAAATTTATTAATCTGTTTATTATTGCAGTATACCAATAAAGTGAACTATATTAAAAGTGTTGTTTTACAACTATAGCGATAAACGTTTTGTGAAATAGGCATTACGGACCCGGGGGCGGTACCCGGCGCCTCCACCAAACTTTATGGGGGCGAAATAGGATCGACGTGTGTAATAAAGACTTAACTTTCTCTCGGCATTGTACCACCGTTATCGGGCTAAATTAATAGTTGCAAATGACAACTATGCTCCGGTCGCAGTTGCTGCCTAAGCAGTTACTTGACCACTTTTAAAGTCCAAATTGATTGAGCTCAATTTGGCGGGGTTTGGAATGCACCTGGCAACAGAAGCATTCTTCTATTATTTCAAAAAATATTGATTTAATAGAAGTATTAATTTTTAAAATATAATTAAATGGAGTTTTTATAATCCGTGTCAAAAGATAATAATAAACTTATAGATTATGATTCCCTGGTAGACAATGCACTCAGAGGAGTGGTTAAAACAGTTCTTAAATCATTAGAAAGCAAAGAAAATATTGGCGATCATCATTTCTTTATAACTTTCATTACTAACCACAAAAATGTTGATATACCTAAAACTTTCCATGAAAATCATCCTAATACAATGACAATTGTATTACAGCACCAATTCTGGGATCTTAAAGTTGAGGATGATAGTTTTTCTGTCACTTTATCATTTAATGGGAAACAGGAAAAACTTTCAATTGGATACAATGCCATAACTCAGTTCACTGATCCTTCTACAGATTTTGCTTTGCAATTTGCTTCCAATGAGAGTGCTCCTGCAAATGAAAAAGTTTCAAAAGATGAAACTACAAAGGATAAATCAAATTTAACAGAAACTACTGATGATCAGACTAGAAATAAAACTAAGACTGAGAGCGAGAGTACTGGTGAAGTTATTTCCTTTGATAAATTTAAAAAGAAAAAGTAAATATGCCCAAGTTTGTTTATAATTCACTTTTTCAGTTTGGAAAAGATGACACTAAATATGACTTAGTATCAAAAGAAGGTATTTCGGAAAGAAACTTAGATGATAAAAAATTACTTTTTATTGAACCTCAGGTCATTAGTCAATTAACCGAAAGAGCATTTGCTGATGTTTCACATTTATTAAGGTCATCGCATCTGAAACAACTTAGTTTGATTTTAAATGATAATGAAGCCTCTGAAAATGATAAATTTGTCGCTTTAGAGATGATCAAAAATGCAAATATATCTTCAGCTGGAATTTTACCAATGTGCCAAGATACAGGCACAGCAATTGTTCTGGGTTACAAAGGTGAAAATATTTTTACTGGTGTGGATGACTCAAAATTAATTTCTCAAGGCATTTACGACACCTATCAAACAAAAAATTTAAGGTATAGCCAGGTTGCACCCTTGAGTATGTTCGATGAAGTTAATACAAATAATAATCTTCCAGCACAAATTGAAATTTATTCTGCTACTGGAAATGAATATAAATTTGCCTTTATTCAAAAAGGTGGTGGATCTGCAAATAAATCCTTTCTATACCAAAAAACGAAGTCTGTTCTTAATCCAGAATCTTTAAGATCTTTTTTAAATGAGGCAATTATTAATATTGGAACATCTGCATGCCCACCATATCATTTAGCTATTGTGATTGGAGGCATGTCAGCTGAATTTAATATGAAAACTCTAAAGTTAGCTTCAATAAGATATCTAGATAAATTGCCAAAAAAGGGTGATAAAACAGGTCGTGCCTGGAGAGATATTGAATGGGAAAGAATAGTTTTAGAAATGACTCAAAAAATGGGAATTGGTGCTCAATTTGGTGGTAAGTACTTCTGCCATGATGTGAGGGTTATTCGCCTACCTCGTCATGGGGCTTCTTGCCCTATAAGTGTTGGAGTTTCATGCTCAGCTGATAGGCAAGTTTTAGGTAAAATTAATAAGGACGGCGCCTTTATTGAGAGATTAGAGAAAAATCCAGCAAAATTTTTACCTAATATAAAAACTTCAAATCTAAAAAATAATATAAGTATAAACCTTGACAGCCCAATGAAAGAGATCTTAAATTCTCTGTCTAAACATCCAGTAAAAACAAAAGTCTCTCTTTCAGGTAAATTAATTGTTGCTAGAGACACTGCTCATGCCAAACTTCTGGAACGATTAAATTCGGGAGGTGGGTTACCTAATTATTTTAAAGAAAATGCAGTATACTATGCAGGACCCGCAAAAACGCCTGAAGGATATGCTTCTGGATCCTTTGGCCCTACAACTGCTGGACGAATGGATAATTACGTTGAGCAATTTCAAAGAGAGGGTGGGTCAATGGTAATGCTTGCTAAAGGGAACAGATCGAAACAGGTAAGAGAGTCGTGTAAAAAATATGGAGGTTTTTATCTTGGAAGCATTGGTGGAGCTGCAGCAAAGCTTGCTTTAGATTCTATTAGAAAGATAAAAGTTTTAGAATTTCCTGAATTAGGAATGGAAGCAGTATGGGAAATTGAAGTAGAAAAATTTCCAGCTTTTATAATCATTGATGATAAGGGAAATGATTTTTATAATAT
>CAZNBI010000131.1:0-3490 GCA_964571065.1 uncultured Rhodobacterales bacterium | reverse complement strand
CAGGAATAATTGCATTATTATTATTAAGTTTACAAAAGAGGACTAAATTACCAGGTGATGCATTATTAGGCCTACTTGCACATTCGAGCATAGCAGTTGGTTTAGTTTTAATAGGCTTTTTAACATTCATTAGATTTGATATTATGGGTTTATTGTTTGGTGATATTTTGTCAGTAACAGCTAATGACATTTTAATAATATGGTGTGGTGGCTCACTAATTCTGATAATATTATACTTCATTTGGTCTTCATTGTTTGCTGCTACTGTAAACTATGATTTAGCAGCTGCAGAAGGTATGAACCCTGATAGATCAAATGTTGTTTTCACATTGCTATTAGCAGGAGTAATAGCTATTTCAATCAAAATGATAGGTGTTTTGTTAATAACAGGATTGCTGTTGATACCGCCAGCTTTAGCAAGAAACCTTAGTAATAATCCAGCTCAAATGGTCATTTTTTCAATAATTGGCGGTGTTGTATCAGTTGTATTAGGTTTATTTAGTTCTTTAGAGTTTAATACTGCTTCTGGGCCAACAATAATAGTTGCAGCATTAATATTATTTATATTATCGATGCTAGTTCCTAACTTTGACACTAAGTTGAAAAAGTGATTACTGTTTGATATTTATAAATTATGAAGATTACAAACCAAAAATTAACAAGAAACCAAGAAATTGTTCTTAATCTATTAGAAAACCATGGTGCGCCATTAAAGGCATACACCATCTTATCTGATACGCAAAAAAAAGGTATTAAAGCTCCTACTCAAGTATATAGGGCATTAGATAAATTGATTGAAGTTGGTAAAGTCCATAAAATTGAAAGTAAAAACTCATATGTTGCCTGTAATATTTCAAACTGCAATGCTATGACCTCTACATCTTTTCTAATTTGTGAAAAATGTGAAAAAGTAACGGAACTTGAAAAAGATAATTTAAAATCTTTTTTAGGAACTCTTAGTAAAAGTGTTAATTTTGAATATTCAGATCACAATTTAGAGATATTTGGATTTTGTAATTCTTGTAGGTAATATTTCTTTTTATTCTATAATTTCTTATTTTTGTCACTTTTCAATCTAATTTCAAACATCATCACTCCTTAAGTAAGTAAATTGAAGAAAAGGAGTTCTGATGCAAAAGAAAATCTATTTTACACCTCTTATAGTTACGTTTTTAATTTTATCATTTTCGTTCTTTATAAAAACTCAAACAAAATCTTCCTTTTTGGAACCCAATAATTTGAATAAGAAAATAGAGTTTAAAATTTAATTTATATTTTATTTCCTCCCGAACTAACTAAATGATAGATAAATATCTATCATTTAGTTTTTTTTATTCTGTACTTTGTTTCAAATTGAAATTATATCTTGGTTATGTGTTCTTTGCTTTTTTATATTATTATATTCCAAATTTTGGCTAATTTTGGTTGGTCATATCGAAAACAAATTTCTAATTTATTTACAAATTTAAAATCCTTTAAACAAAAAATTAATTCTAAAAATTATTAGAAGATTTTGGTGACTTAAGTGTTAGATGTATATACTAGGCCAACCTGTATTTGGTGCATCAGGGCAAAAGAGTTATTAAATAGTAAAGGTATTCCTTTTAAAAATCTTGATATTAATGATGATGAACTCCGTGAAGAGTTAAAGGTAAAAGCACCCGGAATAAAAACAATACCTCAAATTTTTAAAGATAGAAAACGCATTGGTGGATATGAAGACTTAGTGGAATACCTAAAAGACTACTGACTAAGACTATTTCTAATTTTAATGTAACATTAAATGAAAAGATTTATTCATCTAACAGACCTTCATTTTTCTAGTAGAGATAAAACTCAAAATGAAATTCATTTTGAGACTAGAAAAACAATCCTAGATGTAATTAAAGAAATTAATAATCTTAGACCCGAACCAGATTTTATTTTAATCAGTGGAGATTTGACAAATACAGGTAATATAAAAAGCTATAAAGAACTTTATCAAATTTTGAAAAATATCAAAACTCCCATTTATTATGCTTTGGGCAATCATGATAAAAAGCTTTCATTTAACAAAGTTTTTAAAAATATTAATTCTGAAGAGCCACTATTCTACAATCACATTATTGAAGATTTAAATCTAATAGTTTTAGATACATCTGTATTGGGAAAGGTTTCCGGTAAAATTAGTGATGAGCAATTTGAATTCTTATCTAATTGTTTATCTAAGTATAAAAAAATGCAATCGCTCATAATGATGCATCATCCACCCAAGTTTAGTATGAGTAGCCCAAATTGGATCAGCTTAGATGAAAAATCTACAACTAAATTAAAATCTAAATTAGCAAATCAGAATATACTTGCAATTGTTTGCGGCCACATTCACATAAATCAAACTAATTTTTGGAATGGTATACCTGTAATCATTTCAAATGGATTGTATTCAACTATTGATTTTTTAACAAAAGATGAAATGAGAATTATTGAAGGGAAAAGTTTTAATATTTGTAATATAAGGGACAATGGAATTGGTGTTACAGTAGTTCCTGTAAAACCTACAGCAAAGGTTTTTAAAAGTATAAATTTAAAAAAATTTAAAAATCTAAAAATCTAAAATATTTTTATAACAGTGATTAATTATTTATTTAATTGATGAAAGTTGAGCTAGCACTGGCCCAACAAATTCTTCTACCATTTTAATTTCGTGCTCTTCAGTACTTTTCTTTCGATGGCTTTGCCTCATTTCCATTTCTTTATTTGCTATCTCTTCGGAAGAAAAAATAATAACTGATTGGTGGTGATTATCATCTGCTCTCCACCATAAAACATCTTCTGCATTTGTTTTATCAGAAAACTCTCTCATACTTTTTTCTGCACTTTCTTTTGTAGGAACGCCATTTGGCCAAAACCATTTTGTATATATTGCATATTTACTCACATGTATCTCCCTTAAGATATTTGTTAATTAAAATTAAACATTTATTTATCTATTATTAAATAAACAAAACCTAAAATAATAGAGGTTAAAAGAAAATAGAAGCCATGCATCAAATGCACCTCAAAATAATTCGACGTCTTGCCAGCAAATACTATAAAGCTTAACAAAAAAATATCGACCATTGAGAACTTGTGAAGGCTTAAGTTTTTAATTTTTTCAATTTCAAAAACTTTTAAGAAAATTTTTAATAGTGGAAAGAAGAAACCAAAAGTTATGATTATTACTGATAACAGTATTTCAGAATTTATAAATAAATCTTTACTTACAGATAGAATTGAAAATTCAGAACTAAAAAACCAAAATTCATCAATACGTGCTATCGGAAGGATAACTCCTAATATAAGAAACAAAGTCTCAAAAAATACTAATATATATTTTAAATGATTTTTAAAATTCATATTATTAAAAAAAGGGAGATATTTTTGTCTCCCTTTTCAAATTTAATTTACAAGTTTCCCAACATTTCTTGGGGAGGACTTGTATATAAAATTATAGACATAGACCACCTCCTTT
>CAZNBI010000130.1:2414-3495 GCA_964571065.1 uncultured Rhodobacterales bacterium | reverse complement strand
AATTTCTTATTTGAAAATTCATGTAAAGTTTTTATCCTTTCAATTGTGTAAACTCTTCTGCATAGAAGTGATAAAATTGAAGCTTGATAGCCACTTCCAGTTCCGATCTCTAGGACTATTTCTTTTCCAGATAAATTCAAAGCAGTAGTCATTAAAGCTACTATATATGGCTGGCTAATGGTTTGTCCTTCTCCAATTGGAAGTGTGACATTTTCCCATGCATGATTTTTGAGAGCATTTTCGATGAATATGTCTCTTGGGACACTTTCTATAGCTGATAATACGCTGGCTGACCGAATTCCTTGTCCTCTAAGCTTCATGATAAGGTGAGCCCTTTGTTCCTCACCTTTATTAATCATAAAATATTCTCTCGCAATTGCTTTAAAACTTTATAATCTGTTACATTAAGAGCTAAAGGGGTAATCGATATATAACCCTTTTTAAGATAGTATAAATCACTCCCTTTTACTTGATGATCTCTAGTTATCATTGCTCCTATTCTAAAATTTTCACTGTTTTCACTATACTCAATATTATCACTTAATTTATGTGAGTCTAATTCAACGGTCTTGAGCCCTTTAACATTAACTTCGTCTACAGGTGGGAAGTTAATATTTATAACAGAATTTAATTTAGAGATTTTTGGAATAATTTTTTTCAAAACACTTGATCCATACGTCTTGGATGCAGAAAAATTCATTCCAAATCTTTTGTCATACATTTGGCTGAGTGCTATCCCCTGGACACCAAGAACTGTTGCTTCCCAAGCAGCACCCACAGTGCCTGAATATGTAACATCATCTGCTGCATTTCTACCAGCATTGACACCACTCAAAACTAGATCAGGTAAATTGCCCTTCATAAAATGGTTTAAACCTAAAATAACACAATCAGTAGGTGTGCCATCAACTTCAAATTCTCTATTGCTCCTTTTTTTTACTTTTATATCATTTCTAAGAGTTATTGACCTGCCAGCACCAGATTTATCATTCTTTGGCGCAAAAACCCAAATTTCATCAGAAATTTCTTCTGCTATAGATTTTAAAATTTTAAACCCGGGAGCATCAATTCCGTCATCATT
>CAZNBI010000130.1:0-2314 GCA_964571065.1 uncultured Rhodobacterales bacterium | reverse complement strand
AGCTGAATATCTCCATTAGACAATTGTCCATTCTCTAAAATAGCAATAATTGTTCTCCCTACGGCCAAACCAGAACCATTCAATGTATGAACAAATTTGTTATTATTGTTTTCATCTTTATACCTAGCTTTCATTCTTCTTCCTTGAAAAGAACCACAATTAGAGCAAGAGGAAATTTCTCTATAACAACCTTGGCCATCATTTTGACCTGGCAACCATACTTCCAAGTCATATGTTCTTTTTGCCGAAAAACCTATATCTTTAGAAGCCAATAAAACAACTCGATAAGGTAATTCTAGACTTTGAAGAATATTTTCTGCGGCCCCAGTCATCCTGTCTAATTCATTTACTGAACTATCTTCATCACAAATAGAAACCATTTCAACTTTAGAGAATTGATGATTTCTTATCATTCCTCTTGTGTCTCTACCAGCGGCTCCTGCTTCAGCTCTAAAACACTGAGTATAAGCTGTAAAACGCATCGGAAGATTTTTTCTAGGTGTTATCATATCTGATACCAAATTAGTAAGAGGAACTTCAGCTGTCGGAATTAGCCATCTATTATCGATTGTTTTAAATAAATCTTCAGAAAACTTTGGTAATTGCCCAGTTCCAGTCATTGTTTTTTCATTTACTAAAACTGGTGGCATAACCTCAGTATATCCATATGAATTGGTTAACTTATCAATCATAAAACTCTTTAGAGCTCTTTCTAATTTAGCGATTTTTCCATAAAGAACAACAAACCTACTACCTGATAATTTAGCAGCACTTGGAAAATCGATTTCTGATAAATTCTCACCTAGAGCAACATGGTCTTTTGGTGTGAAATCATGTTTTTTAATTTTGCCCCATGTTTTAATTAATTTATTTTGCTCTTCAGTACCAATAGGTAAATCATTATCTATTAAATTTGGTAATTCTAGTAAATAACTATTCAATTTTTCAGAGAGTTGAGTTTCATTTTTTTCAAATTCAGAAATCTCTTTTTTAATTAAGGAAACCTGATCAAACAAAGAAGAAGCATCCTGACCTTTAGATTTAATTTCAGGAATTTTTTTTGAAATTTCATTTCTAGATTTCTGTTTTTCTTGAATAAGAGTTTGGAGTTTCCTTCTTTCATTGTCTATAAGAAGTATTTCCTTTGAAGACGCATCAACACCTCTTTTATTTAAATTAGCATCAAATAATTCTGGGTTTTCTCTTATGTACTTAATATCATGCATCTAGTTGTTCCTATAAATTTTGAAAATAAATATCTAGTTGTTATTTTTATACATTATTTTAGATGCTATAATTGAGATTTCATAAAGTAAAATTATTGGGGTAGCTAGCATAACCTGACTTATAACATCAGGCGGCGTTAAAATGGCAGCTGCAATAAAGGAGATAAGAATGGCATATCTTCTCTTTGAAGCCAAACCCTCTGGAGTTACAAAACCAGATTTAACTAATAAAAGTAAAACAACCGGCAATTCAAAACTCAAACCAAAAGCAAACATTAGTCTCATCACTAAAGATAGGTATTCAGATATTCTTGGTTCAACTTCTATAGGAAGCGCACCTTGCCCAGGACTTATTTCAAATGATAGAAAAAATTGCCAAGCTAATGGGATAACCATATAATAAACCATAGCTGCTCCCAAAACAAATAAAAATGGAGTTGCAATCATGAAGGGTAGCATTGCACTGCGTTCATTTTTGTATAGTCCAGGAGCTACAAATTTCCATACCTGAATAAGAATTATAGGCAATGAAATACTTATAGAGGTAAAGAAGGCAACTTTAATTTGAGTAAAAAATCCCTCGTGTAGACCTGTAAAAATCATCCTACCACCCCTTTCAGCCAAAAGATCAGCTAAAGGTTTTTGTAAAAATAAGTAAACTTGATCTGCAATACTAGTTGAGGGATCGCCTATTCTTATAAGGCAAATTACAAATAAAACTATAAAAATTATAATACTTAATAGTAAACGAGATCTTAGCTCTGTTAAATGATCCATCAAGGACATTTGACCATCAGACAAGTCTTCTTTGGTAAGGTCTTCAGCCATTATAATTTAGTAGAAGACATATTGTCTTCATTATTAGATATTTCAATATTTTTATTTGGCTGAGATTCCAAATTATTATCATCTTTTAAACTATCTTCTGCAGTTGTTTTTAATGTTTCTTTTACTTTATTTGTTTCATTAGCTAAATCAGCACTGTCCTTTGCTTGTTGCAGAGCTTTAGTAACTTCATTGTCAGGATCTAAATGACTTTGAATAGTTTTATCAATGTTATTATTCTTGAGCTCATTAAAACTATCTTT
>CAZNBI010000129.1:0-3501 GCA_964571065.1 uncultured Rhodobacterales bacterium | reverse complement strand
ATTGGACAGGAATTTTTCTTCTTCTAGTTTTTTTTCTTGGCGACTTTAATTCTTCTAATGCAATTTGTCCCCAAGGCAATCCTATTTCACAGCTAATCAATTTTGAGAATTCCTGTTCATTTTGAAGTATTGACCGCATTGAGTTAAGTTTTAATCGGCTTCTTGTATTATCTCTTAAAGAGTTTTTAATTGATAAAATATGCTCAGGTGTAGTGCCGCAGCATCCACCGATAATATCGATGCCAATAAGTTTACATAGTAATGCGTATTTAGACATCACTTTCGGATTGCCATTATAAGTAACTTTACCATTTTTATATTCTGGGATGCCGCAATTACCTTTTGCAACGAGAAGTATTTCATTACTTAAGTGGTCTTTAATTTCCTTCATTGAAATAAGCAATTCTGAAGGTCCAATTCCGCAGTTTGCACCAATAGCTAAAGGTTTATTTCTTCTATTATTTATAAATTTCACAAACTCATATGGAGAAACACCCATCATTGTCTTCTTTGCTGTATCAAATGACATCGTAATAACAGCTTTCATACCAGATTTATCAGAAGCTGTAAGTGCAGCGTCAACTTCCTCTAGGGAGGACAAAGTTTCGATCCACAAAAAATCAACACCACCTTTTTTTAAAGCAATCGACTGATTGTAAAACACATCTATTGCTTTGCTGTAAGAGAATGTACCTCCATTAGCTTGAAAAATTTCACCTGTTGGACCGATTGAGCCACCAATCATTACATTTGATTTATTTAAATCAGTTACTGCTGCCTTAGCTAGTTTAACTGCATTGATATTAATCTCATTGAGTTTGCTATCAATACCATGAAATTTCAACCTTAACTCATTTGCTCCAAATGTATTTGTAAGTATAATATTTGCGCCTGCCTGAATAAATTTTCTATGCAGCTCAATTACACTTTGTGATTTTTCAATATTCCATAATTCAGGTGGGTCACCTGCTTGTAGTCCATCATCAAAATAATTAGTACCGGTTGCACCATCGGCTATCAATATTTCGTTTTTAAAATTAATTTCATTAATAACATTTTTCATAAAATTCCCCGCTTTAGTGCTTACTTCCTAATAGGCGCACAAGTTGAAGATTAAATGCCCACTTTTAAATTTAATTTTAATAAAAAACCCAGCTAAAAGCTGGGCTAGAAGACTTTTAGCTGAATTTTTTAAGCGCCCGCAAGCTGTTAACAAATCGGCGCATACTCATGATAACATAGATGTTATGTGGGATCAATCCCACTATAAATAAATTTTAAATTATGCTATTTAAAGAAAATTACTGCATACAACAAATAGTATCTAGATAAATAATTTACACAATATGTTGTAATATATTTTTTTATATATTACTAATTAATTAAGGGCTTATTATTTATGGAGAAATAGGTTGTCTTCTGAGAAAGAATTTGAAAAAAATACAAATATTTTACCTTTTCAGCAAAGAAAAGAAGAAAAGTTTAGAAGTTCAGCTATGCTTGTAGCTATAGACTTACAAAGTAATACTCTGGGTCTATCAGAGGATGCTCTTACAAAACTGCTAGAAGATAAATTGGACGCATCTATCTTGCATGTAGAGTATCTGGATGTAGACTTACCAATGCCGAAAGACGAAATTGTGCCTACACCTCTCAATGATAACAAGCCACCGATAAATTAAGTATTTTAAAAATCAAAATATTTACAAATAGTAATTTTTGAGTTTCAAATTCATTAATATAAAACTCTTTTGAATAAATTTTAATTACTTAATGGTGCTGCAATGAAAGTTGGTTTTATCGGTCTCGGAAATGTTGGAAGCAAACTAGCTAAAAATTTAATAAATAATAATTTTAGCCTGTGTGTTTTAGATTTAAATACCAGTCTATCATCTTCTTATTTAAAAATGGGTGCTGAATGGGCAAAAAATCCAAAGGAATTGGCAATTAGTTGTGATGTAATTATAACTTGCCTCCCTTCCCCTCAGGCATGCTCAGCAGTAATGGAAGGTAGTGACGGGGTAATTGAAGGCCTCTCAGAAGGAAAAATTTGGCTTGAAATGTCAACAACAGACTTCGAGGAAGTAAGAAGAATTGGTGAACTTGTAACTGGCGCAAATGGCCAACCTATGGACTGCCCTGTATCTGGAGGATGCCATAGGGCTGCCACAGGCAATATTTCAATCTTTGCCGGAGGCGAAAGAAAAACTTTTGAAAGAGCTTTACCAGTTTTAAAAACATTAGGCAGGCAAATCTTACATACAGGTGAATTAGGAAGTGCGTCTATTCTTAAAGTAGCAACAAATTACTTGGCCACTACTAATCTTATATCAGTTTGTGAAGCACTTATTACATGTAAATCCGCAGGGCTAGACTTAAATACAACCTTTGAAGCCTTTAAAATATCATCTGGAAACTCATTTGTACATGAAACAGAAGGACAAGTAATTTTAAACGGATCAAGAGACATTAATTTCACTATGGATCTCGTACTAAAAGACATTGGATTATTTGATGAAATAGCAAAAAAGAATAAAATTCCATTGGAAATTTCTCCTTTAATTAATCAAATTTTCAAGGATGGACAAAGTAAATATGGTCCTAGGGAGTGGTCTCCAAATATTATAAAAAGATTAGAAGATGCTACAGGTATATCTGTTTTAGCTCCTGGTTTTCCATCTGAAATTGTTGACGATGAAGAACCCCAAGAGGGCTTTGAGGTTTTACCTACCGGCCTTGAAAAGAATAATTAAAAAAAGGGTGACTAAAAAAGCCACCCTTTAAATTTATCAACAACAAATTCTAATTAGTTATCTGTTGCATCTTTCAAGATTTCATTTGCATCTTTGTTTAGTTGGTTAAGAGTAGACATAATATCTTCTCCGTTAATAATCGCAGCGTAAGCTTTTTCAACTTCGCCTCTAACGGAATAGTAACCAGGAACTGCAGGCTCACCTTTTCCGTACTTAACCATAGATAATGATTTGTCATACTGAGCTAAAGCATCTCTTTTTTCTTTAATCAAAGGATGATTTGCAGATGAAGTTCTAACAAAACCGTATCCACTCTCAGTTGACCATACCGCTGAATTTTCAGTATTTGAAATATATTTCATCCACTGATATGCAGCTACCATTCTATTTGCGTCACCTGTGTTACCCATAATTAAACCGCCACCATATAGGTTAAGCACAGGCTCACTCGTAGTGTGAGAAATTGGTGCAACATCCCAGTTACCGTTATAGCCTTCTTCAATAGCTTTTTGGTAATAAGTAATTCCTGATGTAGAGCCGGCAGAGAACAATACAGACCCTTGCGCTAAGTATTGCTGGTCTGTGTATTTTCCTCTTGCTGTTATTACACACCCTTTACTGGACATTCCTTGAATAAATTCCATTGCCTCAACTGCTTTTGGTCCGTTGTAAATGTATTGACCTGTTTGATAATCAAATACATCACCGCCATGAGCAAAAACCCATGCAGCAAAATTACTAGCATCAG
>CAZNBI010000128.1:0-3504 GCA_964571065.1 uncultured Rhodobacterales bacterium | reverse complement strand
AAAGCAACTACTGGAATAAAAAACAAAAAAATAAAAATATTCTTAAACATTTTTTAACCTTTCAGAGTATATTTATAGTATTTTTGAACCTAAACCAATCTCATTCATTAGAATTACCTAAACCGTTAGAAAAAAGTGATTTTCATTACTCAGATCCCAAGAAAGCAAAACTAGGGAGTTTATTATTTTATGACAAAATACTCTCAGGAAATCAGAATATATCATGCGGCACATGTCATCATCATGATTTTGGAAGCTCAGATGGACTAGCATTAGGCATTGGAGAAGGAGGAAATGGTGTTGGACCTAATAGAGATGCAGGAATAGGAATTCATAAAATAAAGAAAAGAGTTCCAAGAAATTCTCTAGCATTATGGAACTTAGGCGCAAAAGAAATAAATACTCTTCTTCATGACGGAAGCATAAGCATTTCAAATATTTATGGCAATGAATTTAACACACCTGCTCAAGAATGGCTTCCACCAAATTTAGATAATATTCTTGCAGTTCAAGCTTTATTTCCAATGACAAAACAATTTGAAATGGCAGGCAACTTTGGAGAGAATGAGATAATCGGATTAGCGCATAGAAAAATTGATACAGCTTGGCCTGCGATAACAAATAGAATTAGATCTAATCCAAAATACGTTGAACTTTTTAAATACGCTTTTGATGATATTGACGATTTTAGAGATATAGAAATTTCTCATATAGTAAATTCTATAGCAGCATTTATTGTTTCTGAATGGGCGTCTTATGATACACCATTTGATGATTATTTAAGAGGTAATGCCTCAGCACTTACAAGTAACCAAGTCAAAGGTATGGAATTATTTTATGGTAAAGCAAATTGCTCTACTTGCCATTCAGGTTCTCTTTTCACTGATCAAAACTTTTATTCAATTGCTTTACCGCAATTTGGACCGGGAAGAACAAGATTGTTTGATCCTTATACAAGAGATGTAGGAAGAATGGCTGAAAGTGACAACTTAAAAGATATGTATAAGTTTAGAACACCTTCTCTAAGAAATGTAACTCTTACAGCACCTTACGGACATAATGGAGCATATCCAACTATAAAAGAAATCATAAAACATCATTTAGACCCTATAGTTATGTATAATAAATGGACACCAGATAAAGCTAATCTTACAAAAGCACCTTGGCTTGAGACTATTGACTTTGTTGTTTTTAAAGACAAAAGAGAAAAAAGTAGACTACTTTCAAGAATTGACATTGATAAGGTTCAACTAGAGGACATTGAAATTGATTACGTAATTGACTTTTTAAATACTCTTACTGACAAAAATGGGAATAATCGACCAATTGGAAGACCAGAGAGTGTTCCAAGCGGCTTGTCTGTAGATTAATGAAAAAAGTTTTAATAACTGGTGTCTCTGTAATTGACTTTATATTTCAAATAGATGCAATACCAAACAATTTTGAGAAATATAGAGCAAACAATGCATCTATATCAGGTGGTGGAGTTGCAGCTAATGCGGCTGTTGCTATCGCTAAATTGAATGGTAAGCCATCACTAGTATCTAGAATAGGCAAAGATGAAATAGGTTTAATGATCAAAAATGGATTAATTAAGGAAAATGTAAATTTAGATAATTTAATTATTTTTGATGATCATAAGTCTTCATTTTCTTCTGTTTATATTAATAAAAATGGTGATCGGCAGGTAATGAACTATAGAGATCATACTTTGCCAGTTGATGCATCAATGATTGCAAATATAAAAGAACATGATGCATATTTAGTAGATTCAAGATGGAAAGAAGGTGCATTACGAACTTTAAAGTTAGCGAAGAAAAATTGCGCTCCTGGAATAGTAGATGCTGAGGAGACAGTAACTCAAGAGATTATTAAAGAAGCATCACATATTGCTTTCTCAATGAATGGCCTAAAAGTATTTACAAAAATTGAAAATAAATTTGAGGCTCTTAAAGCTATAAAAAATATTTCTTCAGCTTGGGTCTGCGTTACTGATGGAGAAAATGGAGTTTACTATTTAAAAGATAATAAATTAGAACATATACCAGCCAAAAAAATTACGGTCAAAGATACGCTTGGAGCTGGCGATGTTTGGCATGGAGCTTTTGCTTTAAGTCTTGCTGAAGGCAATGATGAAGTTAACGCAATAAAATTTGCTAATAGTGCCGCAACTCTTAAATGCAAATTTTTTGGCGGAAGAGATGGTTTTCCAAATAGACAGCAAGTAGATCAATTTTTAATGGAGTATAAATAATGCAACTAAGTCCTGGCAAACTTCAAGGAATGAAAAGACTATCCGACAAAAACGGTATATTTAAAATGACAGCAGTAGATCAAAGACCGCCTATCAAGAGACCAATAGCTGAATTTTTAAAAACTCAAGAGGCTCCATGGGCAGAAGTTGCAAAATTTAAAAGTCTGCTTATTGAAAGTCTTCAAGATAGCAGTTCTGCACTTTTACTTGATCCGCATTTTGCTATTCCATCTTCTATGGATATTCTTGACTCTAAAAAGGGGTTGGTAGTGACTTTAGAAGATTCAATTTTTTCTGATACACAAGGGGGCAGAATTTCAAGTAGCATTGATCATTGGTCTGTATCAAAAATTAAAAGAATGGGTGCAGATGCTGTTAAAGTATTAGCTTGGTATCGACCTGATGCTGATAGAAAAGTTCTTCAAGCTCAACAGGATTATGTTCAAAAAGTAGGAGAAGAATGCTTGAAATATGATATACTTTTTCTTTTTGAATTATTAGTCTACCCCCTTTCAAAAGATAAGCATCAAACGAAAGATTATGTGGAAATGAAAAATAAAAAAACAGAACATGTGCTTAAGTCTGTTGAAGAATTTTCAAATCATAAATATGGGGTTGATGTTTTCAAATTAGAAAGCCCTGTCAATGCAAGTGAGATTTCTAACAATGATATTAATGCATTTAACGAAATGGGGAAGTTAGCAGGAAGACCTTGGGTTATGCTTTCAGCAGGCGCAGGAAAAGAAGATTTTAAAAATGTTTTAGAACTGGCTTTTAAAGCAGGATGCTCAGGCTTTCTTGCCGGGAGAGCTATTTGGTTAGATGCATTTTTAAATTATCCAAATTGGGATATCATTAAACAACAACTATTAGGTCCATCAAATCACTATCTAAAAGAAATTGGCAAAATTGCTGACAATAATGCTTTAGCTTGGAATGAGCATAAATGCTATGGCAAGAGTGGCAGTAGTTTTCCTTTCAATAATTATGAATTCAGAACGCAATATAGAGAGATAAATTAGAATGAAAATTGGAGTACTAGCTCTTGGCAGAGCAACTTTCGATATTGAATTTGGAAATCAGAAATTGTCTGAGTGCATAAGTTTTTTAAAAAAAACATCTTATTCAATTATAGGAGGTGATGAAATCTTACTAGAGAGTGATACAACACAAATTGAAGCAGAACGTCTTCAAAATGAGAATGTTGACTTTGTTATTATTATACAAGTCACCTTTACAGATGCTCTTAT
>CAZNBI010000127.1:0-3528 GCA_964571065.1 uncultured Rhodobacterales bacterium | reverse complement strand
AAGTCTATGGAGCTATTATCAGAACTTATAGACGATGAATTATCTTGGAAGTATTTTGATGTTGCTGAAGTCACAATCAAAGGAGAACCTGTTATAATTACCAGAACAGGTTTTACAAATGAACTTGGTTGGGAATTCTATTTAAGGCCTGAGAATGATGCAGAATTAATTGGTGACCATATAATGAAAATTGGTGAGAAATATGGTATAATTTTGGCTGGAACTCCTGGATTTAGAGCAAGAAGAATAGAGGCCGGTCTTTTATCAGCAAATAATGACTTTACAAAACACACAACGCCATTCGAAGTTGGTTTAGGAAAATTTGTTGATTTAAATAAATCAGATTTTGTAGGTAAAAAAGCGTTAGAAAAAGCTGAAAAAAAATCCAAAATTTGGGGAATTAAAGTAAAAGACGGAATTGCTTTGAGAGGAAATAATATTTCTATTAGCAATAAAAATATTGGTGTGATTAGTTCATCTACTTGGTCTCCATATTTAGAATGTGGGGTTGGCATTGTTCGCTTAGATCTTGATGACATTGAGATTGGAACCAAAGTTGAAGTTACAAGTATAAATGGTGAAAAATTAATGGCAGAAATTTGTTCTTTGCCAATGTATGATGAAAAGGGATTAATATTAAGAGGCGTTGATAAAAATATTCCTCATAAACCAAAGCCTTGGTTCAAGAATTAAATTTTGTAATATATTCATGGATATATAAATGCAAAATGATCTAAATTTTGAAGAAAATTTAAAAAACTGTTTTAAAAATCATGATGAATCATCTTCTATTCCACCAATTTGTTACTCAGATGCAAAAATTCTTGAAATTGAAAAAGAAATTTTATTTAAGCAACAATGGATTTGTATAGGCCATGTAAATTTTTTAAAAAAATCTGGTGATTATATTACAAAAGAGATTTTGGATACTCCAGTTATAATTATTAGAGACAAGTCCAAAAAAATAAGAGTTTTTGCAAATGTTTGTAGACATAGGTCAGCCAAACTTTTAGAGGGTAAAGGCAATACAAGGGGTATTATTTGTCCATTTCATAGTTGGGCATATAATTTAGAGGGAAAACTTAAAGGCGTTCCAAACATGAATGATGCAAAATCCTTTAATAAAGACGATATTGCATTAAAAGAGTTTCCTTCTGAAGAAAAACTAGGTCTTTGCTTTGTACATTTTGGAAATAATTTTGAAAAACTTGAAGATCAAATTGATAACTTTGAAAACATTCATTCAAAATGGCCAATGAAACAACTTGTATCAACAAGAGAAAGAACTTTTGATGTCAATTGCAATTGGAAAGCATTCTTAGAAGTATTTAATGAATACTATCATTTACCTTTTGTTCATCCAGAAACCATTGGTGATGTTTATCAACTTCCAAATTTTCCTGATAAAACAAATGGATCATTTACTTCTCAGTTTGGAAGAACATCAGGAAATGGAGCACTTTTAGAGAGTGAGCAACAATTTGCTTTACCTGATATGCCAGGCCTGAATACTGATGTTCATAATTCAGTAAGATATACATGGGTTTTTCCAAACTTAACTTTCGCTATTGGGAATGACGCACTTTGGATATATGAGGTTCATCCATTAGGCCCTGAGTCCTGTAGAGTTTTTCAAACAACTTGTTTCCCTGAAAGTACAATCAAACTAGATAAATTCGAAAAGTTATCAAAACAATATTATCATAGAATGGATGCAGCTATAGATGAAGATATACCAGCATTAGAAAATCAACAGGCCGGTCTAAGAAATCCTTATGCTCAACCAGGCAGATTTTCTCCACTTCTTGAAGCTAATGTTGTCGCATTTGCAAATTGGTATGCCAGAAAATTAATTAATAGTAGTAATTTGAGATCATTTTCAAATAATAATTTAAATTAAATTCATTTCTTTCTTATTCAAAAAATCATTTTAACATGACGGTGCTAATTCATACTAAAGTTAGAATTAATTAATTTTTGAATAATTGTTAACTCATTGATAAATATTAATTCATTATTTCAAAAGGCATTATATTTATTTATTGACATGATTTTAAAAATCTATTTAGCGTAAGTTATAGGTTTATTATGAAGCATGCACATATAAAAAAAATTGATCCATATTCAAGAAAATCTGAATTTAAATTGGACGGCTCTCCTAATTATAATGACCGAGTTGAAATTGGGCCAACACAATTAGCATTTGATGAATGGATAAAAGCTGATTTAGAAATACCAAATTTACAAAAAATGAGAGAATTTCGTGTAACTCGTTTAATTAATGAAATTAATAAAAGAAGGCTTGATGGTGTCTTAGTATTTGACCCTTTAAACATTCGATACATAACTGATAGTACAAACATGCAATTGTGGAATTCTCATAACCCATTTAGAGCCTGTTTTATCTCTAATGAAGGATATATTATCCTATGGGATTACAAAGGTCTTGACTTGCTTTCATCCTTTAACCCTCTTGTGAAAGAGGTGAGGAACTCTGCTTCTATGTTTTATTTTTCAAACGGTGATAATATTAAAAATGATGCACTAAGTTTTGCAAATGAAATTAAAGTCATATTATCAAAAAATAGTAAGAATAATTCACGTCTCGCTGTTGATAAAATTCAAATTCATGGTTTAAGAGCTTTAGAGAATGTAGGCATTAATGTTTTAGACGGTGAAGAAGTTATGGAAAGGACGCGTGCAGTAAAAGGATTTGAAGAACTCAATGCTATGCGATGTGCTATTCATTCTTGTGAAATGGGTATGCTTGAAATGAAAAAGATGTGCATTCCTGGTGTGACTGAAAATGATATTTGGGCAGTCTTACACTCCGAAAATATAAAAAGAGGTGGAGAATGGATTGAGACTAGACTTTTATCATCAGGTCAACGAACAAATCCATGGTTTCAAGAATGCGGTCCAAGAGTAATTCATGAAAATGAAATTTTAGCATTTGATACAGATTTAATTGGTTGCTACGGAATTTGTGTAGATATATCCAGAACTTGGTTTATTGGTGACACTGTTAAAATTACACCAAAACAAAAAGAGTTATATACTGAAGCATACTATCAAATCAAAGAAAATACAGAAATTATTAAACCAGGCATAAATATAAAAGATTTAGTTTTTGGTGGAAGAGAACTTCCTAAAAAATATGAAGCTTTAAGATACAGCTGTAAAATGCATGGTGTTGGCTTATGTGATGAATGGCCACTTGTACATTATCCAGTAGATTATGTTGATGGTGCATTTGATGCTATTTTAGAACCGGGAATGGTTCTTTGTGTTGAGGCATATATTGGCGAAGAAGGTGGCCTTGAAGGAATAAAACTAGAAGATCAAGTTTTAGTAACTGAAGATGGTTATGAGAATTTAACAAATTTTGAATTTGAAAATGATTTAATTAATTTTTAATTTTTGTGTTTTTCACATGCCCCTTGAAGAGCATCAAATGATAATAAAACGCATTTATATCTGTTTTTAAATTTTTTAACTGGTGAAAAATTTTCAATTTCAGAAAATGTA
>CAZNBI010000126.1:3074-3535 GCA_964571065.1 uncultured Rhodobacterales bacterium | reverse complement strand
AAATTTATACATGGTACCTCCATTATATCGTTAATATTTGACGGTTTGAAAAACTTTTAAAGAGATTGCTTGAATTTTACTTACCAAAGCCTCCATTAGTTAACTTCTGGGAGACTTTACAGAGCAGCAGCTTTAAAAATCAACTTTTCCGTCTTTTTATAGAAACCCAAAAGAAAAATAAATTCAACCAAAAACCTTTTTAAGGTTAAATTCACCAATTTTAGAAAGTAAAAGACTATTTGCAGTTATTAAGTTCAAGGATAATTTTAATATGATTTTCAATTATATTAATATTTATTCCCTCGGCATTTAAGTTTTGATTTCTAGTTTCGAAATTCTTTTCAAATACTGCGGTATGTATCTGATTATTGCCAAACATCGTATAGAGTGGTGTTTTGCCAATCAATCTTCCATCTGATGCTATTTTGAGGTTAGATTGTTTGCTCAAAAGCTGATTATCT
>CAZNBI010000126.1:0-2974 GCA_964571065.1 uncultured Rhodobacterales bacterium | reverse complement strand
ATATTGAGAGAAATCAAAAGGTTTGTCATTATCTTGGGAACTATCGTTAACATCTGATTTTTCTGAAGGATTTAAATTAACACATTGATCAATTTGAAAAAATATTTGATGATTTTCACCAGCCATTGATTCATTTACTCCGTTAGGCAATTTATCTGATTTGTCTTTTCTAAATCTATTGTAAAAATTTGTAGTTTTCTGATCATTATTTCCAAAAGCAATGTAGACAGGTGTGCTTCCTAAGAGTCTTCCATCTGATGCTATTTTGAGGTTAGATTGTTTGCTCAAAAGCTGATTATCTCCTGAGCCAGTATTCCAGTTCTCTCGCAAAAATATTACGTTACCCCGCAAAACCTCTAATTCACCTTCAGCAATTTTATTTCTTTCTCCGTTATTAAGAAGTTCTCTTTCAATCTGAAAGTTACATCTTAGATTTTCTTGTAAAAAGTCATATTGAGAGAAATCAAAAGGTTTGTCATTATCTTGGGAACTATCGTTAACATCTTTGTTACTGTCTGTTTCTCCTAATTTTTCCATTAGGCTTTCCATTTCTTTTTGGTCAATTTCCCGAGTTAAGATTGTTAGTTCATTTTTTGAATTGCTTGACTGTAGCATTACAATCTTGTTTGGAAAGGTATTCATACTTCGCCATACTACATTTGGTCTATCTGGCTCTATACGGTTAAGTAAGTCTTTATTTCCCAATTTCAAAAGTGCCCAGCTAGTACCTAATAGATATGAATTTATTGTTTTTTGAATTTCTATTGGGTCATTGTTACGACCTGGTGCCGATTTCCAATTCTCGTCTCCAGCGCAACACTCATAGTGATCTTTTCCCTTCAATATATCATTGACCCTTGCGTATTCGATATTGATGCTAGGATCCATAAATGCACGAATGCTATAAGATAAGATATCCCCAAAGCTGTTATTCCAGTGACCACCGGCTCTGTAATTCCAAATGTCATGGCCTAAATAATGCTCAAACATGAAACCTACATCATCCATATGCTCCATATTTTGGGCTAAATAGCCCGGCGCATCTCCTGCACGTAGAGCATATAGTGGGACTCCATTCTCAAATGTACTCGAAAGAAAACTGTCTAATCGGCGAAGCGCTTCATCTAAAAAATCTGCTCTTTTTGTAACTATTCCCATTGCTGTGTACAATTTTACCCATTCCATTGCACTTCCATCGGAGCATCCTTGTATACTGTCGTAGCGCATTCTCATGTATTTTTCTTTAGTTTCTGGGAAATTTTTACAGCGTTTTGTATTCTTCCTGTCTTGCTTTGAGCCATATAGTCGTTTGACAAATTTTTCAAAGTGTTTGCCCATAGCAGCGTCAAGCTCGTCGCTAACTCCGTAGATGTCACCGTATAGAGCGTAGCCCATGTATAGACTTTGCATAGCGCGGAAGTAATGAATATCATTGCGGGGGCCATCCAAATAACTTTGATTGTTTATAATTTGGGGAATTATATCTTCAAAAAAATTCCTAAAGCGGTTTAGATCCATACGTTCATCATCAAATAATGCACTATGAATTGCCCACTCTAACCCTCCCAAGCAGCCCTTTTCCCCATAACCAGCCAAACGTGTGTCAGAAAAACTGTTCTTTGCAAGAGCTACTATACAGGCTGGATCTTCAAGTATACCGGCACTATTTCTCGCCCGCATCGGCATTTTCCATATTGTGTGCATAATAGTGCGGTATTTCTGCACATCAGAAAACAGAAGCTTGTTAGGGAAATTGTATCCAGTTATATCCTTTGCAACATTCGACTCTGCATATGAAAAATTAGGAATAATAACATTTGCTATTAAGCAAGAAAACAAAAAAGAAAAAAAACTTTTCGTTATCAGTTTCATCGCTACTCTTCTAAATAGATGTATCGCCAAGTAACTTTATAATCAATTATTGGTTTTAGTAAATTCATTTTTGTGCACGCACCATGCACTTCTGTATTTTGTAGTGACTAGTATTTGTTGTAATGACTGTCTATCGTTTCGGTGGTGTTAAAGAGTTGATTACTGAGAGCATTAGCACTAATAATACGCCAAAAGTTTTGTGGAGTATAAATTCAGAACATTTAAGTTATTTTTGAGGAATTTCAGAGTATCGGAAAACTACTCAATTCCACTCAAATCAATACAAACCTACAACACAATTCTCTGCTTTTAACTTGATTTTCAAAGTCAATTTGCTGATGTGGAATAACCAATAATTCAATAGGTGTTGTAGGTAAACATAGGCAATCCAAGTATTACTTGGAAGTACCTACCGTTCACCACTATCTTAAAATTTGTATAACTTTTAACCTTTCGTTCCCCGATTTAGAAAGTAAAAGTAGAGCCACAAAAATAAATGAGTTAGTCAATATTGGCTAACACATGTATTAATGGCGACTCCGGGAAGACTCTAACTCCCAACCCTCTTAAAAACCAGTGTTCATTTTAGTTTAAAAATCTTTAAAGGAACTTCTGAATACCCTTTATTATTATTACAAAAATTTTAGGTTTATATAAAAATTAAAAAATATCTCATTTTTTAAATCAAAAATCAGAATTTTTAAAGATAGACTATTTTATATAATCTATCTTTACCTTTTAATAGAAAATTGGTTACATTTTAATAAAAATCATAAAACATAAATTGAATAAGTATTCGAAACAATAGAAATCAAAATTAAAAATATTAATATGGTGAAAACTGAAGAAAGAAAAATTGATTTTGAAAACATTGAGACATGGAATAATAAATCAATTTTAAAAAGTATGTTGAAAGGCCAACAAGAGGCAATTTTTGCTGTAGAAAAAGAATTAGGATCAATTGAAAGTGCTATTTATCTTGCAGAAAAAACTCTAAAAAACGATGAAAATAAAATTATTTATGTAGGCGCTGGTACTTCTGGGCGAATAGGTATATTAGATGGTGTTGAATTAATACCAACTTTTGGATGGCCAGAAGAAA
>CAZNBI010000125.1:0-3559 GCA_964571065.1 uncultured Rhodobacterales bacterium | reverse complement strand
TATGACAAAAAAAAATATTCAAATCATAAATTAAATAATGCTATTAGAAAAGCATTAGATAAAGGTTAAAACTTATTCATGATTTCTCAACTTACAGGAAAAATAATTAGCAGTGATGAGAAATCACTAATTGTTGACGTAAATGGTGTCGGGTATCAAGTATTTTGCTCTTTACAAACTTTATTTGAACTAAAAGATTCAAATGAAACTATAACAATTTTGACAGAGTTCATAGTTCGTGAGGACAGTCAATCCTTGTTTGGTTTTTCAGACCCTTTAGAGAAAAAATGGTTTAATTTATTAATTTCTGTTCAAGGTGTAGGTGCAAAAGCTGCAATTGCAATTTTATCCTCTATAACTATTGATGAGTTAGGCTATGCTATTTCAAATTCTGAAAAATCAACAGTCACTAAAGCTGAAGGGGTAGGTCCTAAAATTGCGGGAAGAATAATAAACGAGTTAAAAGATAAAATACCAGAAAGCCAAATTGATCCTCTTTTTTCAAATTATGTGGACCCAAATAATAAGGAAAAAGAATTAGTTGAGGATGCTGTTTCAGCGTTATCTAACTTAGGATACAATAAAACTAATGTAAAAAATATTGTTGTAAAAGTTTATGAAGATGCAGAAGAGAATATTAACCTTTCAGAATTAATATCAAAAAGTTTAAAAAAACTTGGAAATAAGTCATGAAAAATGATCAAGAGCATCAAAATAATATGAGTAATAGTGAGACCTTGAGGCCTCAAAACTTAAATGACTTTATTGGCCAAAGTGAAAGTAAGAATAATTTAAAAACTTTTATCCAGTCAGCTGACAAAAGACAAGTTGCAATGGATCATACTTTACTGGTAGGACCTCCAGGATTAGGAAAAACAACTTTGTCTCAAATTATTGCCAATGAATTAGGAGTTGGTTTTCGGGCCACATCTGGACCTGTAATAACAAAAGCAGGTGATTTGGCTGCTATATTGACAAATTTAAATGAAAGGGATGTTCTTTTTATTGATGAAATTCATAGACTTAACTCAGTAGTTGAAGAAGTTCTATACCCAGCGATGGAAGACTTTCAATTGGATTTAATAATTGGTGAGGGTCCATCTGCTAGATCGGTGAGAATTGATCTTCCTCATTTTACACTAGTTGGTGCTACGACAAGATCTGGTCTTTTAACTACACCCCTTAGAGATAGATTTGGCATTCATCTTAGAATGAATTTTTATACAATTAATGAGTTGGAAGATATATTAGTTAAAGCCTCAAAAAAAAATAATATTAATTTGGATATTGATGGTGCTAATGAAATTGCCAAAAGATCCAGAGGCACTCCAAGAATTGCAGGTAGACTTTTAAGTCGTGTTAGAGACTTTGCTTTAGTAAATGAAAAAAATAATATTGATAAGATTGAGGCTGACAAAGCTTTGTCAAAGTTGAATATAGATGACTATGGACTTGATTTAATAGATAGGAACTATCTTAAAATACTTGCTGAAAAATATAATGGTGGTCCGGTTGGAGTTGAGACTTTATCAGCAAGTTTATCAGAGCAAAAAGATGTTGTTGAGGAGGTTATTGAACCATATTTAATTAAATTAAATCTTGTTGATAGGACCCAAAGGGGTAGAATATTAACCATTAATGGATGGAATTACTTAGGTTTAGATATACCTAAAAATAGTTTTGTATTTGATGAAAATAATGACAAACAGTCAAATTAATGAAATTTTTAGATGGTCAAATTTTAGATAATTCTCACTTTTATTCCTTGAGAATACATTATGAAGATACTGATATCGGTGGAATAGTTTATCACACTAAATATTTGAATTTTATAGAGAGGGCTAGGTCAAGTCTAATCAGATTATTAGGTTTTCCAGCAGAAAAATTTTTAAAATTAAATCAGAGTATAGTTGTTAAAAATATTAATATTAGTTGGTATTCACCTTGTTCATTAGGCGATTGTATTTTTGTTAAAACAAATTTAATTGAGTTAAAAAACGCTTCTCTTTGCCTGCAACAAGTTATATTTAATGAAGAAAATAATAAAAAGTTAGCATCAGCTGATGTTAAGTTGTGTTTTGTAAATGAAAATATGAAAGTCATTAAACTTCCAGAAAAATTTTTTTATGTTTTGAAAACAAATTTGCCTAACTAATGACTCAATTCAGATATAAATAAAATTAGGAGTTAATTTCAATGGAACAAGAGATAGTTAAAGAGGTTCTGCATAACTCTTCAGACATATCTTTATGGGGATTATTCCTTCAAGCGGATATTGTTGTGAAATTAGTTATGTTGATTTTATTATTGGCCTCAATATGGTGTTGGACAATAATTATTGAAAAAATATTCTTATCACGTAAAGAGATCAAACTAGCCAATACATTTGAAAACGAGTTTTGGTCAGGTACTTCTTTGGATGATATTTATGATGAAATGTCAAATGAAAACAATGAAAAACAACAAGGTGCAATCTCTAGAGTTTTTTCTTCTGCAATGCAAGAGTGGCGAAGAGCTAATACGTCAGGTTTAGTATCTAAAGGTGATAACTTCAAAGCCTCACTTTCTCAAAGAATTGAAAGAGGTATGAGTGTAGCAATAACAAGAGAAATAGGCAGATTAGAAAGGGGTATGACGTTTTTAGCTTCTATTGGTTCGGTTGCCCCATTTATAGGTTTATTTGGAACAGTATGGGGAATAATGAACTCATTCTCGGCAATTGCAGCTTCCAAAAATACATCTTTAGCAGTTGTTGCGCCAGGCATAGCAGAGGC
This sequence comes from uncultured Rhodobacterales bacterium, assembly GCA_964571065.1. GTDB lineage: Bacteria > Pseudomonadota > Alphaproteobacteria > Puniceispirillales. Next base: position 785 of record CAZNBI010000125.1, on the reverse strand, counting down.
ACTATTTGCAACAGCATTGGGACTTTTAGCAGCCATTCCTGCAGTTGCTGCTTATAATAAATTTTCCAATGATATAGAAAAAGTTTCCTTAAGAATGGAAAATTTTTCAGCTGAGTTTATGGCTATTCTATCTAGACGTCTTGATGAAGATAGTTAAATGTATACCAATTTGAAGAAAATTAAATATAGAACAAAGAAGCCGATGAGTAATATAAATGTTACTCCTTTAGTTGATGTAATGTTGGTACTTTTAATAGTCTTTATGATTACTGCTCCAATGTTGACAGTTGGGGTACAAGTAGACCTTCCAAAAACTAAAGCAAATCAACTAAATTCTGATGCAGATCCATTAATAGTAACCATGAATAAAAATAAGGATATTTACATACAAGATGCAATTGTCTCTTACGAAGATGTTATTTCAAGACTTAAAGCAATTTCAAAAGTAAATTTCAAAACCAGAATATTTGTTAGAGGAGATAATCTTCTGCCGTATGGAGAAGTTATATCTTTAATGGGCCTAATTCAGTCTGCTGGATATGAGAAAGTGGCTTTGGTAGCAAAATTACCAGATGATAGCTGATACAATAAATTATCAAAATTTAATCCATAGAAGTGAGTCATTAATAAGGCCTGCTAGTATGGTTTCTTTTTTAACACATATAATTATTATTGGTATTGCTGTTTATGGCCTTCCAAATTTTGGAAGAAAACTGCCTCCAGATTTAACAGTAATCTCATTTGAATTGCTAAAAGTAGTTGAAGAAACAAATTTGGATCTTGCT
>CAZNBI010000124.1:0-3559 GCA_964571065.1 uncultured Rhodobacterales bacterium | reverse complement strand
TAAGTGAAAATGGAGGCATTAATATAATTGCTAATCCTAATTGTTCAACTGCACAACTTGTAATGGCTTTATGTCCATTACACAGAGAGTTTATTATTAAAAGAGTAGTTGTAGCAACCTATCAGGCAGTATCAGGTGCTGGTAAAGAAGCTATGGACGAGCTTTTCAATCAAACAAAAAAAGTTTATGTAAATGACCCTTTAGAAAAAAATGTTTTCACTAAAGAAATATCTTTTAACCTTATACCTCATATCGATGTTTTTTTAGATGATGGCTTTACCAAAGAAGAAGTTAAGATGAGAGATGAAACAAAAAAAATTCTGGATGAAAATATTGATGTTGTTGCTCATTGTGTAAGAGTTCCAGTATTTGTAGGTCATAGTGAAGCCGTTTTTATAGAATGTGAAAATCCTATGGATGAAGAAGTCGCTCGTGAAGTTCTAACTGAAATGGAAGGAGTAATAGTAATTGACCATAGAGCAGATGAAGGTTACATCACCCCTAAAGAAGCTGCTGGTGAAGATGGGGTTTATATTTCAAGAATAAGAAGAGATGAATCTGTGCCAAGTGGTTTAGTTTTTTGGTGTGTATCTGACAACCTTCGTAAAGGGGCTGCATTGAATGCTGTTCAAATAGCAGAGTTGGCAATAAGCCAAGGGATAAAGTAAATGCCTGAATTAGATAGTGAACTTGAATTAGCCCTAAACTACCTGGACCATAATAAAGACGAGAGCTTAAAAAGACTATTTGATATTTTAAAGATCCCTTCCATTTCAACACAAGAAAAATTTAGTAAAGACTGTTTAAATGCCGCAAATTGGTTTGTTGAACAATTGAAAGACATTGGGTTTGATGCATCAATAAGAGAAACTAATGGACACCCTATGGTGGTAGCTCATTTTGAGCAAAAAGGACCTCATTTTCTTTTCTACGGTCACTATGATGTCCAACCTGTTGATCCAATTGAGCTTTGGGACCATGATCCTTTTAACCCAAAAATTGAAAAATCGCATAATGGTGAAATAATTAAAGCAAGAGGCGCAAGTGATGATAAAGGGCAAGTGATGACTTTTATTGAAGCCTGTAGAGCTCATATAAAAACTTCAGGAACACTTCCATGCAAAATATCAATTTTATTAGAAGGGGAAGAGGAAATTGGATCTCCTTCAATGTTAAAATTTTTAAAAGACAATAAAAAAGAATTATCTGTAGATTACTGTTTAGTATGTGATACTGGCATGTGGGATTATAAAACTCCTTGTATTACAACTATGCTTAGAGGAATGGTAGGTGATGAAATAAAAATTACTGCAGCTAATAGAGATCTTCATTCAGGAATGTATGGAGGACTTGCAACTAACCCTATTCATGTTTTATCTAATATTTTATCTCTTTTATACGACAAAGATGGAAGAATTACTCTTGAAGGTTTTTACGATGATGTACCTGAATTATCAAATGAGCAAAAAGAGCAATGGGAAAGTTTAAATTTTGATGCAAAAGAATTTTTATCAAATGTTGGATTATCAAACATTATAGGTGAAAAAGATTATACCCCATTAGAGAAAATTTGGTCTCGACCAACCTGTGAAGTAAATGGCATATGGGGTGGATACACAGAGCCTGGCTTTAAAACTGTTTTACCATCAGAAGCATCAGCAAAAGTTAGTTTTCGATTAGTAGGGAAACAGGACCCAGATAAAGTATTAAAAAGTTTTAGAAATCATGTTTCTAAAAATTTACCTAGTGATTGCAAAGTTGAGTTTTTGGCTAAGGCTGGATCAGGAGCTTCGTCGTTAGAAATAAACTCTCCAGAAATAAAAGCTGCAGAAAAAGCTCTATATGATGAATGGAATGTTTCACCAAAAATGGTAGGATGTGGGGGGTCTATTCCTATAGGAGATCATTTTAAAAATATTTTAGGTACAAATTCTCTATTAGTAGGATTTGGACTTGATGATGATAAAATTCACTCTCCAAATGAAAAATATAACCTCTCAAGCTACCAAAAAGGTGCCAGAAGTTGGGCACGAATAATTTTTAATCTTTCTAAGATTTAAATTTCTTTCTATAAATAATAGAAATGAATAATTATGGAGTGAGCTGTGGATGGTAATTCAGTAAAAAAATCTGATATTTTTTCAAAATTAAAAGATAAAAATTTAATTGTATCCAATGGGTATATCAATGGTAGTTTCACTTCAGGGGAAGCAAAAAAGACATTTGATGTAAAAGATCCTTCAAATGGAGACTTAATTATAAGTCTGCCTGACATGGGTATAGCTGATACAAAATTAGCAATTGAGTCTGCCAGTAAAGCTCAAAAATCTTGGTCCGAAAAGACAGGAAAAGAGAGATCACAAATATTAAGAAAATGGTATGATTTAATTATTGAGAATAAAGATGATTTAGCAAAAATTTTAACAGCAGAAATGGGAAAACCCCTTGCTGAAGCTTTGGGCGAAATTACATATGGAGCAAGTTTCGTAGAATGGTTCGCTGAAGAGGCAAAAAGAGTTTATGGTGACACTATACCAGGTCATCAAGAAGACAAGCGTATTGTTGTTATTAAACAACCTGTAGGCGTGGTTGGAGCTATTACTCCATGGAATTTTCCAAACGCTATGATAACAAGAAAAGTTGCACCAGCTATTGCTGTTGGTTGTTCAGTGGTTTTAAGGCCACCGACTCTAACCCCCCTTTCAGCTCTAGCTCTTGGATATTTGGCTGATAAAGCAGGAATTCCTGCTGGTGTATTTAATATAGTTATGGGAACTGATTCATCAGGAATGGGTAAAGAGCTTTGCAGTAATGAATTAGTAAGAAAGATAACATTTACAGGCTCTACTGAGGTAGGAAGAATATTAATGAGACAATGTTCAGATCAAATCAAAAAAGTAAGCCTTGAACTTGGAGGTAATGCTCCTTTTATTGTTTTTGACGATGCTGATATTGATGAAGCTGTAGCAGGCGCAATGATAAGTAAATATAGGAATGCAGGGCAAACCTGTGTCTGTGCTAACAGAATATATGTTCAATCAAATATTTATGATGAATTTTCAAAAAAGTTAGCTAAAGCAACAGAAGATATGATTGTAGGAAATGGATTTGATGATGGGGTTACTACTGGACCTCTGATAGACAAACAAGCGCTTGAAAAAGTTGAAGAACATATTGAAGACGCAGTTTCCAAAGGTGCATCTGTTCTGTCTGGAGGCACAAGATCTAAATTAGGTGGAACTTTTTATAACCCTACTGTCTTAACAGGAGTTAATGCGTCTATGAAAGTGGCAAGAGAAGAAACTTTTGGACCTATTGCTCCATTATTTAAATTTGATTCGGTTGAAGATGTCATAAAAGCTGCTAATGATACAGAATTTGGTTTAGCTGCCTACTTTTATGCTAAAGACTTATCAAAAGTATGGAAAGTTGCAGAGGCTTTAGAGTATGGAATAGTTGGAATTAATACTGGTCTGATATCTACAGAAGTGGCTCCATTTGGTGGAATTAAGCAGTCTGGACTTGGAAGAGAAGGTTCAAAATATGGAATTGATGATTT
>CAZNBI010000123.1:0-3566 GCA_964571065.1 uncultured Rhodobacterales bacterium | reverse complement strand
GGAATTAATGGCATTATTAACCATGTAACAAGTATTATGATAGTAATAAATTTAAAGCTATTTGAGATAAAGTTTGTTTGTTTAAACATTTCAATTTCTAATCGTTTTTCTAGCAAATTTAATATATAAAAAAATTATTAAAGAACTGAACATTGCTATAGTGATGGCTATTGCCATAGCATCAGGCATAGCTCCTAAATCTACGGCAGTATACTTTCTATATGCTAATACAGGTAAAGCTGAAGGGTAATTTGCTCCCAACATTAAAGGTATTTCAAAAGCCCCAAAAGTAAAAGCAAATACAATAACAGATGCAAATAAAGCACTTGGGAAAATAAATGGAAGAAAAACATATCTAAAGGACTGCCATTTACTAGCCCCCAAAGACCTAGCAACACTCTCATAGTCTTCTATTAATGAATTAATATTTGCCAATATAATGACACCTATGAAAGGGGTTTCTTTCCACACATATTGTAAAATTATACCAATTGCATAGGGATCAAAAACCAATTCAGGAAATTCAGAAGGTCTAGTTATAATTCCCCATTGAAATGCTAATCTAGCAAAACTTCCAGATTGTGAAAATAGATAAAGAATTCCAATTGCACCAATAATGTGAGGTACTGTGAGATTTATTTGAAATAAAAAGTTAATTAAAGATTTTCCAATAAAATTTCTTCTAAGAAGAAGAACTGCTCCTATTGCAAAAATTAGAGAAATTAGCGTTGAGGCAAAAGCAATATAAAAACTTAAAATACAGGAATGATAAAATTCGATAGATTTAAAAACTGAAATATATGAATCAAAATTTGGTTCTGTTAATCCGATTATGGGCATGTAATTTAGGCTTCTTATGAAACCAGAAATTAACCCACCTAGAAATAATAAAATAATTATAGTCAACGCAGGTGCTAGCAAAAGAAAGATTTTTGTTCGATCAGGCATTTTGTAATTTAAAAAAAACTGATAATAAGTTGTAACCTTATCAAATATGAAAAGTTCAATTAATTTCTACCTACGTTTTCAATCCATCCCTTTTCGATGGCTCTAATCCAGGCACCTTGAAGTTCAGGGAGGGCACTTTCAGTATTGTCAATTGGATTGTTTGCTGGGTGTTTTTTAATCTTCATAAACTCTCTAAATATTTCTGGGTCAGTTCTATCCATTTCTATTCCAGGCATTGCTCCCCATACTTCAGGCTTTGCTTTTTCAAGTTGGGCCTCACCTGACAAAAGAACATTTTGCAAAACAAGAGCTGCGGCTTTATTTGAAGAGTTATATGGAATAATTGTATAGTTTGTATTTCCAATATTACCATCGTTCATTCTGTAAGTTCTAACAGTATCTGGAAAAATTCCATTAGAAATTTCTTTTGCAATATTTGCTGGGTCGTAATCATAATAGATATTTATCTCTTTGTTAGCAAATAGTTGAATTAAAGTACCCTGATTGATTGGATATGTTTTGCCTTTCCTCCACAAACTTGGTTCAATGTCATTCAAAATTTCCCAAGCTTTTGTTGCTACTTTATCGTATTTCCTCTGGTCAAATGGACCAATTAAATTTTCTACACCCCCAGCTGCATAATAGAACACATGTCTTACAAAAGCTGATCCTGTAAAGTCAGGTGGCGCAGTGTAAGTAAACATGCTCGGATTAGTTTTTATCCATTCAATTAATTCTCCAACATTCATAGGAGGTTTTTCAATAATATTACTATCAAAAGCAAAAACTGAGTGAGCTCTATTCCAGGGAGATTCACATTCATCTACTGAAACTCCAAAGTCATTTGCTATAGCTGGATTATTCCAATTTACAAGTTTATTATTTGGCAGATTATTTATATATCCACACCAAGCTAAGTCAGCTTGTTTCATGGTTTTAAAATTTTCACCATTTATCCAGATCATATCAATAGAGCCTTTATTATTTACGCCTGACTCCTTTTCAGATAATACAGTGTTTACAGCTATTACTGTATCGGCTATTGGCACAATATTAAGCTTAATACTGTATTTTTCCTTCATAACTCCGGCAATATAATCACTTACATACCTATTGATGTGATCTGCTCCTCCCCACAAAAAGAAATTAACTTCACTACCTTCAGCTATTTCAACAATTTCATTCCATGATTTATTCTTTAGATCATGACCATCTATTGTTTTAGCAAAAACAAATGAGATCAATCCATTTGATATTATTAGAAAGAATAAAAGACAATAATTGTAAAACATATTATATTCACTTTTTAAATAGTTATACATATTTAGCACACTAAAAATTTACAAAATAAGTTAGATGTCTAAAATTGTATTTTACGCTTAACCTATGTCAAGGAAAACTGCTTACAATTATAAAGGTGAAAAATTAAAAATATCAAATTATTGAGCCGTATGATATTGTCAATTGATAACTGTTAAATTTTCGGTGATAAATTATGTCTACTAAAGAATTTTTAAAATCAGTTGATACTATCTTTGATGATGCAGCTAAACTCCTCAAACTACCCTATGGCCTTGCTAAGAAGATAAAACTGGCAAATTCAACATATACTGTTCGATTTGGTGTACGGTTGAAAGGAAAAATATATACATTTACAGGTTACAGATCTGTTCATTCGGAGCACATGGAACCTGTAAAAGGGGGTATTAGATATGCATCTTATGCTGATCAAGATGAAGTTGAGGCTCTTGCAGCGCTTATGTCGTATAAATGTGCTTTGATGGAAATACCATTTGGTGGATCGAAAGGTGCTTTAGTAATAAATCCCTATGAATGGGGTGAAAGTGAATTAGAAAAAATAACAAGGAGGTTCACGCAAGAATTAGCCAAAAGAGATTTAATTCACCCTTCACAAAATGTCCCTGCACCAGATATGGGCAGTGGTGAAAAAGAAATGGCATGGATTGCAGATGAGTATAGACGCTTAAACCCATCTGAAATTACAGCAAGGGCTTGTGTTACTGGAAAACCTGTAAATAAAGGTGGTATTTCAGGAAGAGTTGAAGCAACGGGAAGAGGTGTGCAATTTGGACTACGAGAATTTTTTCGTAATAAAAATGATGTTAAATTAGCTAAACTAGATGGTTCTCTTGAGGGCAAACGAGTAATCATACAAGGATTTGGAAATGTTGGTTATCATGCAGCATTATTTCTGTCTGAAGAAGATAATGCCAAAATAACTACTGTTATTGAGAGAGATGGTGTTATTTACAATGAGAACGGAATAAATATAAGAGATTTAAAAAATCACATGATTGACACAGGGGGAACACTTGGCTTTGAAGGATATAAAAAACCTAATACTAAATTTTTGTTTAATGATTGTGAAATTTTAATTCCCGCAGCAATGGAAGGTGTAATAACCAAAGAAAATGCCAATTTAGTTAAGGCTAATTTAATTATAGAGGCTGCTAATGGACCTATAACATATGAAGCGGACAAAATTTTAGAAAAAAATGGTGTCGTTATTATTCCAGATATGTACGCCAACGCTGGTGGTGTAACAGTCTCATATTTTGAGTGGGTGAAAAACCTTACACATATAAGATTTGGCCGTA
>CAZNBI010000122.1:0-3581 GCA_964571065.1 uncultured Rhodobacterales bacterium | reverse complement strand
TTATAGAGTATCTTTTTTGTATTTATTTTTCAATTACGAATAGAATCTAAATCTTTTTTTATTAGCTTAGTAGTTTTTTTGCAAAATTCACACGTAATATCAAGACTACCATCCGGGAGAGTTATTTTACTTAATTCATTCGCAGAAATTTGTTTAAGTGTTTTTTTTACCCTAGTTATAGAGCATCTACATTTATCTTTAACAGCAATTTCTTTTTGAACTCTTACATCTAGAGAATGAAATAATTTATATAATATGTCCTCCATGCTCACATCACTAGATAGAAGTTCAATTTTTGTTAGAGAATTTAAAAACAATTTTGCCTCTTCAAATAAATTGAAATCGTCTGATTCGCCAAAAGTTTCAGAAGGAGTTTTTTGAATTAAAATTGCTGCTGAAATAAATTTTTTTTCATAATTATTAGAGAAACAAACAATTTCTGAATTTACTTGTTCTGAATTTTTAAAATAATAGTAAACTGAGTGTATAAAGTTTCCTTTTTGAACAGGAATTATCCCTTGATATCTTTTATTTGATTTGTTTTCAATTGCCGTAAAAGCAAAGTGACCTTTAGGCATTAATTCATCAAAACTAGCTAAAGTTTTATTTTTAAAATTTTTGCTATCATAACTTGCATATGCTCGAATACTTCCATTACTAGAGTAATCAGCTAAAACAGTTTTTAAAATTTCTTTACTACTGCCTTGAATAATAAAATTCCCATTAAATTTTAACAATGATCCAATACAGCAAGAAACGCTTAATATTTCTGAAAGGCTTAACGCAATAGGTAATTCGTAGTTATGTCGATTTAGTATTTTGCTTATTGAATTATCTAATTTGACAAACCTTCCCCTAATTTTTGATTTTTTTAAAGTAAATGGAATTATTTTATCGAATGTAAAGTTTTTACTTTCAATCATTTTTTAGACACCACCAAATAATAGATCTCTGAACGTGCAACCTATTTTCAGCTCCTGCAAATACAATTGATTGATTACTATCTATAACTTCATTGGTAACTTCCTTACCCCTGTGTGCTGGAAGACAATGCATAAAAACTGCATCTTTTCTTGCTTTTTTTATCAATTCTCTATTTACCTGATAAGGTTTTAAGGAGTTTTCTTTATTTATAGAGTTATCTCCCATTGAAGACCAAGTATCAGTAATAATGACATCTTTATTATTGATTGCGCTCTCAGGTTCGTAATCAATCGTAATATTAGCTCCATTAGCAATTGAGTTTTCAATAAGTTTGATTGGGAGCGATAACTCTTTGGGAGTACATAATGTAATTTGGAAATTATAAAGAGAAGATGCCTCTACCCAACTCCTAGAAACATTATTACCATCACCAATCCATAAAATATTTTGATTTGACAAAGATCCTTTATTCTCTTCTATTGTAAGTATATCAGCCATCACCTGGCAGGGATGGGACTGATCTGTCAAACCGTTAATCACAGGAACAGAAGAATTTTTTGCTAAATCAATCATCATTTGATGTTCAAAGCACCTTACGATAATTAAATCTACGTACTTAGATAAAACTCTTGCAGTATCTGAAATTGACTCACCCCTACTTAACTGAATATCAGAAGCCTGTAAAAATGATGAGTAGCCGCCTAATTGGCTAATTCCAACCTCAAAAGATACTCTAGTTCGAGTTGAAGGTTTTTCGAAAATCAGGGCTACTGTTTTACCTAATAAAATTTTTTCAATACCTAAATTACCTTTTTCGGCAATAACTTTTTTTTCTTGCTTTGTTCGAAATAAAATAGCTTCAATATCCGATTTAGAAAGATCTTTGATATCAGTAAAACTTCTCATTATTTAATTCCCTTACAAGCTACTTTTCTTAAAGCAGAAATAGCTATATCAATTTCCTCAATGGAGACAGTCAATGGCGGTAAAAGTCTGAGAACATTCTCTGCAGCAGCTACAAATAATACCTTATTTTTCTTTAGTTCATTTTGGATTTCATTAACTGGATCAAATAATTTTAGGCCTCTTAAAAATCCTTGCCCTCTAACCTCTGCTACAAATTTTGGATATTCACTCATTATTTTATCCAGCTCCTTAGATAGATAATCAATTTTATGTCCAAGGAATTTTAAGAAATCTTTTTCTGCAACTATATCGAGGACAGCATTTGCAGAGGCAGTAACTAGAGGATTCCCACCAAATGTTGATCCATGGCTTCCAGGTTTCATTGCGGATGCAACTTTTTTGCTTGCCAAAACTGCGCCTATTGGCACACCACCGCCAAGACCTTTTGCAATTGCCATAATATCAGGTTTAAGATCAGTTTTTTCATAACCAAACAATGTTCCTAATCTGCCGACACCAGTTTGAACTTCATCTGATATTACCAAGCAACTATTCTTATTAGCTAATTCTTGAGCCTTTTTGAAGAATTCTTTGGAAATTGATTTAGCACCACCCTCTCCTAAAACTGGTTCAATCATGATTGCAGCCACGTCATTGGCAGCAAATTGCTCAGCTAGAGAATTTAAATCATTAAATGCAATATGCCTGAAACCTCCAGGCAGAGGCCCAAAACCGGTTCTATTCTCTTTTTTTGATGTAGCTGAGAGCATAGAAATTGTCCTTCCATGAAAGCATCCGTCAACGCAAAGTATCACATTACGCTCAGGTTTTCCCTTTTCAAACATATATCTTCTGGCTACTTTAACAGCTCCTTCATTAGCTTCAGCTCCCGAATTAGAAAAAAAAACACAATCAGCAAAACTTAAGTCACAAAGCCTTTTCGCAAGCTTTTCCTGCTGTGAAATATTATATAAATTTGAGGTATGTATTAATTTAGCAGCTTGTTTTTGAATTGCAGACACAACATGAGGGTGTGAATGCCCAACAGAGTTAACAGCAATTCCAGATGCAAAATCTAAATATTTATCACCTTTATCATCAAACAGCCAACTGCCTAAACCTTTATCAAAGGTTAAATCTGAAGGAGCATAAGTGTTCATGATATATTTGGAATTCATTTTTTTCAAAATATCCTTAATTTATTTCAATAAGTTTAAAATTTCATTATTCAAAGTGCTTTGAGAGCTTAAGTCCTTGTGATTGGTAATTTGATTTTGAACCTTTACCACCATATACTTTTTTTGGCAAAGAAGACATCCTCTCATATATTAGACGGCAAACTGTCTGGCCTTGCTCAATTAGGAATGGGACATCATGACTTCTCACCTCAAGAACTGCTCTAGTATTTGATACTTTGCCATCAACTAAGCCAAATCCAGGGTCAAAGAAACCAGCATAGTGTGCTCTAAATTCACCAACCCGTGTGTCATAAGCTCTCATTTCAGCAGCATGAGTTTCTGGTATCACTACAAATTCTTTACTAGCGAGAATATAAAATTCATCTGGGTTCAAAACTAATCCGTCCGATGTCAAATCATTAGTTGTTACTTTTTCCCAAAATGCTTCCTTTTTGTAATATTTTATATTTTGGATATCAATTAAGTCAGTATGCTTTCTTGCACGATACCCAATTAATCCTTCTGTCATTCCAGATAAATCAATTGAAAGAGGAATTCCATCTTTAATATCTA
>CAZNBI010000121.1:0-3642 GCA_964571065.1 uncultured Rhodobacterales bacterium | reverse complement strand
CAACAATATGATTGGCCAGGTAACTTAAATGAATTAAGAAATATAATTGACTGGTTATTAATAATGGCCCCAAATAATAATAATGGAATAATTACATCAGAGATGCTTCCTCCAGAAATTAACTTTGTACCGAAAGAAAAACAATTAAGTTCAATAAATGACTTTTTATCTTTTAACTTAAAAGAAGCTAGGGAAAAATTTGAAAAAGAATATTTATCTGCTCAAATAGGAAGATTTTCAGGAAATATATCACGAACGTCAACATTTATACAAATGGAGCGATCAGCTTTGCATAGAAAATTAAAAAACCTAGAAATTTATAAATAATATCTTATTGGTGCTATATGAAAATAATAATATGTGGAGCTGGACAAGTAGGTGAAAGTATAGCCTCTCACTTATCTGAAGAGGAAAATGACGTTACTGTTATAGACCAAAATCAAGAACGTTTAAGAAAAGTTCTCGATCATTCAGATGTAAGCGGTGTAGAAGGATTGGCATCATATCCTGAAGTTCTTAAACAGGCAGGGATTGATGAAGCTGATATGATTATTGCTGTTACTCAATCTGATGAAGTAAATATGATTGTATGCCAAATAGCTCATTCAATTTTTTCAACGCCTTTAAAGATTGCACGAATTCGTTCACAGTCATACTTAGATCCAAGAATTGAAAAAATATATAACTCAGAAAACTTACCTATTGATTATAAAATCTCTCCTGAGCAAGAGGTTTCAAAAGCTGTTTCAAAAAGACTTCAAATTCCAGGTGCATTTGATGTTGGGGACTTCGTTGACGGTAAGTTGCAATTAATTGGTGTTATTTGTGAGGAAGACTGCCCATTATTGGGGGTCACTACAAGGCATTTAAAAGATTTATTTCCCGAACTTAAAATGAATATTGTTGCTATAATTCGATCTGGTGAAGTTCTTGTTCCGCGAGACGGTTCAGAAAAAATGGAAACTTTTGATAGAGTTTATTTTGTCTGTGACTCAAGTCAAATTAGAAGGTGCATGTTAGCTTTTGGACATGAAGAAAAAACTGCTAATTCAATAATAATTGCAGGAGGTGGGGAGATAGGAAAAAATACTGTTGATATATTAAATGAAAAAATGAAAGAATTAAATATTTCAATTATTGAAAATAAAAGAGATCAAGCTAACTTCTTAGCAGAAGTTTTCACAAATATATCTGTTATCAATGGTGATGCTTTAGATCAAGATATTTTGACTGAGGCAGGCATTAAAAATACTGAAACGTTTGTATCGCTAACAAATAATGATGAAGTAAATATTTTATCTGCTTTACTCGCTAAAAGAAGTGGCGCAATTAGAGCTGTTACATTAATAAATAAACCTAGTTATATTCCATTAATTAACACACTTGGTGTAAATTCTGTTATTAGTCCAGCACAAATAACGGTTTCATCTATCCTCTCAAAAATAAGAAGTGGTAGTATTAAATCAATACATTCTATTATAGAAGAAAGAGGTGAGGTTTTTGAAGCCCGAGCTTTAGAATCCTCAAATATAGTTGGCAAACCACTAAGAACCCTTAAATTGCCTAAATCGATTTGTATAGGTGCAATTTATAAAGATGATGAAATTATTATTCCAAAAGGTGATACTATTATAGACATAAACGATATAATAATAGTATTTGCTGAAAAAAATTCTGTTAAAAAATTAGAAACAATTTTATCAATAAGGATGGATTTAATTTAATTTATTTGCCTTTGATTAAATTATATATATATATTTAAGAGGGCTGTTTTATTAATGAAAACTGAAAATTTACAAGAGACTTTTTTAAATCAATTAAGAAAAGATAAATTATCAGTAACTGTTTTTCTGATTAATGGAGTAAAACTTCAGGGAATAATCACTTGGTTTGATAACTTTTCAATTTTACTTAAAAGGGATTCACATATTCAATTAGTATATAAACATTCTATATCTACGATTATGCCCTCGGAGTCTATTTCTATAGGAATTGAAAACACTGAGTAAAAAAGATAATTTAGCTTGTTTGGTTTTATCAGTATATCTGGATAATATAGACGATGCTTTAGCTTCACATAAACTACAAGAAGCCACCAACCTTGCAAAATCTCTAAACATTATCGTTTTATATTCGGAATTTTTTAAACTTAGAAATCCATCACCTGGTAATTTTCTTTCAACAGGTCACCTTTTGAAATTTAAAGAGATTATTAAAGAATACGGAATTGATCTTTTGATTTTTAATAATGATCTAACACCAATTCAACAAAGAAATTTAGAAAAATTTTTTAAACTTAAAGTAATAGATAGAACACATTTAATATTAGAAATTTTTGGGAAAAGAGCAAAAACACATGAAGGTAAACTTCAAGTTGAGCTAGCCCATCTTATTTATCAGAAAAGTAGATTAGTGAAAACATGGACACATTTAGAAAGACAAAGAGGTGGATTTGGATTTCTTGGTGGTCCTGGTGAAACTCAATTAGAGCTCGATAAAAGAATGTTAAACCAGAGAATAAAAAAAATTAAATCACTTCTTGTTAAAGTTGAAAACACAAGATCCATACAAAGTAAAAATAGAAAAAAAAATCATATAGTTACCGCTTCAATTGTTGGTTACACAAATGCTGGGAAATCTACTCTTTTTAATAAAATTTTAGATGAAAAAGTTTTATCTAAAAATATGCTTTTTTCTACTTTAGACCCAACGAGAAGAATTTTTAAAGGTTTATCTGATCATCAAGTAATTCTTTCTGATACTGTTGGATTTATATCCGATTTGCCTACAGAATTAATTGAATCTTTTAAATCAACTTTAGAAGAAATTTCCTCTTCTGATATTGTTTTGCACGTAAGAGATTTATCTTCACCTTATTTAATATCTGAAGGAAAAGATGTGTATAGTGTTTTAAATAAAATAGATAAAAACATACAAAATAGAACTATAGAAATTTTTAATAAAGTAGACCTTTTAAATAAAGATGAGTGTAAAAGTTTTTATGGTGAAAATACAATTTTTGTTTCTGCAAAGAATGGCAGTGGAATTGATCAAATAAAATATGCAATTAAAAAAGAACTTGATCAAATGTATTTAAGTACAAAACTCTCCTTTAATAATAATTATGGACCAATCACAAATTGGTTGTATGAGAATTGTAAAATTATTTCTAAAAAAAATATTGATTTTAATAGGTACAATTATGATGTAAAAATTACAAAAATTAATCTTAAAAAATTAATGGTTAAATATCCTTGTGTTGAAATCTTAAGGTAGTTTATTTTCAATATATATTTTTTGTGTTTAAGTAAAATAATTAAAAATATTTAATCTAGTTAATTGTATTTACACAAAATTAATTTATCAAACTGTTAATAATAGTGTATCTCGTATAATTTAATATATAAAAATCATTAATAATATATAGGAATTTTTATGGCAAAAGTATGTTTTATTGGTTTAGGGGTAATGGGTTACCCAATGGCAGGTCATTTGTCAAAAGCAGGCCATCAAGTTTTTGTTTATAATCGTACAATAGAGAAAGCTGAAAAATGGACAAAAGAATTTAAAGGGCAAGTATGTAAGAGCCCCAAGGATGCTGCAAATAAATCAGAGTATATTTTTGTATGTGTTGGAAATGAT
>CAZNBI010000120.1:0-3674 GCA_964571065.1 uncultured Rhodobacterales bacterium | reverse complement strand
TTAAAAATTTTTACTCCATTATTTATGGCCCCATTTTTGTCGTCTTCACATCCAAAAAAAAGTTTACTTATTTTTGAATATTGAATTGCTGCTGCACACATTGGACAGGGCTCTAAGGTTACATATAAACTACAACCAATTAGATATTTATTTTTCAAAATAATAGTTGCTTTTTTAATTACTAAAATTTCAGCATGAGCTGTTGGATCTTGTTTTGATTCAACAAGATTATAGGCTTTAGCTAAAATATGACCATTAATATCTGTGACCACTGCCCCTACTGGTACTTCATTTTTATTAAAAGCCTTTTTAGCTTCCATAAAAGCAATATTCATGGGATCAGATAAATTGTTTATCGTTGTCTTCTTCATTTTTAGAGTTTAATTTACTTATTAAACAAATGACATAAATTTCCATAAATTATGAATAATAGTAAGTTAAAACAACCTCCAGAATGTGAAAGAATAGCAAAAAAATTATCTAGGGCAGGTGTTTGTTCACGCAGGCAAGCAGAAAAATTTATTTTTGAAGGAAGAATAAAAGTTAATGGATTGACTATAACAACACCCGCAACCAAAGTTTCAATAGATGATATAATTTTATTTGATAATAAAAAAATACCTGAGCCTTCTATTACGAGAATTTGGCGATTTCACAAACCGAAAGGCTGTCTTGTAACTCACAAAGATCCTGAAGGAAGACCTACTATATTTGATATTTTACCCAAATCTCTTCCAAGAGTAATGAGTGTTGGAAGATTAGATTATGATTCCGAAGGACTAATACTTTTGACAAATAATGGTGAAACTTCAAGAAAACTTGAATTACCATCAACGGGTTGGCTAAGAAAATATAAAGTAAGAGTTCATGGTTTTGTTGATAACAAAAAATTGGATAAATTGAAAAATGGTATAAAATTAGACAGTTTTAAAACTGGACCCATAGATGCGAATTTAGAAATTCAAAAAGGGACTAATGCTTGGGTATCGATTGGTCTAAGGGAAGGGAAAAATAGAGAAGTTAGAAGAATAATGGATTATTTAGGTTATCCAGTAAATAGGTTGATTAGGATTTCCTATGGACCTTTTCAGTTAGGAAACCTTCAAAAAGGGGAAACAGCTGAAATTAATAAAGATGTTGTTAGTAATCAACTAGGTTTGATGAATAAATTAAAATGAGAATTATTGCTGGTAAATATAAAAGAAGAAAATTATTTACCCCAAAAGGAATACAAACAAGGCCTTCAACAGATCGACTTAGAGAAACATTAATGGCAATATTAGAAGGTGGAAGATTTGGGTTTCCATTAAATTCTAATTTAATCATCGATGTCTTCGCTGGTACAGGAGCTCTTGGAATAGAAGCTGCATCAAGAGGGCATCCAAATAAAGTTATTTTCATTGAAAAAGATTCAACTGCAGTCAAGATTATCAAAGAAAATATAAAAATAACAAAATCTAATGAATTATTTGAAATTTTGAATATTGATTTATCCCAAATAACAACATGGAAATTTGAAAAGGCTGGTTTAGTATTTTTAGATCCACCTTATTTTTCAGATTTAGTAGAAAAGGCCTTAATTAAACTAAAAGAAATTGATGCTATACTGCCAGATGCTATTATTGTTGCAGAGGTCTCAATACGTGAAAAAAGTAAATTTATTAAAAATTTCAGAATTTTATTTTCAAAGAAGTTAGGAAAATCGATGATAAACTTCTATAAGTATTCACCTTCTTTTGAATAACTTCTCAATGTCATTTAATGATAACTTTATAGATGTTGGACGCCCATGATTACATTGGTTGGAATTTGGTGTAATCTCCATCTTTCTTAAGAGGGCATTCATTTCTTCAATTGATAAAATTCTTCCAGACCTTACCGAACCATAACAAGCGCTTGTTGAAATTATTGAATCAATTTTCTCATCAATACTTATCTGAGATCCAAGTTCAAATAATTCTTGTGCTACATCTCCAATTAGTTCTTGAATATTAGAATTAGTTAATATCTCAGGAATAGCTCTTACTAAGACCGCATCATCACCAAAAACTTCTATTTCGAAACCAATAGTTTTTAATGTATCTATTTCATTTAAAATAAGATCTAATTGCAAAGCAGGTAATTTTACTATTTCTGGAATTAATAATAATTGTGAACATATTTTATTTTTATTTTTTTGATTTAAAATTTCTTCCTTAACTATTCTTTCATGTGCCGCATGTTGATCTACGACTATTATTCCATCAGTAGTTTCAGATATTATATAATTTTTTAAATACTGAGCTCTAGCGGCACCAAGGGGATAATCCAATTTTTGATTAGAAAATGTTTGTTCATTTGATTTTGCAGAAGGTTCTATACTAAATTTATTAAAAGAATTTTCTTTGGCAAATGATGAGATTTTATTGGTAAGCTCATTTTGATTGGTCTCATTAGAATTATCATTTTTAAATAATTCACTTGTGCTTTTATTTTCAATTTTAGAATAAATTGGCTCATTCAGTTTAGAAATCTCTGATTTAATAGAGGAAACATATATACTTGTCACCTCTCTTTCATTATCAAACCTTACTTCAGCTTTAGATGGATGAACATTTACATCTACTTTGAGCGGTGATAATTC
Organism: uncultured Rhodobacterales bacterium; assembly: GCA_964571065.1. GTDB lineage: Bacteria > Pseudomonadota > Alphaproteobacteria > Puniceispirillales. The sequence goes on along the minus strand of CAZNBI010000120.1, from coordinate 1,051 downwards.
TAGAAATAAAATTAAATAAGGAAACCTGCCTTTCGGTATTGTCTCTGAATAGGCTGCTTTTATAGAGCCCAAAATTCTTTTATCTTTAATTGAACGATTATTTACATATAAAAATTGGTAATATGATGTTGAACTATTTAACGTAGGGAACCCAATTTTTCCTTTTAAATTATAACCATATTTCTTATAATTTATATCTAAAGAATTCGATATAAATTGCTCGCCGAAAGAGGCAGACAATCTATCCAAATTTATTTCATTTCCATTTTTTTCTATTTTAAAATCAAAAACCTTTCTCCCATCAATATTTAACTGAAATTCAATATTTGGATGAGACAAAGCCATTTTTAAAAAAACATCTTTACAATGTGAAGTTTCTATTCTGTTGGTTTTTAAAAATTTAAGTCTCGCAGGAGTTCTCTCAAAAAGAGAGGAAACTTCAACTAAAGTCCCTCTTTGAATGTTTGAAGGTTTCTGGGCTTTTAAGTCCCCCCCTTCAATTTCAAGACATGAAGCATACTTTTGATCATTTTTTTTACTAGTGATTCTCATGTTAGATATTGAAGCTATGGTGGGTAAAGCCTCACCCCTAAAGCCAAAATCCTTAATATCACTTAAATTATTATTATTAAGTTTTGATGTTGCATGCCTTGTTACAGCTAATTGAAGCTCATTTTCATAAATTCCATGGCCATTATCTTTAACTGTGATTAAATGAACACCACCATCACGAATAAAAACCTCTATTTTTGTTGCTTTAGCATCAATAGAGTTTTCAATAAGTTCTTTTACGATATTTGCAGGACGTTCAATTACTTCCCCAGCAGCAATCTGATTTATAAGATCATCAGATAGAATTCTTATCGGCATTTTATTCCCCAATACCAAATAAATTATTGAAGTTTTTCTATTCTTTCTTTTTCTTTTTCTGGATCAAGAAGAGGACCTATTTTAGGCTGCTTATCTGAACCAAAAAGAATATCAATCCCTGCTCTGCTGTTTATTTGCAGTTCGTATGTTTCTTGATCAATTATTTCTCTAATATTTGGTA
>CAZNBI010000119.1:0-3683 GCA_964571065.1 uncultured Rhodobacterales bacterium | reverse complement strand
ATTTGACAATTGTAATACTATAACACAAAGATATGATTATAGGGTTTTCAGATTTATCTGAAATTAAAACGGGAATCTGGTGCAATATTTTTTAAATCCAGAACTGCCCCCGCAACTGTAATTGGCGAGCCTTATTTCGAATGCCACTGGAATTATATTCTGGGAAGGTGAAATAAAGTGTTAACCCATAAGTCAGGAGACCTGCCCTGTAATTTCACCCACTTGGTACGCGTGGGGCGTATTGGGGCAATTTAAAGCAGCGGTGATAAAAATTTATAAACATCGCTGTGGAAATTTTTCCACTCGATATTAAAATATGAGAGGAAAAAATGAAAAAAACTTCAATAAAAAATCTTAAATATTCAATTCCTTTAATAATTAGCTTTTCATTAGCTGCATTTGCAAATGAATTAGAAATACAAAAGTTTGTTAATGAGTATGATAAAAGCAACTCTATCATACTAGAAGAGATTACAGTTTCAGCTAGCAAAATACCTATGGAATTAAGTAAAACAGGATCTTCTGTAGAAATCATTTCAAGAAATGATATAGAAGACTCTGATGAAATATTTTTGATTGATTATCTTAATTCCTTATCTGGGGTAAGTATAGATCAAAATGGACCTCCTGGTATGCTTTCAGGCATTAAAATTAGAGGAAGTTCAGCGCAATATGCGAAGGTTTTGCTGGATGGAATAGATATTACTAATACATCAACTCCACAAGCAGCCCCATATCTTGCAAAATTTCTTTTGAATAATATTGAAAGAATAGAGATTTTAAAAGGAAATCAGTCTTCTCTTTATGGAAGTCAGGCTATTGGGGGTGTTATCAATCTAACCTCAAAAAAACCAACAAAAGATGGAGTGTCGAATAATTTTTCTGCCGAATATGGTAGCTATTCTACAAGTAATTTAAGTTATACAGTTAACAAAAGAACTGAAAATAACGACTTGTCGCTCAATATTCAAAGATTTGAAACAGATGGTTTTTCAGCAACAGATAAAACTTCTGAGGATGATGGATACCAAAACTCAAATATCACTTTTAATACAACACAATATATAGATGAAAATTTGTCAATAAATTTTGGTGGATTTAATCTTGTTGAAAAAGGTGAGTTTGATGCGTTTGGCCCATCTGATAGCTCAGAATATTTGTTTAAAGAAAATGCGAATGGTGTTAAAATTGGTGGAAGTTTAATATCAAATTTTAATCATTCTCTTAATTATAGTTATTATAATTCAGATAGAGATAATTATGGCCCAAATTCATGGGACAACTATAAATCTAAAGGAAAAAGAAAATCTTATATTTATAAGGCTTCAAGAAAGCTGACAGATAATTATAATTTTGTTGGCGGAATTGATTTCACTGAAGATGAAGCTGTAATTAGTAGTAATAACAAGTCATCAGATTTAACAGGATTGTTTATTGAAAATATTTTTGATGTAAATAATAATTTAACAGTTACTGTGGGAGCTAGACAAGATAGTCATTCCAAATTTGGAGATCTTTCAGTATATAGAGGCACCTTTGCTTTAAGAAGAAATAATATAATTTATAGAGGTTCATTAGGAACTGGATATAGAGCGCCATCACTTTATGAATTGTTCGCAAATTCTTTCGGAAATGAAAATTTAAAGCCTGAAACAAGCCAAAATATTGACCTTGGGATTGCAACAAGTTTCCTTGAAGATAAAATGAAAATTGCAGGAAGCATTTTTACTAATACTATTAAAGATAGAATTGCATTTTCTGGAGGTGGATATAACCAGATTACTACTGAAGAAAAGAGGCAAGGCATAGAAATTGATATAGATTACAATATTTCAGATAGATATGATTCAAAGATTTCGTATGCAAATATAACGGATGATGATGGAGACCACGTTAGAAAAATACCAAAAAATAAATTAACGTATACTTTAAATTCAAAAATTTCTGAAAAATTGAAAAATATTTCTACCTTAACTTATGTGTCAGATCTAAAAGATGTAGTAATGTTACCAGACTATAATTTAATAAATACTAAATTTACCTATAGACTAGATAATGACTACTATATTAATTTTAGAGTTGATAATATATTAAATGAACAATATCAACTAGTTAACAATTATGCTACAGCAGATAGATCTTTTTATATTGGTATTGATGGTGAATTTTAAAAATTTAATTTTTAATACTAAATTATGAAAATATTAAAAAAAGCCTGGATAAGTTATATTTTTTTTATCCAGGTTTTTTTTACAAATTTTTTATATAGCGAAGAAATTGCCCATCCAACGTATTCCCAATTTTTAAATAAATTTCCAGACGGATATCCTGAATTTAGTGGAATAGGAAATCCAAAAAGTGTTGGTGCTTTTAAAATGTACTTAGAAGAACTTGGGTACATGACATTTGACCATAAAGGGAATTCCATAGGTTTTAAATATTTTGTTTCGGAAGGGGAAAATAGTTTTTCAGACAAAAAAAATATATCCTCTGGAAGTCAATCAAATGCTCAAGATAGTACTGAATTTCAAATAAATAATGATCAAACTAATTCAGAAGTCTTAACAAAAAACTATTCTAAAAATATTTTAATTTCAAAATGGGTTGGAGAAATAAACAGTAAAATTAAAGATTTTATTATTTATCCAAAAATTTCTAAAGATAGAAATCAATCAGGCAGAGTATTAATAAGTATCTCATTACGGGCAAATGGTAATATATTAGACGTTAAATTAGAAAATTCTTCAGGTTTTTTATCTCTAGATAAAGCTACAGTTAATACAATAAAAAGAATTCAAAGTTTTAACCCATCACCTTTTAAAAGTGACAATAAAATTCATACTTTTATATTGCCTGTAAATTATGTTTTAGAGGATTAAACTTAAATTTTTTGAAGTTTTAAGCCAAAAGGTGTATTTTTTAAAAAATCAATAAAAACAACAAAAAGCCCAGTATAAATTAAGGTACTAAGCATTGTATTTTTAAAAAATGGTAATCCCATTGTGTAACAAAGTAAAAGCCCCTCAAAAGTCTTAGGGTAGTAATCATATAAAAACCAAACTGAAAAATTTGTAATTATAAAAAATAAAATTGGAGACATAATGGCCATAATACCTAATTGCAATTTATAGTTTCCAAACCTTTTTAGATTCTCACTTAGGATGCCACACAACAAAATAGATCCATAAACCCAAATTATTCCTGAATAAAAACCTATAAATGAATCTGCAATAACCATTGCTGATAGTGGAACTAATAAGGCAAGTATTTTATTATTCATAATGTATGGAGCTACTATAGCTGCAGCCAAAATAGGAGTAAAGTTTGGTGGATGTGGTATTAGCCTACCAATTGCCAATAGAAGAGAAATATACAAAAAAGATAAAATATTTTCTTTTGTAAAGATGCTAATTTTTTTCATAAATAAAACCTTTATTGCACTACATCCTATTTGCCATAATCTAGAATTTTTGCAACTACATTTGTAATAAATTTAAAAATTATTTAGTATTTTATAATGTCTAATGCACCAATATTTGAAATAAACATAAATAAATTTTGGGAAAACCCATATCCACAATTAAAATATATGAGGGAAAACCATCCTATTTGTTATGTACCTCAACTAAAATCGACACTCTTTACAAAAAGAGACTCAATAGCAGAAAATGAAAAGAAAATTG
>CAZNBI010000118.1:0-3711 GCA_964571065.1 uncultured Rhodobacterales bacterium | reverse complement strand
TCAAAATTATAAAATACATTTTGAACGTCTTCACAATCATCTAAACCATTGATAAGTTTGAAAATTGTTTGAATTGAATTTTCATTCAAATCCACATGTTCTTTTGATTTCCAAATAATATTTGCCTCATCTGGATCACCAAATTGATCTGAAAATTTTTCTCTAATATCATTAAAACTTTCTAAATTAGTAATAATTTCATAAAACTCGCCACTTTCAATAATATCTTTTGTATCAGTTTCTATCGAGAAATCTAAAAACTTTTCAAAATCATTTGAGTTCGAAGGGTAAATTATTGAACCAATTCTATCAAAAAGATATGATACGCAACCGTTTTCCCCTAAATTTCCATTAAATTTATTAAATACTGTTCGAACTTCAGATGCTGTTCTATTTTTATTGTCAGTTAATGCTTCTACAATAATTGCTACTCCATCAGGACCAAAGCCCTCATATCTAATTTCTGAATAGTCACTTAAATCGCCCATTTCTGCTTTTTTAAGTACCTTTTCAATATTATCTTTAGGCATGTTTGCAGCCTTACAAGCTGCAATAGCAGCTCTCAAACGTGGATTTGCTTCTGGGTCAACTCCTTGTTTAACTGCAACTGAAAGTTCTTTTCCTAAACGAGTAAAAATTTTAGCTCTTTTTGCATCTTGAGCACCTTTTCTGTGCATGATATTTTTGAATTTAGAATGGCCAGCCATAAATATCCCCAATGTTAACAAGATTTAATCATGTAGGTGTTAAAACTCCCCCAATACGGATTGGTTCTATACTTAATGATTTTCCAGAATAATCATCAGTTTCAACGCAAACACCGCAAATTGTAATTTCTCCTTCTGCTACTGTCAAATGAGACTTTTTTGAAAAAAATCTATCTATAGCTAAACTTTTTTCCATTCCAATAACAGAGTCATAGTTACCACACATACCTACATCAGTTTGAAATGCTGTTCCATTTGGAAGTATTCTAGCATCAGAAGTTGGCACATGTGTATGAGTACCTACTATTGCAGAAACTTTCCCATCAAAATAGTTAGCTATTGCAATTTTTTCACTAGTAGCTTCACCATGCAAGTCTATAAAAATAGCGTTATAATCATTGCCTAACTCTAAATTAAGTAAGGATTCTTCAATTGATCTAAAAACAAAGTCATTTTTAGGCATGAATAAATTACACATAGCATTAATAATTAAAATAATTCTTCCATCATCTAGTACTAAACTTGTTTTACCTAATCCAGGAGTTCCTTCAGGCATATTAATAGGCCTTAATAATGAATTTGAATCAGCAATATATTTTATAATCTCTCTTTGATCCCAAACATGATTTCCTGTCGTAAGAATATCAACTCCAGCATCAAAAAACTGTTCTGCAATTTTAGGCGTTACTCCCCTTCCCCCAGCAGCATTTTCAATATTTATTATTATGATATCAGCTTCATATTTATTTTTTAATTTAGGCAACCCTGACAAGACTGTTTTTCTTGCTTCTCTACCAACAATATCTCCTAAAAAAAGTATTTTCAAAATATTCTCTATTTATTTGTTTTTAATTAATTTTAGGCCGTCTTCGTTTAGTATAGCGTTTAGTTTAATATCATGTTTTTCTGAAGGTATATAATTGCATTCCTGAAACTTGAAAGCAACTCCAATACTAATAATCTTATTATTCTTTGAATGAAGGTATTGAAGAGTTTTATCATAAAAACCACCTCCATAACCAATTCTATTTCCAAAAACATCATAAGCAAGCAAAGGCACTAATAATAAGTTAGGTAATGTTTCTTCACAATATTCTGGAGGTTCTAGTATACCATATTTGCCAATAGTCAATTTTGTATCAATATTCCATTTTCTGAAACTTAAATGAGTGTTATCCAAAGGCGTAACTGGAAGACAAATTAATGAACCAAAGGAGTGTAATTTTTTTAATAAAGGAAGTGTATTAATCTCATTTCTAAATGGGTAAAACCCAGCAATATTTGATAATGCAAATGTATTAATTATTTCTTCAGCATAATTAGTAATCTCCAAAGAAACATAATTTGAATATTTTTTAGTTACTTTATTTCTTTTTAATAGAAAAAATTTTCTTAATTCTGATTTTGAAGAGGAAATAATTGACATAAAATAATTAAAAAATTTGTGCAGTAGCCAAATTGCCGATGGTCTTAAAATCCTATGTGGCCTGAAAATACAGGTGGGCACCACAATAAAAAAGCCTGAGCTTGATCAGAGGCAGTTCCCTAAGGAAAAATATTGGCCCCAGAGGTGTTTTGCCTGTCAAACAATTGAGCCACTGCTTTTTCTATTATAAATTAATTGATCTTATCTGCAACTGTTTCAACTCTGTTAGTAATTTTTTGGAGTGCTTCAAGCAAAAAGTCATGGTCAAGGCTATCAGATAAAGAACTTTCATCTTTGAGTTTGTCTGCAATAATTAAACATGTCATTAAAAGAAGTCTTGCTTCTCCTATTTGGCCAACAGAAGAAACTAATTTCTCTAACTCATTATTTATAAATTTTGCTAAATTTTGAATATGTTCTTCTTGACCTTCTTCACAAGATATTTTGTAAATCTGGTTATTAACACTAATTTCAACAACACTTGTTTGTTCTTTACCCATACTCTTGTCTATTTAAATTCATCAATTAATCTAGTAACTTTATTTCTTAAATTTAAAAATTCTTTTTTTATATCTGAATTATCTTCAGCATTTTGATCCACTTTCAAATTCTTAATTTTATCACATCTAGTTTCAAGCTTGTCTAAAGCTTTATATAGTTTCTGAATTTCTAATTTAATTTGTTCCATTTTAAAATTTTTCTAATGATCCACAAGCTTGCTATTTAGAAATACAAGTGTCAACGAAGAAATTAAAATAAATACATTTTACTATTGATATTAATTAAAATTTAACTCATTACATTCAAAATAAAAAGTTAAATAAAAATGGAATTTTAAGATGAAGATAAATGGAAATGCTATTAAACAAGGCAACGTCATTGAACATAAAGGAGCATTATGGGTAGCAGTCAAAACTTCACATGTAAAACCAGGAAAAGGCGGAGCTTTCGCACAGGTTGAGTTAAAAAATCTTAGAGACAATACTAAATTAAATGAAAGATTTAGATCTTCTGAAACAGTTGAAAGGGTTATTTTAGAAGAGAAAAAAGCAACTTATCTATATGAAGATGGTGATAAATTAGTTTTCATGGATGCAATTTCATTTGAACAAAAGTTTCTATTAAAAGAATTAATTGGAGAAAAATCTGAATTACTAGAAGATGGTATGGAAGTAATTTTAAATTCTTTCAATGATGAAGTAATATCAGTTGATCTTCCTGATACTATTATTGTTGAGATTCTAGAAGCAGATGCTGTTGTAAAGGGACAAACAGCCTCCTCATCATATAAGCCTGCAAAAATTAAAAATGGGATAAGGATCCTAGTACCACCACATATTGAAACAGGAACAAAAGTTGTCATTAAAACAGAAGATAGGTCATATGTGGAAAGATCAAAGGAATAATTTTCAATGCAACCTTATCAAGGAAGATCGCCAATAATAAATGTCACCTCAAATGCTTGTGTATTTGCTGGGAAAAAACTGCTTAGGGATTTTTTAGAAATTGAAAACCTTCAAGTAACAAAAAAGGACATCTCTAGGTTTTATAACAATGCGATTTTAAATGTGGAAAAAA
>CAZNBI010000117.1:0-3736 GCA_964571065.1 uncultured Rhodobacterales bacterium | reverse complement strand
AGTTGGGATGCAATAAAATAACAAAAATTCTATAAAAGGCGAGCAGTTTACTTGTTCGCCTTTTTTTATTATAAAATCCGAGTGAGTATTTATCAGTGAATATAATTTCTCTTATATCAACAGTCCTTGCTGGGATTTTTTTCTTTATTATTTATTTTCGATTATTCAACTTTATCCTCGATTATATAATAAAATATAAAATTATAAGTCATAGATATGAAAATTCCATAAGATCCATAATTTTTATTGCGCCAGCTTTTTTGGTGCTTTTTACTTTTATTTTATTTCCAGTATTTGAAACTATTAGATTAAGTTTTTATGATAAATTTGGTCGTGAATTTATAGGTTTAGACAATTATTTATGGGCGATTAAAGACAATGAATTTAGAAGAAGTATTCTTAACAATTTAGGTTGGTTATTGATAGTTCCAACATTAAGTACCTTTTTTGGTTTAGTTATAGCGAACCTAACAGATCGAATATGGTGGGGAACAATAGCAAAATCTATAATCTTTATGCCAATGGCCATATCATTTGTTGGGGCAGGAGTGATTTGGAAATTTATATATGATTATAGAGGAGTTGATGATCAGCAAATTGGACTGCTAAATGCAATAGTAGTATTTTTCGGTTTGGAGCCTCAAGCATGGCTTACTATACCTATTTGGAATAATCTTTTTCTAATGGCCATCATGATATGGATACAAACAGGGTTGGCTTTAGTGATATTCAGTGCTGCTTTGAGAGGAATTCCTAAGGAAACTCTTGAGGCTGCAAGAATTGATGGCGCAAGTGAATTTCGAATCTTTTGGTCAATAATAATACCATTCCTTGAACAAACAATCTTAGTAATTTGGACTATAATTACAATTCTAGTCTTAAAAGTTTTTGACATCATTTATGCTATGACAAATGGTCAATGGCAAACAGAGGTTTTGGCAAATCTTATGTATGATTGGATGTTTAGAGGTGGCGGAGACAGTGGAAGAGGTAGTGTACTTGCATTCTGTATAATGATTGGTGTTATTCCAATTCTTGCTTGGAATTTATACAGACACAGAAACGAGCAAAGCACATGAAGATTAAATTTAATTTATCATCAATTCTTGCTCAATTACTTTTGCTTTCATTTGTGATTATTTGGATAGCGCCAACATTTGGTCTTTTTATTAGTTCTTTTAGAGACAAAGATAAACTGGCTATTAGTGGTTGGTGGACTTCATTAACTACTGTTCAAGTTAATGAAATTTATAGAACCAAAGGTAAAGAGGGTCAGATAAAGGAAGATGATTATTTTATCATTCGAGATAATTTTTTCAATGACTCTACAGGCAAAAAAGTAATTAATTTCGGTATTACCTCAAAAAACATTAACGAGTTTATCGTTGGTGATATAGCAATATTAAAAGATAAATCTGAAATTAAGGTCTTTGAAAATGGTGAATATGAATGGAGGTCAAAAAAAGAATTTACAAAAAAGAAAGGAAGAAGAATATTCGTAACTGCTTCATCTCCTCCCAGTTTCACTTTCAACAACTACAAAGAAGTACTTTTTAAAGAGGGATTAGGTCAGGCATTTTTAAATACAATTGTTGTAGCTTTACCATCAACATTAATACCATTAACAATATGCTCTTTTTTTGCATATGCTTTGGCATGGATGAAGTTTTTTGGACGAGATATTTTATTAGCAAGCATAATTGCATCACTCGTTGTACCTTTACAGATGTCTCTTATTCCAATACTTACAATTTATAATGATTTTGGAGCCCTCTTTGGTGTAGCAGCGAAATCCTTTCCGGGTGTTTGGATGGCTCATACGGGATTTGGTTTGGCTTCAACAACATTTCTTTTGTGGAACTTTTTAAAATCTTTGCCCAATGAAATGATGGAGGCAGCAAAAGTTGATGGAGCAACACATTACGATGTTTTTACGAAAATAGTTTTACCATTGTCAATTCCAGCATTTGCATCAATTTTCATACTTCAATTTCTTTGGGTATGGAATGACCTTTTAGTTGGACTAGTATTTTTAGACAAGCACCCAAGTGAAATAATTCTTACTGCGAAGCTCAAAGAATTATTAGGTTCACGTGGTGAAAATTGGGAAATATTAACAACAGGTGCTTTTATATCTATGACTGTACCTTTGTTTATATTCTTTTCTTTACAAAGATATTTTATAAGGGGACTGGTTGCAGGATCGGTGAAAGGATAAATATGAAAAAAATAGTTTTAATTGGTGCAGGAAGTCAAAATTTTGGTTTAGGTGTAATTGGAGATATTTTTAAATCAAAAACATTAGAAGATTCAAAAATAGTACTTCATGATATTAATGGTGAAAGTCTAGAGTTAACTCATAAAATAGCGGAAGATTTTAGAGATAAATTAAATATTAATGTAGAAATCAGTTCCACAACTTCCAGGCAACAAGCTTTAAAAAATGCAGATTTTTGTATTATATCTATTGAAGTAGGCCACAGATTTAATTTATGGGACCAAGATTGGAAAATTCCACTTCAGTACGGAATTAAACAAGTTTATGGTGAAAATGGTGGCCCTGGTGGATTATTTCATGCATTAAGAATTATACCTCCTATTTTAGATATTTGTGAAGATATAAGTTCAATATGCCCAGAAGCATTTGTTTTCAATTATTCAAATCCCATGCAAAGAATTTGTCATGCTGTGACAACTAAATTTCCTGAACTTAAATTTATTGGTCTATGTCATGAAATAGCATCAATGGAAAGGCAATTGCCAGATTTAATGAAGACAGATTTTTCAAATATTAATTTCAGGGCTGGTGGTCTGAATCATTTCAGTGTTCTTTTAAATGTTAATTATAAAGATACAGGTGAAGATGGATATCCAATTATAAGAAAAAATTTTGATGATTATTACTCAGGGCTTGTTAATCAGCATGAGGGATTTAAATCTAAGCCTGGCGCTGAAAGAGGAGTGTTTAAGAAGTTATTTAAAGAATACAAATATTTACCTATAACTACTGATAGCCACTTAGGCGAATACCTTCAATGGGCTTACAGCGTTGCAGATCATGATGCGATTTTAGATTTCTATGATAATTACAAAGTGAAGTGTTTAAATTTTTATAATGACGCTGAACATTACAATCATTTTTTCGATTTAAATAACTCAGAAACTCACGAGAGGGTAATACCTATTATAGAAGCAATTATTGGAGATACTGGCCTAGAAGAATCAGCAGTAAACATTCCAAATAATAAATATATTGATTGTTTACCTGAAAGAATAGTAGTTGAAGTACCTGCAAAAATTAATAATCAGGGTATTCATGGTATAAGCCTAGAGAATTATCCAAAGGGATTTGGTAATCTTTTAAATTCACAAGTTGGTGTTATCCAGTTAACTACTGAAGCAATACTTAATAAATCTAAACATTTTGCATATTTAGCTTTACTAGCTGACCCAGTAGTGGATAATGCTATTGCAGCGGAAAAACTTTTAGATAATATTATTGAAAAACAAAGTGAATTTTTAGGTTATTTGAATTAGGGAAAAAAATGTCTGAAATAAATATAAAAGAAATTAATAAATACTATGGTAGCAACCATATTATTAAAGACGTTTCATTAGATATAAAAAGTCAATCTTTTACAGTTTTGGTTGGTCCAAGTGGATGTGGTAAATCTACAATTCTTAGAATGATTGCAGGTTTAGAAGATATTAATTCAGGTACAATTGCTATTGATGG
>CAZNBI010000116.1:0-3752 GCA_964571065.1 uncultured Rhodobacterales bacterium | reverse complement strand
GTATCACCGTTACGCCCTTCAATTTTTTCAATAAAAACATCAACTAAATCACCAGCTTGAATTTCAGATTTAGCACCGTAAGATGAAAACTCCTTCATTGAAATTCTACCTTCGGATTTTAGTCCTACATCAACTAAAGCAACATCATTTTCAATGCTTACAACTTTACCTTTTACAACACTGCCTTCTATTTTAAGGTTTTTTGCAAAACTTTCTTCAAGCAAATCTGCAAATGTTTCATTTTTTTTACTATTGTTAGCATTTTCCATAATATTCATTTACCTCATAATGTTCTTACAACCGCTAAGGTTGCATACCCATGCTGGTTAATGGGTGTCCATGGGCTTATGAAAAATCAATGGTTTTTTTACCAGCTGAATTAATAAATTAAATTAGATTTAAGCCCAAAATCTAAAAACTTTTAATAAATTTTAATGCCTTTTGCAAAACAAACTCTTCAGATTTATTCCCAGTATCAATATAAAAAGCATCTTTAGCTATTATCAATGGGCCTTCAATCCTATTTTTATCCCTTTTATCCCTACAAATCAGGTCATTTAATACATCTTGGTATATAACCTCATAATTTAAATGAATCAACTCTTGTGTTCGTCTTTCTGCTCTAATTTTAATATCAGCATCTAAATAAAATTTAAAATCAGCATCTGGAAAAACAATAGTGCCAATATCTCTGCCATCAATCACTACACCGTGATGAGAAATTAGGATTTGATCTACATATTCTCTTTGAAGCTTTACAAGTGCTTTTCTAATATTTTTATCAGGAGCAATTTGTGAAGATTTCTTACTTATCAATGTTGATCTTAAATTTTCACTTTTCAATTTTTGGATTTCTATAATTTTATTTATTGAAAGGTTATTTGAAAGCTCAATCAAATCAATTTTATTATTTATTTTTAGTTTAATTGCTTGATATGCTAAAACTCTATAAAATATTCCTGAATCTAAGTGACGTAGATTTAAAGATTTAGATATGTTTTTTGCTAGTGAACCTTTACCTGATGCTGCTGTTCCGTCAATTGCTATAATCATATTATGCTTTAGTAAAGTTTGCACCAAGTTCTATCATTATTTTATAAAAATTTGGAAAACTTGTCTCAATTGTTGATGGTCTCAGAACCTTTATTGGCTCTTTTGATATCAGGCCTAAAATTAAAAATGACATTGCAATCCTATGATCTAGTTCACTATCTATTGAGCAACCCCCAACTGCTTTGCTACCATAAATTGTTAAGCTCTCAGCTTTCTCTATAGTTTTAACGCCTGCTTTAATTAATCCATTTGAAATTATTTTTATTCTATCAGATTCTTTTACCCTTAGTTCAGAAATACCATTCATAACAGTTTTGCCTTCTGCACATGTGGCAGCAATTGAAAGTATTGGGTATTCATCAATCATGCTAGGTACTCTTTTTGATGGAACAGTGATTCCTTTAAGTTGGCTATATTCAGCTATAATTGAGGCTGTTTCTTCTCCACCATTATTTTTTTTGTCAAAAATATTAATTTTTGCTCCCATTTCTTTTAGAGTTTCAAATAAGCCGTTTCTTCCTTTGTTAATCATAATGTTTTTGAGTTCAATTTTGCTTTCAGGACAAATAACTGCGGCTACAACTAAAAAAGCAGCAGAAGAGGGGTCGCAAGGAACACTTATATTGCCACTTCTTAAAACAGGGTTACCGCCTAGTTCTACTTTATAAGAACCATCTTTTAAAGTTTTTGATTGAATGTTTGCACCCAAACTTGAGAGCATTTTTTCTGTATGATTTCTACTCTCATTTGGTTCTTTAAATACTGTTTTCCCAGATGCTGCTAAACCTGATAACAAAATAGATGATTTAATCTGAGCTGATGAAATCTTTGAAGAGTAATTTAGTGGTAAAACTTCTTTTGGCCCTTTTATAGTTATGGGTAGTTTTTCATTATTGCTCGAGATTATTTTTGCTCCCATCATTTTCAGAGGTTTTAGAATTCTACCCATTGGTCTTTTACTTAGAGATGCATCTCCTTTTAAATTAGCAAGTATACTTGAACCCATAATTGCTCCTAGAATGAGTCTTACTCCAGTTCCAGAATTACCAAGGTCTAGATATTCGGTTGGCTCTTTAAAGCCAAAAATGCCTACACCATTTACAACCCAACATCCATTTGATTTTTCAATTCTTACACCTAATGTTTTTAGCGCGTTCATCGTAGCAAAAACATCTTCACTTTCAAGTAGACCTTTGATTTTAGATTGGCCTATACACATACTTGATATAATAAGTGCTCTGTGGGAAATTGATTTATCCCCAGGCACTTTTGCATTACCTACTAATCTAAATGACTTTTTTGATATAATATGCTTCATTAAAAATTATATATAACATAAAAATTAAAAAAAGCCTTTGACACTTTTAAAGAAATAAGTCAAATCCCTTTTTTATAATATTTTTAATGGAGATACTTATATGGCTAAGCCTGAGTGGGGTACAAAAAGAACTGGTCCATGTGGAACTAAGTTTTATGATTTTAATAAAAGTCCAATTATATGCCCTGGTTGTGGGGGTGAAGTTATTACTCATGATGTGAAAACATATAATAAGAATGAGGTAGATAAAAACCCTAGTAATAATTCTAAAGAACAAACATCAGTTGAAGATAGTTCAAACAATACTGAGTTAGATAGTGGTATTCTTGATGATGATATTATCAATGATGATGTTAGCTTAGATGGGGCATTGGACAGTGAACATGAGGATGACATATCTGATGATCAGGATATTAATTTAATTAATGATGATAATAATATTGTCTTAGACGTTGAAATAGATGAAGATGAAAAATAATTAGTTTTTGCTTCATTTGGGGCTGTAGCTCAGTTGGGAGAGCGCTTCAATGGCATTGAAGAGGTCGTCGGTTCGATCCCGATCAGCTCCACCAAATTTCTAATTATGCAGCTGAACTTAAGTTAAAATTTAATAAGACACCAAATAAAGAATCAGAGTTTTCACATCCTCTGAGTTTACATGCCATATTTTTATTTTTTAAAAGCCTAGAAAAATTTGATAGTATATATAAATGTTTTGACTTCGAAAAAGAAGGTGACACCACTAAACATACTAAATCTACATCCTTTTTATCTGCAGCTCCATAATCAACTGGTTTAGATAGTATAGAAAATAATACAAAAGTTTTTTGAATATTATCTAATAAAGCGGATGGCATTGCAATTCCATCAGAGATGCTTGTATTTCCGAGTTTTTCTCTCATAATAATTTTTTCAAAAAGTGTTTTTTGTTCTATTTGTTTATTTAATTGTTCAGACTTTGCAGAGAGCTCTAAAAATAAGTGTTTTTTATTTTTTGCATTTACACCAAATAATATATTTTTTGTTTTAAGTAAATCTGATAGCATTTGA
This sequence comes from uncultured Rhodobacterales bacterium, assembly GCA_964571065.1. GTDB lineage: Bacteria > Pseudomonadota > Alphaproteobacteria > Puniceispirillales. The sequence goes on along the minus strand of CAZNBI010000116.1, from coordinate 331 downwards.
AACTCATTTAAAATGTGGTAATTAGTGCATCAGTAAATTTTTGTCAATAGACTCATAATTTAAATTTTTCGCCCAAGTAAACTCTTCTTACGTCACTATCATTTAGTAAAAGTTCAGAAGAACCGGATGAAATTATTTTTCCATCATGAAGTATGTAGCTTCTATCAACTGTATTTAAAGTTTCCCTCACATTGTGGTCAGTAATTAATATACCAATATTTTTTTCTTTAAGTTTAAAAATAATATTCTTTATTTCAATTAGAGCAATAGGGTCAATTCCAGCAAGTGGTTCATCCAAAAGTAAAAATTTTGGTTTAGATGCCAAAGCTCT
>CAZNBI010000115.1:0-3767 GCA_964571065.1 uncultured Rhodobacterales bacterium | reverse complement strand
GTAAATTCTATTTACCATAATAATTCAATAGCAACTTGGCTTGTTTCAAAAAATGGAAAGGTTGATAATGTTAGGCTTGGCTAAATATATAGTTAGCTTTTCTCTAATAATCTTTTTAGTAAACTCAACTGTTGCGAGTGATCGAAAATTTAATTTAGGGCAAATTGCTACTAAAGAAGAAGTTGCCGGATGGGACATTGATGTGAGGCCTGATGGTTTAGGTGCACCAATTGGAAGTGGAACTGCTTTAATTGGAGAAGAAATATATACTGAACAATGCGCAGCTTGCCATGGTGATTTTGGTGAAGGAGCCGATAGGTGGCCTGCACTCGTTGGAGGTGAAGACAGTTTAGCTTCACATGATCCAGAGAAAACAACTGGAAGTTACTGGCCTTATGCATCTACTATTTATGATTATATATATAGAGCCATGCCTTATGGGGTGGCTCAATCTTTATCATATGACGAAACATATGAAATTGTAGCGTATCTTCTCTACATGAGCGACATAATTGAAGAAGATTTTGTTTTATCAGATAAAAATATTGGTGAAATAGAGATGCCAAATAGAGACGGTTTTTTATTACCTGATCCAAGACCGGACGTAATAAATACGCAAGGGAAACCTTGTATGAGTAATTGTAAAGTATCTACAAAAATTATTGGTAGAGCTAGAGACATTGATGTAACTCCAGAAGACGATAATTCTTAAACCGTGGTAATTTAGAGAAACATAATGCATTCGAGGCGTGAATTTCTTCAATTAGCTTCAATTACAGCAATGTTAATTGGCAGTAATAACTGGAATTCGGTTGCTGCTAAACAACAAATTACAGAAAATGATTTACTTAAGTTTGATTCAAAAGGTCAAATCACTTTACTTCATTTAACTGATATACATGGGCAACTTAAGCCTGTTTACTTTAGGCCTCCATCAGAAAACTTTGGAATTGGAAAGTATGAAGGTATTCCTCCTCATCTAGTTGGAAAAACTTTCTTAGACTATTTTGGTATAGCTCCAAATACACCTCTAGCATATGCTCATACTATGCTAGACTACGTTCCACTAGCAAAAGAGTATGGCAAGCTTGGAGGATTAGACAGAACAGCTAGTTTGATTAAAAAAATAAGAGCAGAAAGAGGAACTGATAAAGTGCTTTTACTTGATGGTGGTGACACATGGCAAGGTTCATACACTTCTCTTAAGACCCAAGGAGAAGATATGTTGGAAGCGATGAAACTCCTTAAACCCGATGCTATGGTAGGACACTGGGAGTTTACACTTGGTCAAGAGCGTCTTAATGAACTAATTGAAAAGATAGATTTCCCTTTTCTTGGAGGTAATGTTTTTGATACTGAATGGGATGAACCAGTATTTGAAAGCACCTCCTATTTTGAAAAGGGAGGTGTAAAAATTGCTGTCATTGGTCAACATTTCCCTTACACTCCTATAGCTAACCCAAGGTACCTTGTTGAAGGATGGTCATTTGGAATAAGACCTGAAGTTATCCAAGAAAATATAAATAAAGCAAAAAGTAAAGGCGCAGAGGTAATTGTTTTATTATCTCATAATGGTTTTGATGTAGATCAGAAGTTAGCAACCATATTAGATAATGTTGATGTTATATTAACTGGACATACTCATGATGCAATTCCGAAAGCAATTAAGATTAAAAATACTTTGCTTCTTTCATCTGGTTCCCATGGCAAGTATTTAGGGAGGATTGACCTAAAAGTTGACAATGGAAAAGTTGTTGATTTCTCATCAAATTTAATACCAATTTTTTCAGATATAATTCAACCTGATCTAGAAATGACAAAATTAATTGATAAAATTAGAGAACCATATGAAGTAGAATGCAACCGTGTGGTTGGAAAAGCCGAGACTTTACTTTACAGAAGAGGTAATTTTGGTGGACCTTGGGATAGTGTCATTTGTGACGCTATTATTCAGAAAAGAGATACTCAAATTTCTTTAAGTCCAGGTTTCAGATGGGGAACAACACTATTACCTGGCCAAAAAATAACTATCGATGATATTTATTCCCAAACATCAATGAATTATCCAGAAGTATACAGAACTGAAATGAGTGGAGAAACAATTAAAAATCTTTTAGAAGATGTGTGCGATAATATTTTCAATCCTGATCCCTTCTTTCAACAAGGTGGAGATATGGTAAGGGTTGGCGGAATGTCATATACATGTCATCCAAAAAATAAGATGGGCAATAGAATTAGTGATTTATCACTTTTATCTAGTGGAGAAAAAATTGAAGCTCAAAAAAAATATACTATAGGAGGCTGGGGGTCAATTAATCCTGATGTGGAAGGCCCAGCTATTTATAATGTTTTGGAAGACTATATTTTAGATAAACAGAATATTAGTCCTATCCAAAATAATCCAGTAACAATAAAAGGAATTTAAAAAGGCGGCATATAGCCGCCTTTAATAGTATTTTTCAATTCAGTTTTTTAAGAAAACATATCTGTTGTTATACCTTCGTACCAACCTATTGATTCCTCATATGTAGCTTTTCTAAGTGCACTATCTTCACCAGTTTTTGAAATAAATTTACTTGTTACATCGATAGCTTCTGAACCAGCTGCATAGCTTGCGCCGACTTTAACACCATCATTTGTTGCAACTAATGACCAACAAGTATTTGAGTAACGCGCAGGAAATACTTTACTACCTGTTAGAGCACCTCTTATATGGTTTGCAGCAACTTTAGCTTGGCTATTTGCTGAAAAACCAGACTTTGGCATTGATTTAGCAATAGATGCATCTCCTAATACATAGATATTTTCATCTGCTTGAGATTGCATAGATGCAGGAACAATTGGGCACCAGTCACCATTGTTAACTCCAGCTGCCATTGCAATTGCGCCAGCCTTTTGAGCTGGAACTACGCAAGCTGCATCAGCTTTAAAAGTGTCTAAATCAGTTTCAAATTCCATCTTGGAAGCATTTACATTCTTTAGGCCACCATGAGTATCAGCATCAATCCACTCAATCATACCAGGATAATGTCTCTGCCAACCTTCCATAAATAACCCTTGCTTTGAGAATTTATTTTTTGGATCAAGAACAACAATTTTGGCAGTTGGATTAGATTTTTTAAACTGATGAGCAATCATTGATACTCTTTCATATGGTCCTGGAGGACATCTATATGGATTTGGTGGAGGGACCATTACAAAAGTTCCTCCTTTTTTCATATTCATTACTTGATTTCTTAATAACTGCACTTGGGTTCCTGACTTCCATGCGTGTGGCATATGTGTCTGAGCTTCAGCAGAATACCCATTTATAGTATCATATTTAAGATCTATTCCAGGTGAAATAACAAGTTTATCATATGAAATTGAATTCCCAGAACCTAGATTAACTTTTTTAGCTGCTGAGTCTACGGAAACTGCCCACTCATGGACAACATTTACACCTCTATTTACAGCTAGACCATAATAATTATGACCGATCGAACCATAATTTCGGAATCCACCTAAATATAGATTAGAAAAAAAGCATGTGTAATATCGCTTTGATGCTTCAACTAGTGTAACATGAACACCGCCTTTAGAATCTTTAGCAATGTACCTGGCTGCAGTTGCGCCACCTGCTCCTCCTCCAATGACGACAACTCTTGGTAAAGCACCAAAAGAAATAGACGGCATTGAAAGTGTTGCAACTGAGGCGGCAGCAATACCTGTAAAAGTACGCCTTGAAATTTTTGACATTATGTCCTCCCCAAATAAATTAACTGTTA
>CAZNBI010000114.1:0-3777 GCA_964571065.1 uncultured Rhodobacterales bacterium | reverse complement strand
GTTAAAAATTCAAGTTTGTAAAATTATCTTACAAATCCGACTAAATTGCGAACTTCTGACAAAACAGCACCTGATTCTTTAGCTGCTTTCTCAGAGCCTTTATTCAATATATCAATTAAATAACCTTTGTCTTCCAAAAGCTTATTAAGATCATGATTTATAGGCTCTAAAACAGAAACTGCTAAATCCGCCAAAGCAGGTTTAAAAGCACCAAATCCTTTTCCACCAAATTCATTAAGTACTTCTGTTTCAGTTTTATTTGATAATGCTGAATAAATACCAACTAAATTTTTAGCTTCGTGCCTATCTTCTAATTCTTTAACTGAATAAGGGAGCGGGTTAGGATCTGACTTAGCCTTTTTAAATTTTAAAGAAATTTCATCAATACTGTCTCTAAGGTTTATTCTAGAGTAGTCCGAAGCATCTGATTTACTCATTTTAGACAACCCATCTCTAAGACTCATTACTCTAGAAGCTGTATCGAATATCTGGGGTTCAGGTAGAGGAAAAAACTCTTCTAAATATGAAGAATTAAATGCAGATGCTATATCTCTAGTTAATTCTAAATGCTGTTTTTGATCTTGTCCTACAGGTACATGAGTTGCCTTGTAAGCTAAAATATCAGCTGCCATTAAAGTTGGATAAACATATAGGCCTACACTAGCATTTTCTCTATTTTTTCCTGCTTTCTCTTTAAATTGTGTCATCCTATTTAACCAGCCTAACTTAGCGGTACAATTAAAAATCCAAGCTAACTCAGAATGGTGTGGCACCTGTGACTGATTAAATAAAACTGACTTACTTGGATCTATTCCAGAAGCAATTAATCCTGCTGTAACCTCTAAAGTATCTTCATGTATTTCTTTTGGTGTCCTTGGTATTGTAATCGCATGCAAATCGACAACACAGTAAATACATTCGAACTCTTTTTGTAATTCAACCCAATTTTTTATGGCGCCTAAATAATTTCCTAAATGTAAGTTTCCAGTGGGTTGCACGCCTGAAAATATTCTTCCTTTCATAAACTTACCTAAAATTTTTAAAATGTGAGAGCTTTTTTAATTGATACGAAATCAATAAATTTAAAAAGTATCATTAAAGTAAACCAAAATAAAACAGAAATAAATATTATTAATATTAAAGATAGAATTATGTTTAATTTAACAAAAAAAGAGGGAATTTGAAACAAAACAAAGGCAAAGACTACTCCTAATATAATTAACTTTAAAAATTGTTTGAGTACATTAAAAGAAATCCTATCAATTTTTATCAATAAAAAATAGTAAATACTAAGAGTAAAATATGATGTTATTGATGTAGCAAGAGCAATCCCAAAAAAACCAAAGTTTCTCATTAAAACAACACTTAAAATAATATTCAAGGCAACCGAAAACAAAGAAATTTTAAAAGGAGTAGATGTGTCTCGCATTGCAAAAAAAGAAGACTGAAAGACTTTTATGCCAATGAAAGCTGGTACACCCAAACCATATGCAGTCAATGCTAAAGCAACATTTTTTACATGACTTTCAATAAATGCACCCCGAGCAAATATTGCCTCAATTAATATTTCTGGTATGATCAAGAAAGCAATACTTGCTGGTATTGAGAAAATACAGCCTAATACAAAGCTTTTTTCTAAATGATGTTTTACAAGTGCGTCTTTCTTTGCTGTTTCTAGTTTTGATAAACCTGGTAAGAGTGCAGTACTGAGTGCAACACCAATAATTCCCAAAGGAAGTTGTGCAATTCTATCTGAATAATATAAATATGAAACTGCACTAGAACCAGCTAATGAAGCTAATATTGTATCAACAAGTAAATTAATCTGTAAAACACCGGCACCCATTGCAGCAGGAAAAAATTTCTGCCATATGCCATAAGATTTAGTTTGCTTTGATGGCAATACTATTTTTGGTACTCTTCTTTCTTTTGAAAGCCAATAAAATAAAAAAAGGAGTTGCAATATTCCAGCAAGGGGAACAGCAAAAGCAATTATGTAAAAAGGTGATTTAAAAAACAAAATAAATGCAGAAGCTAGTATTAAAGAGAGATTTAAAATAATAGGTGAAAATGCTGATGGCATAAATTTACCAGATGCTTGCAATACTGCCCCCCAAATTGCGAGTACAGATATCATTGGTAAATACAGTATAGTAATCCTCGCAAAATCTTTTGCAGTATTAAATGTTTCAAGATTACTTATAAAACCTGGAGCCAAACCCATTATTAAATAACCCATAAAGATTTCAGCTAAAACTAAAAAAGAAAATATAAAAACTAAAACTATACTTTGAACATATGATGAAAACTCTTGAGAGCTGAATTTTGAAAAAGTTTTATCGACATAAGAAAAAGTCGGAATAAATGACTGCACAAGAGCTCCTTCGGCAACAAGCCTTCTGAACATGTTTGGCAATTTAAAAGCTACAAAAAAAGCATCAGAAACAGGACCCGCACCAAAAGCTGCAGCAAGCAAAATATCTCTTATAAAACCAAATACTCTACTAATAGCTGTCCAAAAACCAAAACTAATAAAAGCTTTTTGTATTGAATTTTTCATTTTTAAAGTGTGTTGTCCATTTTTTCAGAAAGAACTTTTCTGAGATTGTATTTAATATTTTCTTCTAAGCCTTTGTTTTCTACTTTCATTCCAAATTTATCTTTTACGTAAAAAACATCTACAACCAAATCACCATAAGATGAAACAGATGCAGACTGTATTTGTAATCCAAGTGAGTTAATTTCTTTAGTCAGACTATAAAGCAATCCAGGTCTGTTTTTTCCATTTATCTCAATAACTGTTTGAGAGTTGCTTGCTAAGTTGTCTATAAATACTTGAGGTGTTGATCTTAACTCACGTATTCTTTTGGGTATAGATTTCCACAGATTTCTAATACTATTTTCATGGTTGGTTTTATTTTGAAGGTTATCAATAATTAATTTTTCAAGATTCTTAAGTTTAGACTTATTAAAGACCAATCTATTTCCTGGAGATATCCAAAAAAAGTCTGCGGCTATGCCATCTTTTCTTGTAAAAATCTTAGCTGTTTCTATGTTTATCTCTTGAGTGCTAATTGCTGCTGCTATTTCACTAAACAAACCTGGGTTATCCGGAGCCATAACAACTAATAACAATGAGTCTGTTCTTTTTAATGTTTTAAAATTTACTGTAATTTTTTTTGCCATAGGTTTTTTATAAATAATTTTTGCTAGCCAAATATGTGTATCTATATCTACTGAAGACCAATATTGATCTGGGTATAAATTTGCAAAATCCTCAAAATCTTCTCTCTTCCAATCAACAAGAGCTTCCATTAATTTAATTTTAGATTTTTCAGGGTTTAATTCCATTAATTGATAGGCATCAGCACCATATAAAACTTCTTCAGAATATTTGTATAGATCTCTCATTAAAGCAGCTTTCCAACTGTTCCAGATACCAGGACCAACTGCTAAAATATCCACAACAGTAATAATTAATAATAATTTTAGCTTTTCTGGAGATTGAACTAAGTTCGTGAAATTAAGGATTGTTTTTGGATCTGATACATCATAGTTAAAAGCATACTTGCTCATTAATAAATGGTTTCTAACCAACCAAGTGATTGTTTCTGTTTCTTGATCTTTTAATTTTAAATTTTGGCAAACTTGATTTGCTATTTTCTCTCCTACAATTGTATGGTCTTTATTTTTTCCTTTTCCAATATCATGAAGAAAAACAGCTAAAAATAAAATTTTGCGAGATTGAGTTTTTTTAATAAGGCTTGATGCTATTGG
>CAZNBI010000113.1:0-3796 GCA_964571065.1 uncultured Rhodobacterales bacterium | reverse complement strand
TTTTCTGCAAGGTCTCTACCATACGATATTTTTTGTCTTGATAGGCCTGCTTCCCTAAGTTTATTGTCCGAAAATAATAAGAAATTTTTAGGAATATTAGCTTTTATTTTTTTAAGCTTGGCCCAAACAGCATCAGCAGCTTTGACTGAAATTTGTTGCCCTACTATCATCCTCAATAACGTCTCAAAACCTCCTTTAGACATTTTATCATTTGGAAGACCATAATTGACTATAATTTCATTTATTTCTACATCTTGTTTTGAGAGTTTTAATACTGCCTTTTGAAGAGGACCATAGGCCATACAATTAATTTTTATAAGATCTATGGCAAGATTTGCAAGTACTGCTTAACTCACTAAATAAACTATTTAATTCATCTAATTTATTATCTTGAGCAGCAATTCTAAGTGTCTTTGCTGCATTTGAGTTAAGTTTCGCAGCTTTAGTAAAACCTTCAAAATCAGACCAAATATTTTCACTCGAACCACGAGAGATACTTCCAACAGGGAAATAATCTGTCATTTCGTTTGCAAAAGTTTCAATTTCACCTGCACTTTTAATAACTTGTTCAAAATTTTCAGAATTTATAGCATTGTAAATTAATTTCATATTATCTTTATTTTGCTGGTATAATTGCTTTCTTTTATCAATTATTTCAGACCCAAAAACTGGCAAAGTAATTAATATAAAAAGTAATATAAATTTTTTCAAAATCTTAATCCTCTCTTTAAATTTAATTTTATGATATCTCAATAATTGTTTTATGAAAATAAGGTTTTTCAGGAGATGAAATTATTGATGGAAAATCAAAATTATTTATACTATTAGGAAATTTTTGGTCCTCCAAGCAAATTCCGGCAAAATTTCCATAACTTAGGCCATTTAACCCCTTTGGTGCTAAATTTAAGCTTGACGCATTGTAGACTTGTATTCCTGGTTGGTCTGTCCAAAGCTTTAAATTCAAATTACTCACAGGATTAAATAGTTTAGCAGCAGGCTTAATTAAATGGTTATTTTGTTCTAAAACATAGTTGTCATCTAATTTAGTTTTACCAATTTTCTTTTTATTAAAAAAATCCATTTCTGTATTTTGGGTTGAAATAATTTTTCCTGTTGGTATTAAATCTTTATCTGTTTCAGTGTAAGATTTTGAATCTAAATATAGCAAGTGATTACAAATGTTATATTTTTCTTCAAATGGAGAGCATAAATTAAAATAATTATGTTGTCCCATGTTAATTGGGGTTTCTCTATCAACAGTAGCGCTCATTTCTATAGTAAGTGTTTTTCCTTTTAGAATATATTTTACTTTTGCGTTAACCTCGCCAGGGTATCCTCCTTCACCATCGTTGCTTTTAATAAAATAGGTAACAGAGTTATCCTCCTCATTAGTTTCAAAATCCCAGATAAGTTTTCCAAACCCACTTTCACCACCATGCAAATGATTGGGAGGCCGATTAATATCTACCTGATATTTGATTTCATTAAGTTCAAAGCTACCCTTGTCAATTCTATTTATCACTCTTCCTATAATAGACCCAAAGTAAGGACTAAATTTTGGATATAATTCAAAATCTTCAAATCCTAATACAACAGAATTCTGAGACTGATTAACTTTCCAATTTTGAATTGCCGCACCCCAATTCATTATTGAGATTGATGTATCTTGTTCCGTTAATGAAGTTAATATGACTTCTTTATTTCTAAACTTTCCAAAAAATTTATTAGTTATCATATTCATTTCAAAAATAATTTTAAGCTATTAAAGATAATTAAGTAATTATTACCTATTACTTCCATAGTATAATGTAACAACATGCTTTGCCTCAGCAAAAAAAAGAAATCTTTCTATAAAAACACCTATTAAATGTATAAATAGAGAAATTCCCAGTAGTATAGAAGATAAAGTTCCCGAAAGTAAAACTGCTATAGGAATAATACCACCTAGAGTTATTGATAAAATCCTAAGTTTCATTGCATGTTTTCTTGCAATAACAAATCCCATTTCTTTTTGCAAATAATTCTCTGAAGTATGTGGAGGCATTAATGATCGAACTTCACCAAAAGAGCCAAGTCCTGTAGCTGTTGCTAGATTACTATCTGACTGATTATTATCCAAATTCCACCACCATTTTATTTTTAAAATCCAAGTAGAAATTATAAGTAAAAGCAAAATTAAAGTAATGTTAAAAGTTATCATTTGCCCAATCATTGACATAAACCATATTATCGTCAGTAATCCTCCAGAAATTGAATACATTAAATAACATACTGGGGTCAAAAACTGGTTCCAGCAAGCTACAGTTTTTAGAGATGCATAAATCATAGCCGTAGCGTAAACTGTAAATAAAATTAAAATAATAACTATCAAGTTGATCCATAATGGAAGTTTCCCATATTGAAAGGTATATAAAAACCAGCAGGTAAGTGCTGTTAAAACAAATACAGATAAAACTCCCTCTCTTGATAGCCAACTTGAGCGCCACTGACTTAAAGCTCTCCAAGCGCGCTCAGGATGTCCAAGATGAAGTGTCGAACTCAGCAATCCTGAACAAATTAAACAAAAGGCAAATCCAGCTATAATTATTAGTTGAAAAATATTTTTTATTTCAATTAAACCAAAAACAATCCAGGCTGAAAAACCAAATCCCAACCCAGATACAGTTGTAAAAAATATTATTGACCAGGCAGGATGCAAAAGTTTAACCTAATTTTTCTAATGTGTTGTCCATCCATTTCCAAAATCCCTTTGGAGAGGTGCTTTCTACCATTTCAACTAATGAAAACTGTTCTTCTTCAGTATTGCAATTCGATTTAGGTGGGAGGTACTTATTAACTGGTTTTGTTTGTTGTTCTGGAAGTAGATCATAACCTTCACGTTCAGCAACTAATTTACTAACTTCAGAATTAGGATCGCCCAAATCACCAAAATGGCGGGCACCTGTAGGACATGTCCTCACGCAAGCAGGAACTCTGTCCTCCTCAGGAATATTTTCGTTATAGATTCTATCAACACATAATGTACACTTCTTCATTACATTCTCAACAGGGTCCATTTCTCTTGCTCCATATGGACATGACCATGCACATAACCCGCAGCCTATGCACCAATCTTCATTTACAAGAACAATTCCATCTTCTTGACGTTTATATGATGCTCCAGTAGGGCACACTGTTACACAAGGAGCATCCTCACAATGTAAACAAGATTTTGGAAAATGAACGGTTTTAACTTTTTCAGAGTTAAACTCTTCATATGCGTGAACTCGATTTAACCATGCACCATTTGGATTTGAACTGTATGGATTTTCATCACTTAAAGGAGCGCCATATCCTGAAGTATTCCACTCTTTGCAATTAACGACACATGCTTGGCAGCCAACACAAGTATCAAGATCAATAACTAACCCAAGTTTAACAACTGAAGGCTCTGGTAAACTTGTCATGATTTTTTCCCCTTATGCAAAGAGTTACTTTGTTTAGTCCATTCAATTCCATACCTTAGATTTTTTGGAGGATCATCTATAGTGCCGTATTCTCTAGGTAGTGAGGGAAATTGGGGGTAGGTTTCTTGAGGTTCATTTATTTCAATTTTTTCAATTTTAACTTTTAAATCAAACCATGCAGCTTGACCTGTTATTGGATCTGAGTTTGACCATCTTTGGCCGTCCCCTTTTGTGGGTAATAACTCTTTAATAAGATGATTTAAAAGAAAACCCTTTTTTGCCTCCGGAGCATCCTCATCGAGTTGCCAAGCTCCTTTTCTTTTTCCTATCGCATTCCAAGTCCAAATTGT
>CAZNBI010000112.1:2368-3831 GCA_964571065.1 uncultured Rhodobacterales bacterium | reverse complement strand
AAAAAACATATATTAAATTATGTTAGAAAATTTTATAAGTAAAAAAATTAAGACTACTGATGCTTTAATAAACACAAAAATTGGGGGTACTGGTCCACCTATTTTATTAATGCATGGATATCCACAAACTCACCTAATGTGGCATAAAATTGCTCCTCAGTTATCTAAGAAATTTACAGTTATAGTTACTGATTTGCGTGGATACGGTGACAGCAGCAAGCCAGAAACTGACAATAGTCACATTGTATATTCAAAAAAAAGAATGGCTTTGGATCAGGTGGAAGTCATGAAAGCACTTGGATTTGAAAAATTCTATGCAGTAGGACATGACAGAGGAGCTCGAGTATTACATAGAATGATGATTGACAATCAAAACTCTGTTAAAAAAGCAGTTTTTATGGATATAGTACCAACTCTTACTATGTATAATACCGCAGATAAGAATTTTGCTTACAACTATTACCATTGGTTTTTTTTAACGCAACCATATGACTTCCCAGAACGATTAATTGGAGGTAATCCTGAATATTATTTAAGAAAAAAAATCAAAGCTTGGGGAAAGAATAAAGATTTTATACCTAAAGAAGTATTTAACGAATATTTAAGATGTTTTTCTAAAAAAGAAACAATTCATGCAAGTTGTGAAGATTACAGAGCTTCTTTTACGATAGACTTGGAACATGATAAAAATGATTATAGAAAAAAGATAAAAAATCCAATTTATGTTATGTGGGGAGAATATGGATTTGTTGGGAATAATTATAAAGTTATTGATGTCTGGAAAGAATATGCAACAAATGTTAAAGGGAGAGGCTTACCTTGTGGACATTATATTCCTGAGGAATCTCCTGTTGAAACACTAAAGTTTTTATTAGAATTTTTAAATGAAGACAAATAACTCAATTAACTTTTATAGTTTGTGATTTGAATAATATATTTTTGTTAAAGTTTAAATTATATATTAGCCATTTCAACTAACATGCATGTAAAAAGCTATATAAATAAAAGCAGTAGTTGCAACCAAAAAACTTAAAATTGAAAAAATTTTACTGGTATTCCTTATACCAACAAAACTAATTATTTTTCTTATTAAACCAGACCCTCTAAAACTTTTTTGTGATACAGATAAAATTGCACCTTCATCAAACATATTATCTATTTTTTCCCAAAAATTTTCTAATTTCAAAAAAAGATAAATACCTGCAAGAGTAAAAATTTCAAAAGTAGTGACATAAAAAAAGGCATTGTTTTGAGTACTCATTTCATAACTTTTTGCAATGGCAATTATAATGCTGATACAAAAAAATAAAATTAATAAATAGGGTAATTTAACTTGTCTTGAAATAATTCCTTTGAGACCAATCCAAAACCAGAAAAGAACACATATTGACGCTAACAAAAGGATAATTTTTGTTGATGCCATATTAAAAAAGTTAATTCAAAAAAAAGAAATTAATATCAAA
>CAZNBI010000112.1:0-2268 GCA_964571065.1 uncultured Rhodobacterales bacterium | reverse complement strand
TAAAAATTGATGTAATCAAATTTCTTATTATTCTTTTTCATCAATTATCTCAAAACCACCTTTTATTATATATTGAGTAACTGAGTGATTGTTCCAAAATTTATCCCATTTTTTATGATCTGTGCTTTTGATATCAATATTGCTTTCTACCTCTTCCGAAATATTTGACAGAGTATCTTTAGGAAGAATAATAGATCCATCTTTTTGAACTATTGGAACCTCATAAAGTTGAAATTCACCATCTTTCCAAACTCTATAAAACTTTTCTCCTTCAGTAAGGTTTTCAATATCGTCATTTTCTTCAATAATTTCGTATATTGAGTTTTTATATTTATTTCTGATTTTCATAAAGTACTAATTTAATTTCAAAATCTTCTTTTTTTCTAGTTCTGACTGTATTTTTTTTAACTCTGCCCAAATTTGATTGGATACAAAATCATTTTTCATAATTCTGTAAATTGAATATGTGCTTATTGAAATTGAGAGCAATAATGCACATACAGCTATTTCAAACCAAAATCCCATTTTTTACTCCTTATTTTTATTCTGTCTTATGTAACCATAAGTCTTACTTTCTAATTTTTTAATATTGTATTTAGTTGTTTTCCCAAAATATAAAGAATTAAAGTCATTAGTTTATGCAAATTAAATTTTTTGTTGATATTGATAATTAGAGACTATTTAAATTATAATAGTATAATTAATAAAGGAAATATGAATGCTAGTAGTTATATCACCTGCAAAAAAACTTAATACTACTCTATCAAATGATGTGCTTCCATCAAAACCACAATTCTCAAAACATGCAATTGAATTAGCTTCAGTAGCTAACAAATTATCAATAACAGAATTAAAAAAATTAATGGGTTTAAGTGATAGTTTAGCTGAATTAAATTCAGAGAGGTTTGCATCTTTTGGTAAACAAAAAACATTTCCTGCAGCTTTTACTTTTGCTGGCGACACATATAAGGGACTTAATGCAACTACATTAAGTAAAGCTGATATAGAATGGGCTCAAAATCACTTAAGAATAATTTCAGGCTTATATGGATTATTGAGGCCACTGGATGAAATTGAACCATATAGGTTAGAAATGGGCAGCAAGTTAAAAACAGATTATGGAAAAAATCTATACGATTACTGGAGTGAGAAAATTGCATTGTCGATAAACGAACTTTCTGAAAAAACTAATTCTAAAGTGCTTGTAAATTGTGCATCTCAAGAATATTTTCAGGCAGTAGACATGTCTGCCTTAAAAACAAGAGTTATCACTCCTGTTTTCATGGAAAAAAGAGATGAAGGAAATAAGATAATAAGTTTTTATGCTAAGAAAGCTCGTGGACAAATGGCAAGATATATAATTAAAAACAGAGTTAAAGAAATTGATGATCTAAAAAAGTTTAATTTAGACAACTATAAATATCAGAAAGAACTATCTACTGAAACAAGCATAACTTTCTTAAGAAAATAAAAAAGTCTTAAAATCACAATTTTTGTATGTCTCAATCAAACATGATAATTCAGGATTTTATTAATTGTTTTTAAAAATAAGTTATGTTTAAATTTAATTTTCTAACTTAAAAATTTTAGGAGTTTTGAATGTTTTGTATTTTTTCTAGTGTTAGATATTCAAATCCAAAATTAATGCATGTAGGTCATCAACATATGGCACAAACTTTTGACCCTAAACAATTTAAAGGACTTTTAGAACTTCAAACCTTTCATATTTCACCTGATAAAGGACTAGGTATTTTCACTTTCGACAATCAAGAGAATATGCAAAAGAACCTACCTAATTTAAAGGCTTTCAATAAAGATTATGAAGATAGGTTTTCATGCAAAATAACAGTTGATACTGGAATAGTAAATCCTGAACTATCTTATAAAGCACAATGAAAGATACTGATGAAACTGCTTTCCTCAATAGTTTATTTATGGATTTCACAAGTGAAAATGAACTTGAATTATTTCTAAAATCTCTTGATGAGGTCTGGTCTGAAGACCTTTATTCTCGCTTATCAGCAGCAGGTTTGATAAGACACGTTATTTCAAAAGTATGGAATAAAGAACAACATAGAATATCGATGGTCTTTGAATATGATAGTAAAGAGGGCTATCAGCAATGTCAGGAAATCATTGATAAAGAGTTTGGTGTTACTCTTAAAGAAAAATTAAAGAAATTTGTCTTTAAAATACATAATAATAGAGGTGTTGTTGTATCTGAATTTATTAGGTCTACTTCCTAAAATGTCAGATTTATAGCTAAAA
>CAZNBI010000111.1:0-3834 GCA_964571065.1 uncultured Rhodobacterales bacterium | reverse complement strand
TTAAATCTATCTGGTAATAATACTGATCTTTCAATGGATAGCCAAACTGCAAATAGACATGGGGATTTTTCAAAAATTGAATATAGTTTAGGCCGTTTACAAAGAATAGGCGAAAAGAATTATATAAATGTTTCAATAACAGGGCAGGTTTCATTTGATAATTTAGATTCATCAGAAAAATTCTCATTAGGAGGTCCATCAGGTGTTAGAGCATATCCAACTGGAGAAGGAATGGGTGATACTGGTGCAGTATTAAGAACTGAAATTAGGAGAAACTTTTCAGATAATTGGCAGGGATTAGTATTTTATGATCATGGTGCAACCACTTTGCACAATAGACTTTGGAATAACTGGAATTCTGAAAATGAAAATTTAGAAAATAATTATCAACTGAAAGGCGCTGGAATTGGTCTAAATTTAATTAATTCTGAAGATTATGATTTTGGTTTTTATGCTGGAAGGAGAATGGGTGAAAACCCTGGTCGCAGCAACTCAGGTAATGATGGTGACGGCACTCTCAAAAAATTAAGATTCTGGCTTATATTCAACCGAAAATTTTGATTAAAAATTTAATAATAATACCTTAAAATAGCTTAAAAAAAAAGCATACTTCACAATTTGTGAACTAGGTATTATACAATGTTTCACGCTTGTAAAAAATTGATTTATAAATTTATTTTTTAACTTTCCTCAAGACTCTAAAATCGAATCGATTTTTTTACCATATTCATAATCAGAAAAAAATTACTAAAATCAATGGTTACAGAAGAATAATTTAAAAATTTATAGAGGAATCTCACATAGAATCGAAGGAGTCAGTTTTCGATATTTGAGTCAATCTTCTCTCTAAGAAAAATTCAGCTTAAAATTCAAAGTTTTTTTACCCGTAGGGTAAAAAAAAAATTTTGGGATAAAATTTTGATAAAAAAATTCTTTCCAAAATAAAAGTTAAACAATTTTTGATTTTTATACGGATTTTGAGTTGAAAGTTCACAAGCTTAAAAATAACAAATTAGGAAATTGCTTTATGAGTAACTCATTGCTCACAAAGTTCATTTTCCAATTAAATTTGATATTTTTCATTACCGTATTTAGTTGCTTCCTTTTTGCAGAGGAAATATCAATCTCATCACTCCCAACAAATGGCAAACTTATCAGTGGTTCTGCTGAAATAAAGTCAAATTTAGGAAAGATGGAGATAACACAAAATTCTGAAAAAACTATCATTGGATGGGATACGTTTAACGTTGGTTCAAAAGCACATGTAAATTTTAGTCAACCATCCTCAAAGTCAGTTTCCCTCAATAAAGTCAGTTCAGCAGATCCTTCTCGAATTTATGGACAACTTACTGCAAATGGTCAGGTGTTTCTTCAAAGTCCAGGAGGTGTTATTTTTGGCAAAGATGCAAAAATAGACGTTGGTGGTCTTGTCGCTTCAACAATGCAAATAAATAACGAAGATTTAAATTCTCAAAGCATCAAATTTTCTGCAAACACCAAAGGTGAAATTGTAAACAAAGGAAAAATTAAGGGTGATTACGTTGCATTAATGGCAACTGATGTAAAAAATGATGGAACTATCGAAGCTCGTTTAGGTTCAGTTGCTTTAGTTAGTGGGGATAACGCAGAATTATCTTTTGGTGAGGGCGGAACATTATCTGTTTCTGTCAGGGCAAGCAACTTAGAGAATACAATCGAAAATACAGGCGGAATTTATGCTGAAAACGGATCGGTTATTTTAAAAGCTTCTGCTGTTCAAGACTTGGTAGAACAGACAATAGCATCACCTGCTCCTGCAAAAAAGTTGGTGAGTGAAAATGGAGTTATCAGACTTATTGGAAATTCAGGAAAGATAAAATCACGAATTGTTTCAATTGATGCAGGAGACAATGGAGGCGTCCAACTTGCTGGAGAGATTACAGCCAAATCAAAGACAGATAAAAAAGCACTGATAGCAATTACTGGTAAAGAAGTTGTTATCGAAGGAAATGCAAAACTCACTGCAAAAACAGATAATTCTGGAGGAAAAATATTAATTGGGGGTGACTGGCAAGGCAAAAATGGCACGAGGCAAGCGGTTTACACCTCAGTTAAAAAAGGTGCTTTAGTCGATGCAAGCGCTGAACAAATTGGTAATGGTGGAACAGTTGTTGTTTGGTCTGATATTAAAAATCCTAATTCTAAAACTTTAGCTCAAGGGACTCTGTTAGCAAAAGGAGGCTCAATATCTGGTGACGGTGGGAAGATAGAAACCTCTGGCTACCAACTGATTACACAAGGGATAAAAACATCTGTTAAATCAATGAATGGTAAGTCTGGCGAGTGGTTGTTAGATCCATTTAACATTGTAATTGGTTCTTCTGCAACAGGCACAGCTTTCAATGATAATGATCCAGGAGACGACACATATACATCAAATGCTACGAGTGAAGTACTGGCAAGTGATATCAATACAGCTCTTGCAAATGGAGATGTCACAATTCAAACAGGAGGTTCTGCTGGAGACGGAAATGGTGATGGAGATATTATTGTCAATGCAGCTATTGCAAAATCCAGCGGGAGCGACAGTACTCTAACTCTAAAAGCTCATAATGATGTCACAGTAAACTCAACAATTTCTTCTAGCAATAACGATCTGGATTTAGTTTTTTGGAGTGACAGTGACGCAAATGGAAGCGGGGGTGTCAATCTTAACAATGATTTGTCAACAAATGGAGGCTACGTATGGATGGGAGGAGGAAGTGGAAGCACCACTTGGCAAGGATTAACTGTAGGAAATGCAAATTCTGAAGATATTAATCTTGCCGCGAATGTGACCACTGGTCAAGCGTGGCAAAAATATAATGGACCGGTTGTTATAACAGGTGGAGACCGAACCCTCACGACAAATACAAACCAAAGAGTGAACTTTTCAAGCACTATCAATAGTGACGGAACAGCTAGAGGGCTTACGATTAATACAAGCACCGGTTCTTCAGGTCAGGTTAATTTAAATGCAGCTGTTGGTGGTATAAACCCGCTAAGTAGTCTTACTGTAACAACTGGAGCTTTGACATCTGACGCTATTAAACTAAACGGAGCTCTGACTGTAAACAATTCAACAACCAGTACTATTTCTGGAGCAATCACAGATGGAGCAAGTGCGGCAAATCTTGTCAAGGCTCAAAATGGTATATTAACGATAAGTGGTAATAACACATTTACTGGTTCAACAGCTGTGAATGCTGGTACGCTAAAAATTGTCAATGATGATCCAACAGCATACCTGGCTGCTACATCTGGTATAACGGGTAGTGGAAATTTAACGATTGAGTCAGCTGGTAGTGATTTTTCATCAGCTATATCAACAACAAAAGTAACCGGGACATTTACAGACCTGACTATAGGAAAGTCTGGAAACACCCAAACAATAAACTTATCAAATGATATAACCACAACAAGTGACCAAAGATACAATGGACCAGTAATACTATCGGGTGGTAATAGAACACTTACAGCAGGAACTTCAAGTGATAATATTTTCTTTGAAAGTACCGTCGATAGCGATGGCACGGCAAGGTCTCTTAATGTATCAGCTGGAACAAACTCGGGTGGTGTTATAACTTTCACTGGTGCGGTAGGTGGTAACAGTGAATTATCAGGTTTAACTTCTGATTCAAATCTTTTCAAAGCAGGTTCAAATATTACATTAGCTGGGTTATTGGATGTTGATATTTACGGTAATTCACAAAGTTCAAATTACGGTATTGCTGGTGGGATATTGGATGGAACGTCACCAGCAAGTTTTTCAAAAGGAGGTCGTGCTAATAGATGGTTAGAGGTCTATGGGAATAA
>CAZNBI010000110.1:2624-3894 GCA_964571065.1 uncultured Rhodobacterales bacterium | reverse complement strand
ACTGGTTCTGAAGTTGAAAGACTTGGTGGAAAAATGAGTAATGCTTGGGGCGCTTTAGCTAATATACACTCACCTGAAGTCGTATTGAAAGTTCATGAAAATTTTATTAATGCAGGATGTGACATTATAACTACAAACACATTTGCTACATGTCGCCACACACTTCAGGGACCTGGAAGCGAAGATAAAACGTTAGCTATAAATCAAGCAGCTGTAAAACTTGCAAAACAGGCAGTCAAAAATACCAATAAAGAAAATAAAGTTTTAATTGCCGGTAGTATGACTAATTTTTTTGCTTTGTCAGAAAATGAATATAGACCTGATCCAAGGTTTTTGCCCTCATTAAGTGATGAAGAAAAAAATTATAAAGAAATGGCAAAAATTTTATCAAATGAAGGAGTTGATATTTTATTACTAGAAATGCTCCTAGATATTGACCATTCTAAAATATTACTCAACGCCGCTTTAGAAACAGGTTTGCCTGTGTGGGTTGGCCTAAGCTGTTGTATAAGCAAACATGATCAGACAATCATAGGCAGAAATTATGGGGCTGAAAAAACTGAGTCTTTAATCTATGACAAAACAAAAATTAGAGAAAATCCAAAATTTCTCCCAGAAGATAAAATCATTCCCTTGGTTGATATAATAGATGAGTTAACTTCAATAGGAGGAGATGTGTATGGTATAATGCATAGTTGGTTTGAAGACTCGAAATTAGGCTTGGAGGTATTAAAAGATAAGTGGAGTGGACCTATTATGTTTTACCCAGAAATACATTTGTTTGATACTTCAACTGGAGGAGCAATAATTACAGCTACAGAGGATGAATTTGCAGAAAATTGCTCTAACTTAATAGATAATAGAATAAAAATTATTGGTGGATGTTGTGGGGTTACCGATAATCATTTAAGAAGTTTGATAAATAAATTTAAATAAGGTTTTAAAGGTCTTACTTGAATACTTATAATAAAAAAGAATATGATTACATAATTTTAGGTGCAGGATCTGCAGGCTGTGTTCTAGCTAACAGGCTGTCTGAAGATCCAAATAATACTGTTCTGATTTTAGAAGCTGGCCCTATGGATGTGAATATCTTGAGGCCAATAGAGTCACTTTTAATTCATATGCCAGCCGGTGTATACCATGCATACAAAAATCCTCAAATTAATTGGAATTATAAAACGGTAGTTGAACCTAATTGTCATAATAGAGAGCTAGAATTGCCGAGAGGTAAAATAATAGGAGGCTCTTCATCAATAAATTCAATGGT
>CAZNBI010000110.1:0-2524 GCA_964571065.1 uncultured Rhodobacterales bacterium | reverse complement strand
ATATCGAGATTAGATAGTACTACTAAAAACGGTATGAGGTGCAGCGCTGCTACAGCACATCTACGACCAGCTTTAAAAAGGCCCAATGTAACTCTTATTACAGACGCATTTACTAGAAAAATTTTACATAAAAATGGAAAAGCTTTTGGTGTTGAATATGATAATAATGGGGAAGTTCAAGAGGTTTATTCAAGCAATTCAGTAATTGTAAGTTGTGGAGCAATTAAATCACCACAAATTTTGATGTTATCTGGAATAGGTCCAGCAGACCATCTTCGATCAATGGATATTGAAGTAAGAGAAAACCTATCTGGCGTAGGAAAAAATTTACAAGATCATTTACTTGTTGCTACTGGTTTTGAGTGTACTAAAAATGTAACTATTCATAAAATTACTCAACCTCACCAAAAACTTTTTGCAGGTCTTAAATGGTTATTAACAAGAAAAGGTATTGTAGCATCTAATATATGGGAGATGGGTGGACAGATTTTTGGAAATCATGATGTAAAATATCCTAATTTACAGTATCATTTTGCACCTGCATTTAATAAATATGAAGGCAGAAAAATTATCCTTTCTCAAGGCTTTCTTCTTCAATGTGATCAGTTAAGACCAAAAAGCAAAGGCTTTGTTAAACTCAAATCAAATAATCCTTATGAAACTCCAAATTCATTTTTTAATTATCTTTCTCATCCACATGATTTAAAGGAATTAAGGGAAGCATTTAAAAAAATGATTGAATTAATTTCTCAGCCAGCCTTTGATGAATTTAGAGGTAAAAGAATAAAACCCTCTCCTGACATTAAAAGTAATTCAGAAATTGATAGTTGGATACGTGAAACTGCAATTACAGATTACCATCCATCAGGGACGTGTAAAATGGGTAATGAGCCTGACTCGGTAGTAGATGAAAAACTAAAAGTTCATGGCTTTGAAAATTTATACGTAATAGATGCTTCTATTATGCCTGACATTATTAGTGGAAATTTGAATGCACCAACTCAAATGATTGCTGAAAAAGCCTCTGATTTTATATTAGGAAAAAAACCTTTAAAACCAATAAATGCTAAATTTCACTTTCAAAATGTTTAAATATTCTTTATCGATATTATTGTAAGGATTAGCAATTGGGTAACGAGCAAATAAAAAAAATTACTTCAAGTCATTGGGGGGCTTTTGAAGCAATTATTGAGAATGGAAAGTTAATTTCAACCAAGCCATTTGAGGAAGATTTGAACCCAAATGATATCTCTAAACTTATCCCAAAAGCTGTTTATCATCAGAAAAGAGTCAAATCACCTCATATTAGAAAAGGTTGGTTAAGTAATAAAGAAACTCGAAATAAAAATTTAAGGGGTGATGATGAATTTATAGAAGTGCCTTGGGATGAGGCAATTGAAATTGCCGCTGAGGAAATTTCCAGAGTAAAAAACCAATTTGGAAATCAATCAATTTATGGAGGATCTTACGGTTGGTCTAGTGCAGGAAAATTTCACCATGCACAAACGCAACTTCAAAGATTTTTAAATTCAATTGGGGGTTTTGTTGGTGCTTTTGGCAGTTACAGTACCGCTGCGGCACAAGTTATAATCCCACATATTCTTGGTATGAATTTTTTAAATTTAATTTTTAATTATCAAAACACTTGGCCAACTATTGAAGAAAATACAAAAAATATTTTAATGTTTGGTGGGATTAATCCAAATAATTCAAAAGTTAGTATGGGTGGTAGTACTAGGCATGAGAATGATTTTTGGTTTAGAAAATTTCTTAATAAAGGCATTAATTTAATTAATATAAGTCCTCAAAAAGCTGATGCACCAGATGGAGCAAATTGGCTGTCTATTATTCCTGGAACGGATACAGCTTTTATGCTTGGGTTGGCATTTGAGTTGGAGACCAATAATCTTTTGGATAGGGCATTTTTAAAAAAATACACAGTTGGTTATGAAAAATTTAAAATGTATTTGCTTGGAGAAAATGATAGTAAGCCTAAAAATGCTGAGTGGGCTGAAAAAATATGTGGCGTAAGTGCAGATCAAATAAAATCTATTGCAAGAAAAATTTCTAAAGAAAGAACACTTATTACAGTAGCCTGGTCTTTACAAAGAGCTCAGAATGGTGAGCAGCCGTATTGGATGGCTACTACACTTGCAGCAATGCTTGGGCAGATAGGTCTACCTGGTGGGGGGATAGGTTTTGGCTACGGAGCTATAGGTGGTATAGGAATTCCTATTAAAAACTTTGGTGGACTATCTTTGCCTAAAGGTAAAAATAATGTTTCAGATTTTATTCCAGTTGCAAGAATTGCTGATATGCTAAACAAGCCAAATACAAGTTATGAATTTAATGGTGAAAAAAGAATTTACCCTGATATTAAATTAATATATTGGTGTGGTGGAAACCCTTTTCATCACCACCAAGATTTAAATACTCTTCATCAAGCTTGGAAAAATCCTGACACTGTAATTGTAAATGAACCTTGGTGGACTGCAACTGCTCAAAGAGCAGATATAGTTTTTCC
>CAZNBI010000109.1:0-3928 GCA_964571065.1 uncultured Rhodobacterales bacterium | reverse complement strand
TATCAACATTAACAAATGAGGTGCAAAGTATCGCACCTGTCGCACGCGTTTATTAAAATCTTCTTGATAGACTTCAAACAATCATATATTCGAATTATTAACAATAACAGTCAAATTTAATATCATTCAAGGTTAAAATTTCATGAAACAACCAATCATTTCTGGTTCTTCTAGAATAAGGAGAACTCCATACTCTAAAAGAGTCGAGGAAGCGGGTGTTAAGTCATACAGCGTATACAATCATATGTTATTACCAACAGTATTTGATACTTTGGAAAATGATTATCATCATTTAAAAAGAGCTGTTCAAGTTTGGGATGTATCGGTTGAGAGACAAATAGAAATCAAAGGACCGGATGCAACAAAAATACTACAAATGGTGACACCAAGAGATATAAGTAAAATGGAAGATGATCAATGTTACTATATTCCAATGGTCGATAAGTATGGTTATATGATAAATGATCCAGTTGCTGTAAAATTAGAAAAAAATAGATACTGGATTTCAATAGCAGACTCTGATGTAATTTATTATTTTAAAGGCTTAGCTGATGGAATGGGATTAAATGTTAATATTTTTGAACCTGATGTTAATATAATTTCTATACAAGGACCAAAATCAAAAATTTTGATTGAAAAAATGTTTGGTAAAGAAATTTCCGAATTAAAATTCTTTCGGCATGGAACAATTACCTTTAATGGAAAGAGAATGATCGTTGCCAGATCTGGTTGGTCACATCAAATATGCTTTGAGGTATATGTGGATGGCTCTATGAATGGTCAAGATATGTGGGACAAATTTTTTAGTTTAGGTAAAGATCTAGATGTAAGGGCAGGGTGTCCAAATTTGATAGAGCGAATTGAGAGTGGATTATTATCATATGGAAATGACATCAATGGAACAAATACCCCGTTTGAGGCTGGGTTGGGTAAGTTTTTATCTTCTGGTGTTAGTGAAGGATGTCTAGCTTATGATATATTGCAATCAAAAAAGGAGCCACAAAGACTTATAAAACCTATAGAAATCATTGGTGAGCCTATTAAACCAATTACCTATAGTCTAAAAGTATTAAATTCTAATAATGAAACGGTGGGGCAGATTTCATCTGCAGCATGGTCACCCGACTTTAAAGTAAATGTTGCTATTGGGATGATTGATAGGAAATACTGGAAACAAGAACATAATTTATTTTTAAATATTTCTGAAGATGATAGGAGAAAAATTATCATTAAAGATAAATTCTGGAGTTAAAGTAAATAAATTATATTTGGAGGTTGTATGGATGATTTAAAAATAAGACCAAGACGAAGTTTTATCTTCACACCTGGTTTAAAACCTGAAATGTTCCCAAAGGCTATTTCTTCTGGAGCGGATATTGTTTGCATTGAGCTCGAGGATGGAATTGCTATGCATGATAAAGACGAGGCAAGAGCTACGACAATCAAAGCATTAAAAACATTAGAAATAAATGAAAGTACAGAAATAGTTGTAAGGATAAACTGCCAAAGAACAAAACACGGACTATTAGATTTAGAGGCTTTTGTCTCAAGTGGAATTGATTTAAAAGCTATTATGCTCCCAAAAGTTCAATCTCCTGATGAAATAAAGTTAATCGACGACCTTCTTACAGATGCTCAATTAAAGACAGAATTACACGTAATAATGGAGACTAATCAGGCGCTAGAAAGTATTTATGACATAGCATTATCTAGTAAAAGAATAGCTGCATTATTTTTCGGTGGTGTTGACATGGCAGCAGATTTAAGATGTGAGAACACTTGGGAAAATTTATTATTTGCAAGATCTAAAATTGTACATGCTGCAGCGAACGCAGGCATTGACGTCTTAGATGTACCCTATCTAGATTTGGAAAATATGGATGGGATGAAGAAAGAAGCCATACTTGCTAAAAATTTAGGCTTTAGTGGCAAGGGTTCAATTCATCCCAAACAAATCAAAATACTAAATGATGTATTCACACCATCAGAAGCTGAGATTAAACTAGCAGAAAAAATTGTTGATGAGTTTGAGAAATCAGGCAAAGGTCTTCTTGTAATTGATGGGAAATTAATTGAGAAACCAGTCTTGCGGGAAATGCAAAGAAAACTTTCCATCTCTAAAAGACTTAAATAAACTATCATAATTTTTAAATAAATTTTATGTCAGACAATTTTTTGAATG
The DNA here is from genome assembly GCA_964571065.1 of uncultured Rhodobacterales bacterium. Taxonomy (GTDB): domain Bacteria; phylum Pseudomonadota; class Alphaproteobacteria; order Puniceispirillales. The sequence continues at coordinate 1,746 of CAZNBI010000109.1, read as the reverse complement.
ATGAAATTTTTTCTAATTTTGAGAAATCAGAAAAAATTTTTATTCAAACAGAAAACAGTAAATATTCATTTAAAGAGTTTAATCAACTGTGTAATAAAATTGCTAATTTTCTATTAGTTTCAAAAATTAAAGCAAATGATAGAGTCTTAGTAAAATTAGAGAAGTCTGTAATTTGTTTAGCTATTTACATAGCTACTATTAGAGCTGGATGTATTTATATTCCAGTAAATACAAGTTATACACCTGCTGAAATTGATTACTTTATTGAAAATTCACAACCTTCATTATTTATATCAAATTATGAAAGTATTAAAAATATCTCAAATAAAAATATTAAGACTGCTCAATTAGAAAATGATTTATCTGGACCATTCTTAGAAAAAGTTAAGTCTCAAAAAAATATATTTGAGCCAGTTAAAAGAGATAAAGATGACATTGCGTCTATTTTATATACTTCGGGAACAACCGGAAGATCAAAAGGGGCTATGCTTACTCATAATAATTTAGTTTCAAATACTAAATCACTTTATAAAATATGGAAATTTTCTGACAATGATATTTTGCTACATGCATTACCAATATATCACATTCACGGTCTGTTTGTTGCTTTTAATATCTGTTTATTTAGTGGTGCTAGAATCAATTTTCTTGAAAAATTTAAATTAGAAACAGTTATAGAGAAATTAGCAAAATCAACAGTTATGATGGGTGTGCCCACATACTACACGCGGATGCTTCAAAGCCAAAATTTAAATCATTTGTTAACCAAAAACATAAGGTTATTTATTTCCGGCTCAGCGCCTCTTCTTTCTGAGACACATAAAGAATTTGAAAACAAAACAGGTCATAAGATTCTTGAAAGGTATGGCATGACAGAAACAAATATGAATACCTCAAATCCATATGACGGAGAGAGAAAAGCCGGAACAGTTGGCTTTCCTTTGCCAGGAATTAATGTCAGGATAACTAACCCTAAAACTGGTGAAAAGTTAGGTGTTGATAAAATTGGGATGATAGAAATTAAAGGGGATAATGTCTTTTCTGGATATTGGAAAATGAAAAAACAAACTAATGACAGCTTTACAAAAGACGGTTTCTTTGTAACAGGTGATTTAGGGAAATTTTCTTCTGATGGATATCTGTCAATTATAGGAAGAGATAAAGATTTAATTATCTCTGGTGGGTTAAATGTTTACCCAAAAGAAGTAGAGCTGTTATTAGATCAAAATCCTAATGTAAAGGAATCTGCAGTTATAGGTGTTCCTCATAGAGATTTTGGGGAAGCAGTTATTGCAATAATAGTAGGTGATGAAAACAAAAATCTGGAAATTGAAATAATTGGTTCAATAAAAAACAAATTGGCAAATTTCAAACAACCAAAAAAAATTATATTTATTTCAGAACTGCCTAGAAATGCTATGGGTAAAGTGCAAAAGCAAAAACTGAGAAATATTTACAAAAATCTTTTTGATTAATGAAAAAAATATTTAAAAATTTAACACCTGAATTACAAGGTGGTTTATTAATCATTTTAGCTTTTGTTGTAATTGGTCCAAACGATGTTCTTATTCCATTCATATCCCAAGAAAGTAGTCTTTGGCAGTTTCATTTTTCAAGAAGTATAATTGTAATTAGCTTAATACTAATCTGGATATATTTAAGTTCTAAAAAGATATATATATATAGTTTACGTAATGTTCTTTTAAGAAGTGTCTTGTATACTAGTTCAATGCTAATTTATTTTGG
>CAZNBI010000108.1:0-3946 GCA_964571065.1 uncultured Rhodobacterales bacterium | reverse complement strand
GAACATTTACCATCTTTATACCTTTGAAGTATCACACCCTGACCTTTGCTTAATACTGGAATTTCATTTACTTCAAATATTAATAATTTTCTATTTTCACCAACTATTGCAAGCATATCTCCATTAATTGATGAACATGAAATGGCTTTGTTAGAGCTTTTTAGATTCATTATTTGTTTCCCTGTTCTTCTTTTTGAAATGACTTCATGTGAATTTACAATAAAGCCTCTTCCATCATTAGAAACCAATAAAAGTTTTTCATTTTTTGAATCGCTTAAAAATAGAATTTTTTCATCTGCTATATCATCAAAAACTAGTGAAAGGGGTTCCCCAAATCCACGACCAGTCGGAAGTTTATAAACAGGAATATTATAAAATCGTCCGTTTTCAGCAAATAACAACAGATCATCTAAACTACTTAATAATAAATATAAACCTAGCTCATCCCCTTCTTTAAATTTTATACTGTCTAAATCTGCAGAATGGCCTTTAAAGGATTTAATCCAACCTTTTTTTGAAACAATTACAGTTACAGGCTCTTTTTCTATTTTTAAAGAAATATCATTACTATATTCTATGTTTTTATTCTCTATATTTGTTTTTCTATTTAGTTCATTTTTAAATATCTTTTTAATATTTAAAATCTCGTTTTTGATTTTTTTCCACTGCAAAGTTTTTTCTTTTAATAATTTTTCTAATTGTGATTTTTTGTTTTGCAATTCAATTTTTTCTTTGTTTATTTGCTGTTCTTCAAGCTTTCGCAAATTACGTAATTTCATATCCAAAATTGCAACTGCTTGATTTTCAGAAAGTTTAAATCTCATCATTAATTTTTTCTTAGGGTCTTCTTCTTCTCTTATAATAGAGATAACCTCATCAAGATTTAAAAAAACAATCAAAAAACTATCTAAAATTTCAAGGCGATTAATTGTTTTATTCAAAGAGTTATTACTTATTCTAATTAATATTTCACGTCTATGATCTATCCACGAAATGATTGCTTCATTTAATGGCATAATTTTAGGAGAACCATCACTATCTAATACGTTTAAATTGAGTTGAACCCTAATTTCTAAATCTGTAACTTGATACAATGTGTTCATTATATCTTCAGGGCTAACGTTTCTTGATTTAGGTTCAATAATAATTCTTATTTCCTCAGATGACTCATCTCTGACATCTGAAACCATTATTAACTTTTTATTCAATATAAGATCAGCAATTTTTTCAATAATCCTCGATTTCTGAACTTGATATGGAATTTCATTTATACATATATGCCATGTTCCTGAAGACTTTTTTTCCAAAATCCAATTCGCTCTTAAACGAAATGAACCTCTTCCATTTTTATATGTATCAATGATATTATCTTTACTTTCAATGACTGTTCCTCCAGTTGGAAAATCAGGACCATTAATAATATTATAAAGTTCATTATGATTTTTATCTCTATTATCAATTAGATATAAAGCAGCGTCACAAACTTCATTTAAATTATGGGGAGGAATTGAACAAGCCATCCCAACAGCAATTCCTTGCGCTCCATTTACAATTAAATTTGGAAACCCTGCAGGTAATAAAACTGGTTCTTTACCAGTACCATCGTATGTATCTCTAAAATCAACAGCATTTTCATTAATGCCGTCTAACATTAAGTTAGCTACCTCACTCATGCGCGCTTCTGTATATCTCATTGCAGCAGCATTATCGCCATCAATATTTCCAAAATTGCCTTGTCCCTCAACAAGAGTGAAGTTCATAGAAAATTCCTGCGCCATTCTAACCATAGCATCATAAATAGCTGCATCTCCATGTGGATGATATTTTCCCATAACATCGCCAACTACTCTTGCTGACTTTTTAAAACTTTTATTTGGCTGAAGGCTTAATAAATTCATTGCATAGAGAAGTCGCCTATGCACAGGCTTTAATCCATCACGAACATCTGGCAAAGAACGCGAAGTTATTGTGGATAAAGCATATTGTAAAAATCTTTTACTTAACTCATTGGAAAAATCTGAATTAATTTGTTTCTCTAAAAAATCAACTTTATCATTCATAAAACATTAAGCCTGTATAATTTTTTTTTGTAATTGTTTTTCAAGTCTAATCCTTGAAGGAGATATACTATTATTATTGTAAAAATTAAAATTAAGAAAATATTTAGTTAAATTAAGACCTAAAATTAAATCACTAATTAAACAAGTAGAATTATTATTTCCACCTAAAAATTTTGGCAAAACTAATAGTTTATCTTTATATGGCAGCCCTTCATTGTAACTTACTGCCCTTCCTGTTTTTGGACTTACAAAAGAAAGATTTTCTCGTTTGCCATTAACAGCGCATTCTTGCAATTTTAGAGAAAAACCTAATTCTGATAAAAGCCCTATTTCCCACTTTACATATCCTTTAACCCAATCAAAATTCAACCCATTAGATAGTTTTAATAATTCAAATAAATTTTAGGTTGCAATAAAAATATTTTGGTTGGGTTCCCTTTCTGGAAGAATATAGTCAGAAATCTCACAAACTGCTGATAAAGCAGTAAGTTGAATAGGATAGTTAAAAAAATTAGTTGCAGTAGAACTAACTAGTTCTAGTTTTATTGAACCCATTTGATCAGATATTCTTGCCTTCCACTCAGCATTACATATATTTCCTTTCTGAAAAATTGATCTTTTTTTTACACTATTCCCTCCATGAACAAACGATTTATACCTGCCATTATTTTTACTTAATACTGATACTAGCATACCAGTCTCACCAAATGGTTTTGAGGATAAGAGAATAGTCATATCCTTCCATTCAGGCATCAACATTAAGCCCTGATGATTTAAGTAAACTAATATTTGTAAGACAATTCTCCTGAATTTTTACTCTTGTATAAAGATGAATTCTTTTATTAAAAGCTTTCTCCATTTCTTTTCGAGCTAAAATACCAATTCTTTTAATATTTTGACCTGACTTTCCTAATATCATTGCCTTATGAGAAGTTTTAGACACAAAAATATTTTGATGAATTTCAAGATTATTATCTTTCTTTTCTTTCCATGTTTCCGTTGAAACTATTAAATTATATGGTATTTCTTGATGCATATTTAGTAAAAGTTTTTCCCTTAAAATTTCAGATGCTAAATATCTTAAATTAGTATCTGTAATATCTTCTATTGGATACAAAAATGGTCCAACAGGCATCTGTTTTGTTATCCAATCTAAAAAATCTTTGATCCCCTTACTTTTTAATGCAGATAACATAAAAATTTTTTCAAATTTAAATAAACTTTGAAATTCTGAAATCAAAGGTAATAAATCTTTCTTATCGATTAAATCAATCTTATTTAAAATCAAAACAACTGGCCTATGAATATTTTTAAGATTTTTAATAATTTCTAAAGTATTTGAATTAATATTTTTTATACCAACATCATATAATAAACATACTAGGTCTGAGTCATTTAAACTTTTCCATGCGTTGTTAACCATTAACTCATCCAAAAAACGTTTTGATTTAAATATTCCAGGTGTATCTATAAACACAATTTGTGTATTCTGTTTTAAAAAAATTCCTTTAATTGAAGTACGTGTAGTTTGTGATTTATGACTGACAATTGCTATTTTTTCACCAATAATTGTATTTATCAGAGTTGATTTACCAGCATTAGGTGCACCAACAAGTGAAACTAATCCAGAATATGATATTTCCTTATTATTAATATTTTTTCTCTCTTATTATTTTCAAAATATTTTTTGCAGCATCTAATTCTGCTAACTTTATTGTTTTACCCTTTCCTTCAGAAAAAAAACCCATGGCTGTTACTTTGATAATGAAAAAGGGATTATGGTCAGGGCCCTCTTTTTTAATTAACTCGTAATTTGGAAGACTTAAACCATTTTGCAAAACGAGCTCCTGAAGAGCTGATTTAGAATTTATATTTGATTTTTTATT